>NZ_CP019334.1:1210000-1557500 GCF_002163675.1 Polaribacter sp. SA4-12 | reverse complement strand
TGGGCAACAAAAAATGACACAGTATTATTCTAACGTTCCTCATATTTCTAATGTTTCTGAAGGTAGCAGTAATATTAAATCAATTTTAGCAAACGTTACAAATTCAACAAGTATTAAAAATTTCTCTTTAACTGTTATTGAATCAGAAAATACAGCACTTTCTACTGATAATGAACTAAAAGATATCATCTCTATTTACCCAAATCCTGTAAAAGACATTCTAATTATTCAATCTAAAAATGAGGTAAAATCTGTTTCAATAATTGATTTATCAGGTAAAATTATTTTACAAGTTGAAAGCTTTAAGGATTCACAAATCAATTTAAAATCAATAAAATCGGGTATTTATATTCTAACTTTAGAAACCACAAAAGGTTTTGTTCATCAGAAAATAGTTAAACTTTAAAAATAGTTATATGACTTATAAAAAAATAAATTCTACAATCTTTATTGTTCTATTCTTTAGTAGTGCTTTTTTTATTCAGTCGTGTTCAACTCCTAAAAAAGTTTTAGAAAACAATATTTTAAGTAATAAGGTTGATTTTAAACAGTACAAAACCAATAACATTTTGGTTGGCGCAACTTTAAATCATTATGAATTAAACACAAAAAAAGAAGAGCTTTTTTTAAAGGATTTTAAATATTTAACTCCAGCAAATGCAGCAAAACAAAGTAGAGTTCATCCGCAACCAAACAAATGGAATTGGACAATAATAGATGACTTTATATCTTTTGCAAACAAACATAAACTTGCTGTAAGATTACACGGGCCAATGAGTCCTCAAGCATCTAAATGGGCAAAACAAGACCATAGAACTGCAAAAGAATTAGAAACTAATTTAATAGAATTTACAACTGCTTTTGCCAAACGTTTTAACAATGAAAAATCTGTTGTTTGGATGGATGTTGTAAACGAAACCATCCTTTCTAATGGAAAATGGTTTGGACCAAAAGAAGGTACAAACAAATGGGAAAATCCTTGGTTAAAAATTGGTTTAGATGAAAACGGATTTCCATTATACATATTAAAAGCTTTTGAAATTGCTACAAAACACGCAACAAATATAAAACTGGTTTACAACCAAAATTCAGGTATGGATGCTATAATGTGGGACAAAGTAAAAGAAACAATTTTATATATCCGTTCTAAAGGATACAGAGTAGATGGTATTGGTTGGCAAGCACATTTATTATTAGGCGCAAAACGTAAAGATTTTGTAGACAATACTGATGAAACAATGCGTAAGTTGGGAGGATTAATTGATTGGGCACATCAAAATAATTTGGCATTTCATATTACTGAATTAGATTATTTAGTGAAGACTAAAGATCTCAATAAAAAAGAATCTGAACGCAAGATTCAGAAAAGAGTGTATCAAAAAATAATTGATGTTTTAGTTGAGAAAAGTAAAAATGGAGAAGTAACAATTAATCTTTGGGATGTTGGTGAAAGATTAAAAAAAGGAACAGGTGTTTTTCAGTCTATTTATGATGAAGATTTTAAACCAACTCCAGCTTATGATGTAATAAAACAATTGATTTCGAATTAATTTTTATTTAAAAAAAACTCCTTGAGACCTAAGTCCATTAGTAAATGACGATAATTGAACCTTTTTAGATTTTTAGTTATAGCTTGTAAAAAATGAATTAGGTAATTTCACTTCGGATAAATCCAAAAGGTTAATTATGAAAAGAGTTTTTGCAGTTTTATTGTTTATTGGAAGTATGAGTTTTGTTTCTCAAACAAAAAAAACTCCAAATATCATATTTATAGAAGTAGATGATTTAATGCCTCGTTTTATGAATAAACTGGGAGAAGGATTTGGACACACACCAAACATTGATAGATTAGCTGAACAAGGAGTCCATTTTCCACATGCAGTGGCACAAGGTCCTATGTGTGGTCCTTCTAGAAATACTCTAATTACAGGTTTATATTCTCATAATTTAGGTTTTTATAAAAATGGAGATATGAGATTTCTTCCAGAAAATGTGTGGACTTTTCCAAAAGTTTTTCAAGAAAATGGTTATCAAACTGCTTATGTTGGTAAATCTCATGTAAGACCACAAAAAAGAAATCAATCTAAGGCAGATGCTTTAAAAGCTTATGGATTTGACTTTGTAAATGCTTCAGGAGAACGTCATGCGATTTGGCGAGATCTAAAAAAAGGGAAAGATGTTAGCGAAATTCCGTTTATAAAACATCTTAAAAAAAGAGGGAAATATGATCAGTTTTTAAAAGATAATAATGTTCCTGGTCATAAAATGAGAAGCACAATGCAAGATGATGTAGATTATCTTGATGGATATATGGCGCATGTTGGTTCTTATTGGATTGAAAATGAGCAAGATAAAGCCAAACCATTTTTTATGTGGTTTAACTTTTGCTTACCTCATGGACCTTATGACGTTCCTCAACGTTATTATGATATCGCAAATAAAATTAAAATTCCTGGGCCAAAAACTAATAAGTTTGGACATTTTGTTCCAGAACCTTTATTAGTAGGAAATAAACCTGCGGAAGCTAAAAAACTACCAAAAGAACGTATAGGAGAAGTTGCCAATGTTGCTTTTATGGATAAAATGGTTGGTAAATTAATTGCATCATTAAAAAGATCAGGTGAATTAGAAAATACGGTGATTGTATTTTTCTCTGATCATTCAATTTTCTTAGGAAATCATGGTCGTTCACATAAAACTACTTTATTTGAAGAAGCTTTAAATACTTCTATGATTATTAGTTACCCTAATTTATTTCCAAAAGATAAAATTAGTATGCAACCAATGGAATTGCTAGATTTAATTCCTACTGCATTTGAATTAGCAGGATTTAAGAATCCAAATAAAATTGCAAAAAACGGTATAAGTGTTGTGCCTCTTTTAACATTAAAAGAGAAAGTTAGGGAATATGCTTTTTCTGAAGTTTATGGAGCTCAATCTGCAACAGGAGAACGTTATAGGTATATTACTAGTGAAGGTTATGAAATTTTATATGATAGAGTTAATGACCCTAATGAGATGAAAAACATTGCAAAAGAGAATCCAAAAGTTACAAAAAAAATGGGTGATGCTGTTAAAAACTGGATGAAGAATAGTGGAGCAGTTTTAGAACCAAAAACACATTAAATATAAAAGATGAAAAACTTGAGATACATTTCAATTCTAATTTTACTAATTAGTTTTAGCTGTAAAGTAAAAGATTCTAAAACAGTTTCTACAAACTTAACAAAACCCAACATTTTAATTATTCATGTTGATGATTTAGGTTTTTACGATTTAAGTAGAAATGGCTCTAAAATTTATCAAACTCCAAATGTTGATAAATTAGCGTCAGAATCTGTGGTTTTTAATAATGCATATGCAAATTATCCACGCTGTGTGCCTTCACGATATGCGATGATGACAGGTAATTATCCCGTTCAAAATGGAGATGTTCCTGATGATGGTTTTAAAATGAATGGAATTGCAGACAATAAAAATTTTGTAAAAAATATAAAATCAGCAGGTTACCAAACGGCTTATTTTGGGAAATGGCATTTGGGTGACGAAAAAAGTTTAAATGAATTTGGATACGATTTTAGTTTTGCGGCTGGTCACGCAGGTTCACCAATTAGTTTTTTATATCCTTTTAATGTTGCTAAACGTGGAAATGGTAAGTCTAAAAAATCTCCAATTCCAGATGTTGATACCGTTAGTAAAGATGGCGATTATTTAATGGATGTTATGACAGATAATGTTGTAAAATACATTACAAATACAGATAAGAATAAACCGTTTATGGCAATGTTTTCGTTTTATGGAGTACATCAACCTTTAGAAGCAAAAGAAAAAGATTTTAAAAGAAATAAAGAAGAAATAAAAAACTTCGATTTTGGAAAACAACCAGAATTTATAAAAGAAGGAACTGGAAGAACTAAAATGCGTCAGAATCATCCAAAATATGCTGCTATGGTAGAAACGATGGATGAAAATGTAGGAAAATTACTTCAACTTTTAAAAGATTTAAAAATTGATAACAATACGATTGTGATTTTTTCTTCTGATCATGGAGGTTTATCTAATGACGGAACTAAAAAACGCGATTTAGCAACTTCTAATTTTCCTTTAAGAGCAGGAAAAGGTTGGTTGTATGATGGAGGAATTAAAGTGCCGCTTTTTGTGAAATGGCCAAACCATTTTCAACCAAAAGAAGACAATGAATCTTTAGTAATGCTAATGGATGTTTTTCCTACAGTATTAGATATTACTGCTAAAAAATCATTACAAACAGATGGAAAAAGTCTTCTGCCAATATTAAATAATGATGAAAAATGGACAGACAGAACTGTGTTTTGGCATTCATCAAAAGCAAGACCAGTAAATACAGGAGATACTAAATCATCAGCAATTAGAAAAGGTGATTATAAGTTGATAAATTGGTATAAAGAAGGAAGAACAGAATTGTATAATATTTCTAAAGATCCATCAGAATCTAAAGATTTATCAAAACAAAAATCGCAATTAACAGAACAGTTATTGAAAGAGTTGAATGATTGGAAATCAAATTTTTAAAAAATGAAAAAAATCATATTTATTATATTCCTTTTAGGAACTTTCTGTGGATTTTCGCAAAAAAAATATCCTAAAGGAGAAAATTTAATTGATTACAATAAGATTAAATTCATCAGCACAAATAAAACATTTGGAAAAGTTACTGTAATAGAACCTTTCAAAAAAAGTAATGCTCAATTCGAAATTGAAACGATAACGCAACCTCAATTCATTTATAAAAGTGCTACTTCTATACCAATTCATAAACAATCTGTAAAACTGGGTCGTGTTTTTTTGTTGAGTTTTTCAGCAAAAACTACAAAGTCTAGCCTAGAAACTGGAGAAGCTAAAATAAACCTGTTATTCAAACAATCAGAATCTTACAAAAACAACATTGTATCTACACAAAGCATATCTTCTAAGTGGCAGCAATACTATATTCCTTTTCAATCGGATATAAATATTGATCAAAATAATTTAGGAATTGTTTTGCACTATGGTTTTAAACCACAAGCTTTTTTAATAAAAGATATAAAATTTGAATTGTTTGCTGAAGGAACAAAATTTGAAGCACTTCCAAAAACTGAAATAGTTTACAAAGGTATGGAGCCAGATGCTAAATGGCGTAAAGAAGCGAATGCTAGAATTGAAAAAAATAGAAAGAGTGATTTTAAAATACAATTTCAAAAAAAGGGAAAAGCTATTACAGATAAAACTATAAGTATTAAATTAATAAAGCATAATTTTCCTTTTGGAGCAGCTATAAATGCAAAAGATGTTGTTGCTAATAATGAAAAGTATAAGAACTTTAAAAAGGCATTTGATTTGGCCGTTTTTGAAAATGATTTAAAAATTAAAAGTTTACGCTGGAAAAAGAAAAAAGACCAATTAATTGAAGCTATTTCAATCTTAAAAAATGATAATGTTACTATAAAAGGACATGTGTTAATTTGGCCTGGATTCAATTATTTAACACCAGAAATAAAAGAAAATAAAGACAACCCAGAAAAAGTAACTAACTTAATTGAAGATCATGTTACTAATCTTTTAAAGCTTACCAAAGATAAAATTTCTCATTGGGATGTTGTTAATGAGGCTTATACTAACAGAGATTTACAACAGATAACAGGTTCTGAAGCTATTCTATACAATGGTTTTAAAGCAACCAAAGAATTACAACCAATAGCAAAATGTTTTATTAACGAATACGGAATTATAAGTAAAGGTGGTTTAGATACCAAAAAGCAAGAATGGTATTATAATTTTATCAAACGCATTGATAAAAATACAGGTGGTTTAGTTGATGGAATTGGTATTCAAAGTCATATTGGATCGGATTTAACACCACCAGAAAAAGTATTAGAAATTCTAGATTATTACGGAACTTTAAATATAAAGATTAGCATTTCTGAGTTTACAATGGATATTCAAGAACCAGTAATAAGAGAGCAATATACAAGAGATTTTATGATTGCTGCATTTAGTCATCCTAACGTTAGTGAATTCCTTTTTTGGGGCTATGTAGAAGATGATAGAAAAAAAGTAGATATTTATAAAAAAGATTTTACTATTGGTGCAATGGGTAAAGCGTATTTCTCTTTAATTAACGATGTTTGGAAAACTGATTTTATAGGAAAGACAAATGATAAAGGAACAATTCTTGGAAATGGTTTTTATGGAACTTATGAATATAGTTTTGTAGATGGTTCAAGAGTTGTAAAAGGCGAATTTCAATTAAATCCTAATCAAAATGGAATCATAAACGTACATATTAAATGAGAAAATTACTAACCTTTTTTTGCATACTATCAATAATTGCATGTAATAAAAAAACGTTTCAAGAAAAAGGAATACAAAAAGAATTAAAGCAACCAAATATTCTTTGGATTGTTACAGAAGATATTAGTCCTACGTTTTCATTTTACGGAGACAATACTGCCAAAACTCCTAATTTAGATAAGTTAGCGTTAGAAAGTATGATTTACGATAATGCATTTGCGCCTGTTGGTGTTTGCGCACCTTCTCGTTCTTCAATCATTACAGGGATGTACCCTACAAGTATTGGTACAATGCATATGAGAACTGGTAAAGATGTTTTTTCTTGGGGAAGTCGTTCTTATAAAAAGAAAACTGGAATTAAAGATTTAGAAGGAAGCGATGTTATAGAATACGCTGCTGTAATTCCAGAAAATGTAAAATGTTATACAGAATATTTAAGAATTGCGGGTTATTATACAACTAACAATGCAAAAACAGATTACCAGTTTGCTGCTCCCGTTACAGCTTGGGATGAGAACAATCAAAAAGCACATTGGAGAAATGCACCAAAAGGTAAGCCTTTCTTTTCCGTTTTTAATATTGGTACAACGCATGAAAGTCGTCTTTGGAAAAATGAAAAATTGCCATTAACTGTAGATACACAAACAGTAAATGTTCCTCCATATTTACCAGATAATATTGCTTCAAGAAAAACAATTGCAAGACATTATAGTAATGTAGAATTAATGGATGCTGAAGTTGGAGTAATTTTAGAGCAATTAAGAAAGGATGGATTGTATGATAATACAATTATCTTTTTTTACAGTGATCATGGTGGACCTTTGCCAAGACAGAAAAGAGAAATTTATGATTCTGGATTAAAAGTCCCTTTGATTATTAAAGGATTAAATGGAAAAATAGGAAGAACAGATAGATTAATTTCTTTTGTTGATTTGGCTCCAACAATGCTAAGTTTAGCGGGTATTAAAGCTCCTAATTATATGGAAGGAAATGCATTCTTAGGTGAACATAGTAGTGATAAAAGAGTATATGTTTTTGGAAGTTCAGACAGGTTTGATGAATTTTCTGATAGATTAAGATCGGTTAGAAATAAACGTTATTTATATGTTAGAAACGATTTTCCAGAATTGCCAAAATATAAGGATGTTGGCTACAGAAAAAAGGTTCCTTTAATGGCTGATTTTCTTGATTTAAAAGAAAATAATAAAATAAATAAAGTACAAGAAATTTGGTTTCAAACAAAAACAAAAGAAGAATTATATGACTGTGAAACAGACCCACATAATGTAGTTAATTTAGTAGAAAAACCAGAATATGATGTAATTCTAGAGGAAATGAGAATTGCTTTAAAGAATCATATAAAAGACAGAAAAGATTACGCTTTACAACCTGAGTCTAAAATGATTCTAGAAATGTGGCCTAATTTTGAACAACCAATCACAGCTTCAACAGAAATTAATGTTGAGGGTAAAAATATCTCACTGTCATCAGCCACAAAAGGTGCTTCAATAGCTTATTTAATTTCAGCTAAAGCTGATGAAAAATTAGATTTTAATAGTAAATGGCAAGTTTACTATAAACCAATTAATGTTCAAAAAGGTAAAACTGTTTACACAATTGCTCAACGAATTGGTTATAAAGAGAGTGAAATTATATCACTAAAAATAAATTAGAATGAAATTATTTTTTCCTTTTTTGAGTGTCATTATTATGGCGATAATCTTGTTTTCTTGCAAAGCAGTAACTTTAGAGAAGGAGCAGAAACCAAATATTTTGCTTTTGTATATGGATGATTTACGCCCAGAATTATCAAGTTTTGGAGCTTCTCAAATTATTTCTCCAAATATTGATGGGCTTGCAAAAAAAGGAGTTCAATTTACAAGTGCCTATTGTAATGTACCAGTTTGTGGCGCTTCTAGAGCAAGTATGTTAACAGGAATGTTGCCAACAAAAAACCGCTTTTTAAATTATGATACGTTTGTAGAAAAGGAAACTCCAAATGCAATTACATTACCTCAATTATATAAAAATAACGGCTATACAACCATTTCTAATGGTAAAATTTATCATCATTTAGATGATAGAGAATCTGATTGGAATGAAGTTTGGCGACCTTATGCTTTTGATAAAAAGGATGAAAATTTAGTGCCCACTGATTATTGGCAGTCTCTTTGGAAAGATTATCAAAATGAAAAAAATAGAGTAGAGTACAAAGCTACAAATACAGGGCCTGCTTATGAAAGTGCAGAGGTTAATGATTCCATTTATATTGATGGATTAGTAACACAGAAAGTGATTAGAGATATCAAAAAACTTAAAAATTCTAATAAACCTTTCTTTTTAACTGCTGGTTTTATTTCGCCTCATTTACCATTTAATGCTCCAAAGAAGTATTGGGATTTATATGATAGAAATTCAATAAAACAACCTAAAAATTATAATTATATCCCTAAAAATGCTCCTGAAATGTCAATTAGTACTTGGCCAGAAATGAGAGCATATTCTAATATACCAAAAAATGGACAAGTATCTGATAGTATTGCAATTGATTTAATGCATGGTTATTATGCAACAATTAGTTACACAGATGCCTTAATAGGGCGAATTTTGTCAGAATTAAAAGCACAAGAATTAGATAAAAATACAATTGTTATACTAGTTTCTGATCACGGTTACAATCTACAAGAACATACACAATGGGCAAAATTCACAAATTATAATACATCAACTCAAGTTCCATTAATTATTTACAATCCGTTTTCAAAAAACAAAGGAAAAACAGATGCTTTGGTAGAATTGGTAGATGTTTATCCAACGCTTGCTGAACTTTGTAAACTAGAAACTCCTAAAAATCAATTAGACGGAAAAAGTTTTATAGACAATATAGAAGACATTTCAAAAGAAGGTAAAGAACACGTTTTTATTAAAAAAGGAAATGGTTTCACTTTAAAAACGAAGGAGTTTAGTTATACAGAATTTATCAATCCTAAAGATAATACCACGATTACTTCTATGCTGTATGATCATAAAAACGATAAAACAGAAAATGTAAATGTTGTTAATGATTCAAAATACATAGAAATAGTCTATAAATTAAAAACCATTTTACGTACAAACTATAAATCAAACATAGAAGGAATTTAAGAATACATTAAACTTTGATTCATTTTTTGAGTCAAATTAATTAAATATAATTATAAAAATGAAACAGTATAGCATCTTATTATTTATAGCTTTTTTTATATTAAAGTCAGCTAATGCGCAAAATACAGACAAATCAAAACCCAATATATTATTAATTTGTATTGATGATTTAAGAAATAATTTAGGTGTCTATGGGGATGAACAGGCTATTACACCAAATATTGATAAGTTGGCAAAAGAAGGTGTTACTTTTAGAAACCATCAAGTGCAATATGCAGTTTGTGGTCCTTCAAGATCAGCATTGACGACTAGTTTAATGCCAGAAGAAACGGGGGTGATTGGATTTAAACCCATCAGAAAAATATTAAAAGATGTTATTTTTTTACCACAACATTTTAAGAATAATGGGTATACAACTGCTGCCGCAGGAAAAATTCACGATCCAAGAACTGTTGGAAATAAAGCCAAAGATAATTTCACGAAAGATGGAGATGATGTTGCGTCTTGGACAATTCCTTATTTAGCACCAAAAGGGGGGCATAAATCAAAAGGAATGGCTTTAGATTTTCAAGATTTAACTGATGAAAAATATGTAGACGGAATTATTCGTATAGAAGGAATTAAGTTATTAGAGCAAGTTGCAAAAAAAGATGCTCCATTTTTTATGGCAATCGGATTTAAAAAACCACACGAACCTTTTATCGCTCCAAAAATATATTGGGATTTATATGACAATACAAAATTTAAAGTAGCAGAAAACCAAAAAGCGCCAATTGGTAGAGATGATTTAAAAATCTATGCAATTCACGGGAAAGATGTGAAACAAAATATGAATCTAAAAACAGGTTTAATTAATGATTATTTTCAGTTAAAGTTAAAAAAAGGATATTATGCGTGTACTTCTTTTGTAGATGCTCAAATAGGAATGGTAATCGATAAATTGAAAAAATTAGGTGTTGCAGATAATACTATTATTGTAATTTGGGGAGATCATGGATTGTTTTTAGGCGAACATGGACGTTGGAATAAACACTCTAATTTAGAAGTAGCATCTTCTTCGCCATTAATAATAATTGATCCAAGAAATCCGAATGCAAAAGGGCAAACTTTTTCAGCAGTTTCTACGGTAGATATTTATCCGACTCTTTGTGAGTTGGCTGGTTTAGATATTCCAGAACAACCCGAAAATGCTAAAATTTCTATAGGAAGAAAGATAAAAGGTAGAAGCTTAGTTCCAATTTTAAATGATACAAATGCACAAGTTAAAATTGGAGCAATTACTGTCTATAGAGGTCAAAGAGGTTTAGGGTACGGTTATAGAATTAAGGGAAAATATAGATATATTGAATGGGTGAAAAAAGGAAGAGATAATTTTTATGAATTGTATGATTATGAGATTGACCCAAATGAAACAAGAAATTTAGCTGTTGTAGAAAAAGAGGCTTATGCACCTTTATTACACAAATTCTCAAGAAATATTAGAAGTTTTGGTGAAGCAGATGGTTGTTTAGCTTTATTAAAAACAAAACCTTATCAATTAACAGATAAAAGTAAAGTTTTAAAGAGAGATGCAGATGGAGATGGAATACCAGATGATCAAGAAAAAAAAGGTGACAGTAATGGAAATGGAATCCCTAATTATTTAGATGCTTCAAAATAAAAATAAAATAAAAAAAACACTTTCCGTACTCTTTTTATTAGTGATGCTTTATAGTTGTAAAACAAAAAGTATTGTTAATAATAACCAATCAACAATAGTTAATATTAAAGCAATTGGAGAAAAACCTTTATTAATTCGTCAGCCTTATCTACAAATGGTAAGACCAACAACTTCCACTATTACTTGGAAAACAAATTTGCTTGTAACAAATTGTTCAGTGGTTTATAATGAGTTAAATTCATTAGAAAAAACTGTTGTAAAAGGTTTTTTAACTGAACACGAAGGAAATAAATTTAATGAAGTTGTCATTGTAAATTTAAAGCCAGAAACAACGTATAATTATGCAATTTATTCTAATGGGCATCTTTTAGAAACAGGAGAAAAAATATACATTTAAAACTGCTCCTGATAATAAAAAAACATCTTTTACTTTTTATGCTTTAGGAGATATTGGTGCAAAAGACAAAGGAAGTTTTGCAAAAGAACCAGCAGCTAGAATTACAGAATTAAAACTAAAACCAGATTTTGGTTTAGGCTTGGGAGATATTGTATATCCTAAAGGAGAAAGCAAAAATTACGACAATCATTTATTTAAACCTTTTCAAGAAGTATTTAAAAACACCCCTTTTTATCCTGTTGCAGGAAATCACGATTGGCTTTCTGATCCTGAAAAGAATTTTGACAAAGAATGGGCATTACCAGGAAATGAACATTACTACAGCTTTAGCTATTCTAATGCACTATTTATTGGTTTAGATTCAAGTAATGGAGGGTTTTTTAATAAGGAAGCACAAGTAGTTTGGTTAAAGGAAATATTAGAAGTCAACAAAAATAAATACGATTGGATTGTTGTTTATCTACATCATAATGGAAAAAGTTGTACCTATAAAAATGATTATGAACACGTAATTTCATTGTATTCTATTTTTGCTGATAACAAAGTAGATATTGTATTAAATGGTCATGCACATACATATGAACGTTTAAAACCTTATGATGGTGATGGAAATGTTGATGTATCTGAAACAAACCAGACTAATTATAAAAAACTAAAAAATAGATTTATTTCAATTACTATTGGAGCTGGAGGAAAAATCAATAAAAAATGGAAAGCAGACCCAACAGAATCTAAAAACTGCACAGATGGGTCAATTGTAGCTCATTTTGAACACGTACCAAGTTTTGGTCTTTTCTCTATTGATGGAAAAACACTTTCCTTCAAAGGAATAAATTCTTACACAGGAAAAGAGTTTGATAGATTTACTATAAAAAAATGAAAATGAATAAACTGGCTATCATAATAGTATTCTTCTTTGCAATTAATAGCAGCTCACAAGATAAAAAAACAAAAGTTTTTCTTTTAGCAGGACAATCGAATATGGATGGTCGTGCAAAAGCATCAGATTTATCAGAAATAGATAAACAACGTCTTAAAAAAGCACAAAAAAATGTAACCCTTTATTATAATTTTGATGAAGGAAAACCTCTTGATTCAACAAAAGTTGCAAAACATACTTCCAAAAAATTTAGAGCTGACTATCTTTTTGGCCCAGAATTATTTTTCGGAATTAAAATGTCAGAAAAATATCCTGACCATAAAATTCTGTTAATAAAGCGTTCAAGAGGAGGAATGTCTTTATATGGTGCTTGGAATCCAGATTGGAGTCTTGAAAAAGCAACTTTAATGAAAGAGCAAAAACAACCTAAACTATATGCCGAATTTATAGACTATTCAAAAAAAACACTTGCTAATCTTACAGATTATGAACTCTGTGGAATGTTGTGGGTACAAGGTGAAACTGATAGTGGCAAGCGTTTTGGACCAAAACCTGCAAATGAGTATGAAGTAAACCTAAAGAACCTTATTTCTTCAGCTAGAAAAGACTTCAACAAACCAAACTTACCTTTTTTAATTTTTCAAGTTGGTGGTGGAAAAGTAGTAGAAGGAATGAAAAATACCGCTAAAGAAGATGAAAACGTTGTTTTAATTCCACAGAAAACAGATAAGAAATCGAAATTCTATTTTGAAAGAAATCCACCTCCAGTTGGTCATTATGTAACAAGTAGTATGAAAAAAATTGGAGAATACTTTTTCGATTTTTATATAACAAACTTTCCTAATTAAATATAATGAGATACCTTAAACTAATAACACTTATTGTTTTAATGCCTCTTTTCACAACATGTGCTACTTATAAAAAGTCTAAAAAAGTAACATTTGATAAGAATAATTTAATTCCCTGGTCTATAGTTGGGTTTGACGTTAAAGAAAGAACTCCTAAGCAACGTTTAGAAATGTTAGAACGTTTAGGTTACAAACAATATGCGTATGGTTATAGACCTAAGCATATTCCAACTATGCAGCAAGAATGGGAATTAGCAAAAGAAAAAGGAATTGAAGTAAAAGCAGTTTGGTTGTATATAAATCTACATAAAGATAAAGTAGGCTCTTTAAAACCAGAAAGCGAAGTTGTTTTTAAAAATTTAAAAGAATCAGGTTTAAAAACCCAAATTTGGGTTGGGTTTCAACCAACATATTTTGATAAATTATCTGATAATGAATCGTTAAAACAGTCTATAGAAATGGTAGAATACCTTTCTAAAAAAGCCGAAAAAATAGGTTCTAAAATAGCACTTTATAATCATGGAGGTTGGTATGGAAAACCAGAGAACCAACTTCGTATTATAAAATCTTTACCAAAACAAAATTTAGGAGTTGTGTTTAACTTTCATCACACGCATGATTCTTTAGATGAATATTCAGAAAATATTAAAAAACTGTTTCCGTATTTATGGTCAGTAAGTTTAAATGGGATGAAATCTGGAGGGCCAAAAATCATCACTATTGGAAAAGGTGATTTAGAAAAAGAGATGATTCAACAATTATTAAACTTAAATTATAGAGGTCCTTTTAATATTTTAGGGCACGTAAAAGGAGGAGATCCAGAAGTGATTTTAGAAGAAAATTTTAAAGGTTTAAAAACTTTATTTTAATATGATAGTAGTATTTAAAGATTGTTTTTTTCTGAAAAGCACAATTTTTCAACAAGTAAATTACCTAAATTGTAGTTGATTTTATCCTTAATCGATTACGTTTTAATTTTCTAAAAACACCTTAAAGTCATTGATTTTAAGGTGTTTTTACGTTTTTTAAACCCTATTAGACAATTATTGAACCTTAAAAATCAATTATATGTAGAATTTTACAACATCAATATTAATTGAATTTAAAAAACCAAATACAAAATGAAAAAAATAACATTCTTATGCATTCTTTTTTTAGGGCTTTCCACGTTAGGCTTTTCTCAATCTAAAAAAGGACTAAAAAAAATTGAAAAAAAAGCAACTGAGTTAGTTGAAAAATTAAATAAAGAAATTTTAAAAGGAGATAACAGTTTATCATTATCTGATGAGCAAAAAGAAAAGGTGGCTAAAATTCAAGTTGAGAGAATTACCGCTTATAGAAAATTAGGTAAAAAGGCTAGTAAAGAAGATAAAAAGAAATTAAATAAATCTTACTACTCAAAAATTTTTAAAGTACTGACTAAAGAACAAATGAAGGCTCGTAAAAATGGAAAAAAGAAATAAAGTTTGAAAAATAAAAAAATCATATTATTAATATTAATCTCTCTAACGTTAACTGCGTTTGGGCAAGTATCCCCTAGCCAAATGGCAGCTAACATGGGGAGAGGTATTAATTTAGGTAATGTATTAAGTGCTCCTGTTGAAGGAAATTGGGCGCCAGCATTTACAGAAAGTTATTTTGAAGATATTAAAAATGTTGGTTTTAAAACAGTTAGAATACCAATTGATTTTTTTGGAAGTAGAACTTCCGGAGATACTTCTGGATATTCTAAAAATGCCAATACTTCTTCTAGTTACACCGGTAATTCTTCAGATTATATCATAAAAGACTCTTATTTAGATAGAATAGAGCAAGTTATAAAATGGTCTTTAAACAACGGTTTAATAACCATTCTAGATTTTCATGGATCCACTTTAAAAAGTGAATTTTCTTATACTTTTAGCTCAAAAGATAAATGGTCTGCTTATTATACACACCCAACATCTGCTAAAAGAGCTGCGGATAATCAGAAGTTTAGAGCAATCTGGACACAAATTGCAAATCGATTTAAAGAGTATTCAGATAATTTATTATTTGAAGTTATAAACGAACCTTATTTTTGGGTAAGTGATACTGAAATGGATATTTTAAATTCAGATATTATTTCAATCATTAGAAATTCTGGAAGTAAAAATCTTAATAGAAATATTATCATTACAGGAGGTTCAAAAAACTCTTATGAAGCTGCTTTACAAATTGGTGATGCTATTATAAAAAGTGATGACAATCTAATTGCAACATTTCACTACTATTGGCCAAGAGCTTTTACAGCTTCTGCAGGAGAAGTTGATAATGATTTTGATTGGGGAACAACAGTAGACAAAACAGAAATTGACACCAATTTTGGTTTCGTTAAATCTTGGTCTCAATCTAAAAATATTCCTGTTTTATTAGGTGAGTTTGGCGCAGATAACGAAAAAGGTTATGATTATTCTAAAAACACTGTTGGCGATTTTGGAGGACCTGATAAAACTTCTCGTGAAGAGTTTCATCGATATTTAGCTCAAAAAGCAATTGATCTAGGTTTTTCATTTACAGTTTGGGATGCAGGTGACAAATCAAACAAAACAATTTATAAAGTAGAAAACAGAGGTTGGGTTACTGGTGTTAGAAATGCACTATTAGGAATTAATTGCTTAAACTCTGAAATTATTAAAAACGCAGATATAGAATGTGGTTTTGATACTAATTGGAGTTTATTTGTTCAAACTCCAGCAGTTTCTGCTTTTTCAGAAGCTCAGGCTTCTAATAGTAGAAATAGCTCTAAATCTTTACAAGTTAATGTTACAACAAGTGGTGCAGCATTTAACAAAATTATTTTAAAAAATGCTCTTGTAGATAATAACACTCTTTCTGGAAAAACGATCAACTTTTCAGCTTTTGCAAAAGGGTCTGTAAACAACCTGCAGTTTAAAATAAGAATTAAGACCATTACTAATGGAACTACAGTATTATCTAGTTCTTCAAATTTTACGTTATCAAATTCAAATTATCAATTATTCGAATATGAATACAAAATTCCTCAAAATACAACATCACTAGAGTTTCAAGTATTGTGTGGCAATAGTATCGGAACTTATTATTTTGATGATTTTTCTGCAATTGACCAAAATATTTTAAATGTAGAAAATGACGTTACTGTAACTTCTGCCTTCAGGGTTTACCCAAATCCGGCAAATCAATTCTTAAACATCTCTTCAACTAAAAAAATAAAACAAATTCTATTAAGAGATATCAATAGCAAAATTTTTACAATTAAAGTGATTGAAAATCAAATAGATGTATCAAAATTTAGCAATGGTATCTATTTTTTACAAGTTTCTTTTGACGATAACACCTCTAAAATTTCAAAAATTATTATTACTAACAATTAAATCTATTCTTATGAAAAAAATTACTTTTTTATTATTAATGATCTTACCATTTATTGGAATTGGACAGACATTCGACTTTACAAACACAGATGATGGTTGGACAGTGCTTGGAGGTGTAACAGCAACTAACGAAGCAACTTCAATTAAACTTACAACAAAAGACAATACAACAGATGGTTCTTTAAAAAACCCAACGTTTGCTACTCTTACAGCAGGTGTAGATACATCTGTAAATACAATTGTTGGAGTTACATTAAAAAATATTAGTGCAACTGGTCCAGATTTTTTAAGAGTTTCTTTTTTAAAACCTTCTGGTGGTAGAGTATATAAAAACCTCGACATAACTACTGGAGATGCTGATTTTGTTACTTATTGGTTTGATATGTCTAATGCAAATTGGACAGGGACAATGGATGATATTAAGTTACACTTTAGAGCTGCTGGAAACACTGATTATGTATTGCCAGATCCTCAAGTAACTATAGATATTGATAAAATTCAAATTGTAGCAACAATACCGACTACACTGCAAGAAATATTTAGTTTTGCAACAAATAATGATACTGAGGGTTTTATAGCAACAAATGGAGCTATTTCTGGCCCAACAGCAGGTACATTAACATTTACACCAGAAGCATTAAAATTTGCAAAATTAGTTCAGAATTTACGTCATGTAAATGCAACTACTAATAAAACAGTTACCATTGTTTTGAAAAATAATTCTTCTACAAATGATCAATTACGTTTTGTTGCAAATGGTTCTACTGTTACCAAAGTAATATCGACAAATGATACTGAAGCAAAAACGTATGTTTTTGACTTAAAAGATATTGCTGAATGGACAGGAGATGTGTCTTTTTCAGTTGGTGTTGGTATTAGCACAGGCGACAATGCAGGTAAAGCAGCAGATGCAGGTACAATGGAGTTTAGCAGTATTGTTATAGATAATACAGAAGTGTTGTCTACAAAAGATAATGTTTTTAACAATTTATCTATTTACCCAAACCCAGCAAATTCTACTATAAAAATTAATACAACAAATACAATTTCTAAAATTTTAGTGTTTGATATCGCTGGTAAAAAAGTATTAGAAAGAGCATCTAACATAACAAATACTTTAAACGTTTCTAAACTAAATAGCGGAATCTATTTCGTAAAAGTTATTGATACTAAAAATAATTTATCTACACAAAAATTAATAATTAACTAAAAATCAGAAAATATGAAAAAAATTATACTAACAATTTGCTTTCTTGCTTCAATAGTTGTGAGTGCGCAAACAAATACATTTAACGACTCACTTCTAGATGGTGTTGCTGCAACTACTGGTGCAGGAGATGATACTTGGGAAACAGCTACAAATTGGTCTTTAGGAATAATACCAACAGCTGCACATGATGTAGTTATTCCTGATGGAATGTTAGCTAAAATAAAAGTAGCCGGAGCTTTAGCAAATTCTATTACTGCTTCAGGAACAGGGAAATTACAAATAAATGCAGAAAAAAGTTTAAATGTAACTAATAATGTTACTTCTGGTTCAAATAGTAATATTCTTTTTGTTACTGCAACTGGTAAAAGTATGGGTACCTTAATTTTTGGAGGTACATTTTCTGGTGGAAACATTACTGCTAAAATGAGATTACCTAGTAATGATGATTGGCATTTAATTTCTTCGCCTCTTAAACAAGCTACAATTAATAATTACGTTACTAATGCAACAACCATTGTAACAAATGGTAGTAGTAAATATTCATTAGCTTCTTACAATGACGCAAATGCTGCAGGGTTAAAGTATACTTATTTTCCAAATCCTTTACCTAATACAACTGACAAATTAGAAAAAGGTCAGGGGTATTCTACAAAATTGAACAACACTGGAGATATAACAAAACCAGATGTTCAATTTAAAGGTAAATTAGTTGATGCTGATTTTACTATTGCTATTACGGATGGTGGAAATGGATTTAATTTAATGGGGAATCCTTTTACTACATATTTGTTTGCAAATACAGCAGCACATGCAACTAATAATGTTTTAGCTTTAAATTCAGGAATTCTTGATGAAGCAACTTTGTGGTTTTGGGATAATACTGCTGGTGGAGGTACTGGAGATTGGATAACAAAAAATCTTGGAGATTTTGCTACATATCATATTTCACCAGTGCAAGGTTTCTTTGTAAAAGCAAAAACAGGTGGTGGTGCTTTTAAGTTTCAAGAAACGATGCAAACACATGCAAAAACTGATGGGTTTTATAAAACTTCTAAAGATAGATTTGAAATAGATTTATTAATAGCTACAGATGATGTTAGAAGAAGTACTTCTATTAGATATACAGATAATTCTACAACCTCTTTTGATAGTGGATATGATAGTTCTCTATTTGGTGGTTATAGTTCAGAGTTTGCTCTTTATACACAATTAGTAAAAGATAATACTGGTAAAAAATTAGCAATACAATCTTTACCTAATGCTAATTTAGAAAATATGATTATTTCTGTAGGCGTAAATGCTAAAGCTGGTTCAGAAATTACTTTTAGAGCAGACGTATTAAATGTACCTGCTGGGTATAACGTATATTTAGAAGATAGAACAAACAAAACACTTATACGTTTAGACGAAACAGATGCAACTTATAAAACAACAGTTTCTGAAGCGGTTACAAATGGTCGTTTTTATATACATACTAGAACATCTTCTGTGTTAGGTTTAGATGCAACATTATTAAATAGTGTAAGTATTTATAAAACAAGTAATAGTAATTTAAAAATTACTGGTTTAACACAAGGAGAATCGACTGTTTCATTATATAACCTTTTAGGTAAAAGAGTGATGACTACTTCTTTTGAAGCTGCCAACACAAATAATGTTTCGTTACCAAGCTTATCAACAGGAGTTTATATTGTAAAACTTCAATCTGATAAAGGAACTTTAAACAAAAAAATAATCTTAGAATAATTTACGAGAATTTTTAAAACAAGACAAAATGAAAAATAATATAAAAAATACAGAAGAAATTACTCGTAAAGACGCTCTTAAAAAGATTGGTAATTACGGTAAATATGCAGCACTTACTGCACTAGGAACTTATATGATATTAAGTCCACAAAAAGCGCAAGCTGCTAGCCCCGAAGCTCCAGGGACAGGGTTTTAAATATTAAACATAATTGTGTCATTCTAAAAGGTTGACGATTATTAATAAATTTAAAAAAGGCAGTAAGTATTTTTACTGGCTTTTTATGTAAAAAATTATGAGAAAAGAAATGGTTATTAATTAACTATATCTCCAACAAAATGTGTAAATGTCCCTCATGCCAATCTAGTTATAGAAAAAGACTAACAAGGCGTTTTATTTTAAAGTTGATACCTAAAGCCAAAGGATATAAATGTTATCATTGTAAAGAAAAGTATTTAAAAACACCTTTTATAGAACATCCTTTTATATTAAAACAAGGATACTCTCAAGAAGTTTCTTTAATTTGTCTAAAACAAAAAATCCTCCAAATTTGGAGGATTTTTTGTTTCTGTGTAGACGCCGAGAAACAAACTCGGATCCAAACGAGCAGTTAAAAGGCTTTTCATACTTAGTTCTTTATTAATTATCGACTAAAAGTTGATTAAACATATCTATGGTATCTTCGTCTAATGTTCTGTATGTTGCTTCAGCTTCTTAGCGAGTTTAGATAGATCGGTTAATTGTATGTGTTGAAAAATAATAATGTTTGTTATTCATTTTATAATTTTATCTGTTTAGATGCAACACTTTGGGGAAATATCTTCTTTTTTTATAATAGAATCATTACCCCCCAACTGTTGCAAAGAAATCTGGGTTATTAAATTTATGATGTTTAACTTAAGATTGATTAGTCTGCTTTGGTTTTTATAACTAATACAGATTTTACCCTAAAATGTAGATTATCGGTTTAGGCATAATTTTGTTCTTGATCCAATTATTAAATTAGTTTGATAATTGAATTTTCTATTCCTGATCTTATGTATAATACTCTCCCAGAGATTTGGTGTTTTTGTGGGATTCCCTTTTTACTCATATTATGAACACTAGAAATATTCATTGATAGTATTTCTGTGACCTCATGCCTTGTTAAATGTTCGTTTGGTGATAAAAGTTTACGTGTTTTATATAATGATGCTAGAAATCATAACGAGAAGAAGGTTGTAGTTAAATAGCAAATTGTACTAAATTCTTTTTGTAAATATTTAGGCTATGAAGATTATTTTGATTTTGCTGAAAATAATGTAGTGTTAAAAAATAATAGTGAACCACATCAGGGAAAACAAAAAAATAAAAAACTTGAAGCTACTGAAGGATTTTTAAAAGGCGTACAAAACAATAAAATTGCTGTTATATTAAGTATTATTTTTCTTACATTTTTAGTCGTTTTTTCTATCAATAAACAAAGATGAATGGTTTGAGATAATGATAAATATGTCGAGGTTAAATTTGATACAGAAAAATACAGTGTATGCCAACTAAAAATTCACAAAGAAGAAAGGATAAAATTTTTCAAAAAAAATGAGCCTAATTGTGAGGTAAAATATTTTGGGGAGAATGGTAAAGCAATAATTTGGTACGGAAAAAAATCAAATGGTAAATTAGAAGTATTTACATCTTTAGGTTTGCATCCTCAAACGGGTAAAACATTAAAACCGATCTCTCAATATATAATCGATAAATATATTTGCACTAAATAAAGGTTTAAGATATTTAAAGGAAGTCTATTTTTTTAGAATTTTTAGGGGAATTAAAATCTAAGTATGAAATCACTTTCTTACAATAAGCAATAATTCCCAAAGCTAAGTAACATAATGCGCAGTTATACTGCTCTTCCGTAAAAACTCCAGGCACTATAACGCCATTATGTAAAATAGCCGCTTCCCAATGCTTAAATTGTAACTATAAAGATATTTTAAGGATATTCATAAACTCCCGTAAAATAGAAAGGTCGTGAACTAAATAGCCGCTAATCCAACGCTCACGTAGTTACAAAATAGGATAATATAGTTATTCAATAAAGGTTCTAACACTTATGCATTGTTTTTATAAGTGCTATTTTAGTTTCAATAAAATGTTGAGGTAATATGTAAATTAGAATGATTCAAATAGTTTTGAGAGCACCTATAAAATCAAGAAAAATCCAATAAGAGTATAAATGTTTATTTGTTAACAAAACTGTAGTCAATTGTTTTCACTAAAAGTAAATGCGAATTACAATCTTACTTTATGAAGTATAATCGATAAAGTTTCAAATAGTAAAGAAATTTTAGGGCATCCACTTTTAACAAAAACAATCAAAAGGATAAAGCAAAACAAATAAAAAGTTATACACTTATCCACGCTGCTGCCAACACACTAGGTATTTTAATGGTTGTTTAAATTTAGTTCAAATAAAAACCCACATCGTAGAGAGGTGGGTAAAAATTGCTATGAAAAAGCCTTGAAAAAGGCTTCCTGAAAAAGAAGCTTAAATATAATGAAATAAAAGCCAAATAACAATGATTACAAAAACAATCCAAATCACAGAAGTATCAGTAGATGAATTAGCAGATAAAGTTGCTGATAAATTATTGCTAAAAATTGAAAGCTATTTAAAACAATTATCAAAAACCAAAAGTGATGAGTTGTTAACTCGTAAAGAAGTTGCTGAGTACTTAAAAATAAGTCTAGTTACTGTTAGTTCTTGGTCTAAATATGGTATTATAAATCCAATACGTTTGGGCAATAAAATTCGGTTTAAAAAACAAGATATTTTAAATGTTTTAGAACAACAATCAATCAATAAAAAAAGAGTGTACTAAATAGTCTATTCGATTAGTATAAATAAAAATGTCTAGCTATAATTTGGCTGTTTTTTTGTATCGAGTTCTCTTTTTTTTGCATTATGAGCTATAAAGTTGGTTTTTATAGCTCATTCTTATTTTTTCAATCAGGATTAACTTCACTAATTACTTTCAATTAGGTTGGTTGTATTGTAAGTTCTTTTTTATTCTATTTTTTGATATCTATGATCTAAGATAGTTTTATAAGATAGTTGCATCTCATCAGATAAAAAAGAAGCTTCAATGAATTGAATCGCTTTGGTTTTGTTTTTTAGCATGCGTTTAAAAACACCTTTGATTTGTTTTTCTGTCAATCCTAAGTCAATCCCTAATTGTTCAAAATGTTGTTTTTTTAGATTGCTTTTTTTCCCTGTAAGGGTTAAAGCAAGTTCTTCTGTATCTTCTGGCAATAGAATTGCAACATTTAACAAGTCATAAGCAGGGGCTAGTTTCCAGCCAGAAGCACTCTCAATCATAGAAAAATTCTTCAAATGCATGTCATTATTTCCTGTTAAAAAACTAAACAATGCCAATTCAAAAAATAAGATTTTATCTAATAAGGTGTTACTCGCATATTGCCCAATTGCTTTTCCTACTTTTTCCATAGAGCTTTTATATTTATCAAAAGCTTCTGTAATTTGAAAAAAGTCAATCATATGTATCTTGTCTCCTTCAGAAGTTCTATCAATACGTTTGGTAATATAAGAAAGCTCACCAGAGGCAAGTCGTATCAAACTAGAAGGAACAACGCTAATACTAAATGCTTCAGCAATACGCATCGTTAAATGCTCATTTTCTGGTATTTCTTTATATGCTGATGAGGGTGGTTTAAAAATATAGTTTCCTCCCAAGGCCCCAACAACTGTAAGTCTTGGGTTTTCTTTTGTACTAGTATTGTTGTCTAAAGACATTGATAGTTTGGGTTGTACTCCTGGCACAGCAATACTTCTAGAAATAACATCTTTGGCCAAAGCATCCATCTCTGTTAAATTATAACTGAGTTTGGGTGGAGTAGTAGTTCCAAAGAATTCTAAAGCACATTTTTTATGAAAATCAATTTCATTTTCTAAGGCTTTATAACAGTACAAACAGTTTTTTTTAGTTTTCATTAGACTCTTTTATGGGTACAACACTAACAGCTCCTATACAATTTTGACAACAAGCTAATAACAAACCCATTTTATCATTTGATTTTATCTTCCAGTTTTCGGTTGCTACATTCAATAGCCATCCTTCAGGAATCAATCCTTCAAAAAAAGGAAACAAACGGTTACTAATATAGGGGGCTTTTCTTACAGGCATACTAAAAGTAATAAATGATTTAGGGTGTTTTACAACATATGTTTCATCATAAACAAAAACATAATCTCCTTCACCAGTTTCTGTAATCGTTCCTGCCAAAATCTCTTTATAATATACGTTACCTTGTCTCATTTGCTACTTTTTTTGATACTGGTGCCAATTCGTGTCCAAACATCGCCAAAACCAAATTGACTTTTTCTAAATTCAAATTGGTTTTACCTTGTTCTATTTTTCGTATCACAGTTAAAGCAACACCTGCCCGTTCTGCAAATTCTTCTTGGGTAAGCTGTACTTCCTTTCTACGTTTTTTCACAAATTCAGATAACAATTCCATTATATGCTTTTAGATATAAATATAAGCAAATATATGAATTTATATGCATTTAAGTATAATTTATTAAAATAGTGTCTTTTTATATGCTTTAAGATATAATGTGTAGGGGTAATAGAAAAGATAGAAAGGTAAAAAAGAAAAACAAAAAAAGACAGCAAAACAATTGGTTCTCCTTGTACTGAACTTGTTTCAACTTCTCATTATTCTTATAACTGGTGTAATAGTATTAAAAGAGGTACTCTTTAACGCCAACGCTTTTAGCCTATAAAGGTCAAGCCCTCCGGGTTTTGAAAAAAATCTCCACTTTAAACGGAACTTGTTTCAGTACTTATTTACGTCTAATCAACATATATAAAGCATCAACTAAGTACTTTCTAAATCAGTAGTATTTTTCACAAAAACCTTGATAGTCTAGCCACACCAATTAAAAATAAGCTTTCTTTTTGTTGTTTTCCTTTTCAAAATTTTATGGAAAAAAGCGAAGCACAGCAAAAGAATCTTAACTTTTAATTAGATAATTATGCAAGCTTTTGAAATCAAGACACACCAACCTGGACGCAGCTATCCAAAACCTCATTTTTTTATTTTAAACAAAGGGCTAAACTCCGGAAAACCTTTTGGAGCTCCTGTAAGAAATTCGTTTGTAATTTCTACAGAAACGAACGAACAAAAAGAAGCACTCTTTCATTTGTCGTATATGCTTTTAGAGTCAAAATGTTATCGTATTTATTTAAAAGGGTCTGTCATTCCCTTTATTTACATTGCTGATGTTAAAAATTTATTGGTAAAAAATAGTAAGTATTTTGGTCAGAATAATTTTGAGTCCAAACTCAAGGCATTAAAAAAAGTGGAGGAATTAGAAATTGTTTTTAAAAATAAATACGAAGCCATTCAAGAATTAAAAAGGGTCTTAATGTGTTCTATGAAGTTCGAGAAGTAATAAAAAAAGCAGTACAATTATTTTTTGTACTGCTTTTTAATGGATTTGAGTAAGAGTTTCATTAGTACAGAAGCTACAAAACTGACCACAGCTCCCAGAATCGCAAGAACAATCGTAGCAATATAATCTTGGGTCCCAATATTGGGGAATGAAGAGAAAAATGTGCCTCCTAAAACTCCTGCTGTTAAATTAGAATTTGGAAAATGTGGACTCATAGGAGTTATTTTTTTACGGATTTTTCTGGAGAATTTTTGTCCATTATTTTTGGACTATCAGAAACAACTGCTTGACTTACGGCTGTTGCTACAGTTCCTACAACAGTCATATAAGTCGCGATTGAAATTACTATTGCAGGTACACTAATTGGAGCGGCAATAATTGCACCTCCTGCAGTTGCCAATGCAATACCAATATTTCTTAATAGCCTAAAAAATTTAGGGGTTGGTTTTTTATAACGTTCGATAATTTTCATAATTCTGTGATTTAATAGTGAATGATATTTTTTCTTTTCGCTCTTTTGCTTGATACACTAAAGACAATAATTTTTGCAGTGCATTTTTTGAGTGAAGACCTTTGCCAATGCCACTTAAATAGCTGACAGGAGCAATACAACCTTCCAAATCTTTCTTTGCATCATTTGCTGGATGAAACAAAATGTAGCTTCTACCAGTAACATTTTTGACAATCAAATGATGTTGAAATCGTTTCGAAAATCGGGGTTCAATTTCATAGTTCCCTTCTGGAATACAAGAAATATTTCGCTTGTTATTTTCCCAGGGCAATTCAATGGTGTGACAGAGAAATGCCTGAGAGCAAAAGAGAGTACCATTAGTACCCTCTTTAAAATATGCTCTTTCTAATACCAACTCCATAATTATGGAGTATCAATAGTAACAACTGATAAAGCATTGTAAGCTCCATTTTTTAGAGCATACATTTGTCCATTTACCTCTTGATAAAACTCAATTCCTAAAACTTGTACCACTGGTAATGTAGAGGCAGCAGTAATAGAAGCTGTTAATGCAATCGGTGCAGTATCGGCAGCTGAATAAGGTAAAATGGCAGTTGCATCATTCTCAAATGTTGAGGTTTCATTCACAAAATCTAATTCTGAAGCTCCCATCACTACTTTAAAATGTGTAGTTCCATTTGGAGCAGCAACACGAATGGTTGGAGAAAATGCTGCAATTGTTAAAGTTGCATCTCCAGTAACTCTATCAAAATTTTTACCATAAGCAGCAAATAATGTGGATCCTAATTTACCATTCAAATTGAATTCAAATCCTTCCAATAAACTCAAATTTCCATCTTGTAAATTTCTCAATCCTCTATCGTTTACTGCATCAGTTTTAACAATTGCCACAAGGTCTTTTGTCAATCTACTCACCACACGTTTGTCTTTTGCATTTTGCAAAAGCACACGAATGGCATTTCGTAAAACTTTTCCTCCTTTTCCTGCGCGTCCAAATTCAGAACCATTTTCACGTGTTCTTTGAAATGCTGGGTCATTTTGGATTCTACTTTTATCCACGCCTCCTTTTTCACGAGCTAAATGACCATCTCCAGTTTTGTAAAACGAGATCCCTCCAATAGTTCCTTTCAATTTGATAATTCCTGTTTGCTTTGCCATAATATTATATTTTTTGATTATGAGATCAAATCACGTAACTTTAGAGCGTATTGTAAAAAAAGGCATTCCAGAAATGACCATCCATTCCGATACAACCAAAAACATCTTTTTATTCGGTTTTTAATAAAGGTGATTGCAGTCTTCGGTATGGATAAAGCATAGATAAAGTATCATGAATCAAAAAAGAGCTTGTATTTATCCAAAAGATATCCAACGCATAACTGGTAGGAGTGAACGGTATGGTCGTAAGCTATTAAATGATATAAAATGTTTCTTAGATAAAGAGCCTCATCAATTTATAACAATCAATGAATTTTCAGAATATTCGGGTATTCAGATAGATATCGTAAATCAGTACATTTTAGACTAAAAATTAAGAATCTATTTCGGTGTCAGTTCGTGAATTTAAATCTTAAAACCCCTATGAATAAAGGGAACAGCCGTTTAGTTTTAGTTCCTCTTTCTCCGCAAAACCCTTGTTAATCTATTGATTATCAAGGGTTTATTTTTGGAGTTGACAGAGGCGTTGACAGTTGTGTCCTTTAAAAAATCTTCATTAGTTCTTTTACTTTCTTTTTTCTTAATTATTTATTCTAGTTTAATATTTATATTTCTAACTTTATTTAATAAACAAAGTTACTATTATGGAAAACCCATTTGAAATTATAAATCAAAGATTAGATCGAATTGAATTTTTACTTGAAAAAATAAATTCGAATATCGAAAGAAATACCTCAAAAAGTAATTATCCAGAAATAATGGGGATTAATCAATTGACGGAATATTTAAATTTATCTAAAACTTACATTTATCAATTAACAAGAACACGCTGTATTCCTCATTCTAAGAAAGGAAATAAATTATATTTTGATAAAGAAGTTGTCACTAAATGGGTATTAGAAAATAAAATATCTACACAAGAAGAAATTGAACAAAAAACTGATAAATATTTATTAAAAAAAGGATTAAATCTAAAAGTAGGATTATAATTTTTGAGTTATAAAAATCAAAAATAATGTCAGCAACGGATGTATATAATATTGCAAAACATTTATCTAAAGATGAATTGATAAAATTAAACGTTATGATAAATCGTGATTTAGTTAAATCAAAATTAACCAATACAATCAAAAAACCATTACCAAACTTCAGCTTTGAAGATGGTATAAGATACCTTTTAGAAAACCATATTAAAAAATCTTAACAATTAAAATGTTGTATGTTTATTAATAATAATAATAATAATAATAAAGAATTATTTCTAATAATTTTTTAATTCACTCTTAATTATTGAAACAATACTAAACGGCATATTTCTAAATGTTTTTTCATCTCTTAAGCTAACATCAATATTTATAATTTTATTTTCAGATAAATATTTAATATCAGAAATTTTATCTTTTAAATAGGAATAATTATTATCAGTAAGCTTACGTAAAAATTTCTTTTGTGTTTTTTTATCTTCCCTAAAACGTCTATTAACTTCTGAAATATTATTAAAATCAAATTTACTCTCATCATAACTCAACATAAAAGCTGAAATTATTTCTAAATACTCTAAAAGTGATATTTTACCAGCATTTCTGCCCTTTTCTAAAATTCTTTTATCATATTTATTATCAAAAAAGACCTCTAACCAAGGATTAAAAGTACGAGGATCTGGATACCCTAACTCTTTACGTGTTTGTGCTAATGTAAATACGGTATTTTCATTAACTTTATTAATAATTTCCTTTTCTAATGCTTCAGGAATATTATAACTTTTGGACATACTATCTAAAATAGATAATTTCTTATAGATTTCAACAGCTTCTTCTTTCGTCTTTCCTTTTAGTTTCTTTTCCCGAAATTCTTGCATCAGATCAATCAAACTTGTAAAATCTTTTGCGGCATTAAAAAGCTGTAAAAATTCCAACAGAATATCTACTCCAAGCTCTGACTTTAATTTTTCTTCAAAATCTTTATTATCTATTGATTTCTCTAATAAATCACCAAATGCTATTTTAGCTTTTAACCTACTGCCATATTTCTTAATAAAAAATGTTTCAACCATTTGAATACTCAAACTTTCATTATTTGGTATAACAGTTTCCTTTAATATTTTTTCAAAATCAATCATAAAACAAAAATAGCAATGCTATTATGACATTGCTATTATTTTTAATTAATAAAATTTAAAAAGTAGTTTTAAACCCTGTTATTCTCTGCAATTCCAATATTCATCATTATTATCATTTAATTGATTTGAGTGATTGTCTAAATCAGCTTGTGTTGGGTCATCTTTGAAATTTCTCATCTTTTTGTTTTTTTTAAGAATTAATAATATTCAAAATTAGTAAGTAAAGACCACATCTTTTTTAATTAATACACGATTAAGTATATTTTTAAAAATATTAGCCAAATAGTGAGTGAATAATCTAGAAATGGTAAGAAATAGAATTTATAAAATAAAAAGGAGTATATTTAATTTCTTTTTCGAAGAAGTCTTTTTCAAGGCTTATTCATAGCAATTTTTACCCACCTCTCAGCGATGTGGGTTTATTTTAAAAAAAAACTAAAACATTTCCTACTTTCTCAAACCTCTTACTTCTCTATTGTAAATTTCTTGAAATAATAGATTCTTAAACAAACCATTGGCTTTATCATCAGTCATTTTATTATAGAAATCTAGTTTTGTATTTATAAAGTTTAAAAACTCGTCATCAACTTCTTCTTCAAATTTATCTTTAATATCATTTTTAGAATTCTGCTTATTGAAATACGACATTAATTCTTGATTATCATATAAGTTTTTCTTGACACGATTAAAATCTAATTTATCTTCTTCTGTAAGTTCCAAACCAAAGGTATCATTCAATACTTTTATAATGTTAGATAAATAATCTACGTCTTCATCTATATTTCCTCCAGTTCCTTCTGGAGTCATTCCATAATCTTCACCATCTTCTTTAACTAAAGATAAATCGTTTTGAAATTTAAATTGAATCTTATAACTATCTAACTCTATATCATTAACAACATCTAAAGGCAAATTACTTTGTATGTATGGTAATTTTTTAAGTAATGCTGTAAGAAAAACATATTTCTTCTCAAGCTCTACATCTGTAAACGTAATAATCTGACTTAAAAAACGATAAATTTTTATAAACGACTTTGCTGCCGCTTTAAAACCTAATTGATCCTCTTCTTCTAATTCATCTGCAAAACGCGTTGAAATAGAATTTAAAATAGGTTGCAATAACTCAAAATCATCTCCTTTTCTAAAAAATATTTCTGCAAACGTATTTACTTCTGTTTCATAAAAAATTTTATATTCTTCTACTTGATTTAAAACATCATATAAACTATTAGGATCTGTTTCATTTTCTTCTTCCATAAAGTTTTTACCATAGAAATGCTGAAAATCAGCTTGCACTAACTCAGGGTCATTTACAAAGTCTAATACCATTGTAGCATCTTTACCTCTTCTGTTTCTATTTAACCTAGAAAGAGTTTGCACTGTATTTGCTCCTCCTAATTTCTTATCAACAAACATTGTTTGTAACAAAGGTTCATCAAAACCTGTCTGAAATTTATTAGCAACAATTAAAAGTCTCTATTTTGGCAACTTTAAGGCTTCAGGAATACTAATTTTCCCTTCAAGATTATTCATATTAACCTCAGTGTATTCACCATCAGTTTCATCATCTTTAACAGTTCCTGAAAAAGCTACCAATGCGTTGTATGGTAAATTCATTTCACTCATTAACTCATCAAACTTTCGTTTGAAACGTACTGCGTGCAATCTAGATTTTGTAACCAACATTGCTCTTGCCTGACCTTGAATTTCATTTTGCGTTTTACTCACAAAATGTTCTAACATTATTCTTGCCTTTTTCTCAATTGCATGGTCTTGCAAGTCAACATAATTTGCTAAAACACGAACTGTTTTTTTCTTTTCGTATTCTTTATCATCAATTTCTGTTTGCTTTATTAACTTGTAATAACGCTTAAAAGACATGTAGTTTTTTAACACATCTTTTATAAAGCCTTCTTTAATGGCTTCTTCCATTGTATACTCATCAAAAGCAGATAATTGACCATTTATTTTAGTCCCAAATAACTCTATTGTTTTTGGCTTTGGTGTTGCTGTAAAAGCGAATTGTGAAATATTATCTTGTTGTCCTTTTTTTGAAATTTCTTCAGCAATAATTTCATCAACAGTTTTTATATTTTCTTCATCTTTGGCAGCTTCTTCTAAACTTAATGCTTTACGCATGTGTCTTGAGGTTTCACCAGATTGAGAACTGTGTGCTTCATCAATTAAAACAGCATAATTTCTATCAGAGAAACTACCCACAACATCTGAAATTACAGGAAATTTTTGAATTGTTGTAATAATAATTCGCTTCTTGTCTTCTATTGCCTTTTTTAAGTCTTGTGCAGTAGTTTTTTCATCTAAATAAGCAACAACTCCAGGAGTGTTGTCTAACTGACGAATATTATCTTGAATCTGTTTATTTAATATACGTCTGTCTGTAACTACAATTACAGAATCGTACAGTGCTTTATTATCTGTATAATTTTGATAAAAATTAGCCAATCTGTATGCTAACCAAGTAATGGTATTTGATTTACCTGAACCTGCTGAATGCTGCACTAAATAGTTTTTACCTGTTCCGTCTACTTTTAGTGCTTCTAGAATTCTGTTTACCGCTCTTCTTTGATGAAAACGAGGAAACAATAATTTAGTAGATTTCTTTTCTTCTAACTTTTTTGTAGTAGAGTTATATACTTTTTCTTTATCAACTTGTACACTAATAAAATTTTGCACCAAGCTTAATAAAGAGTCTTTACGCAATACATCTTCCCAAAGGTATGATACTGCAAAACCATTTGGGTTTTCATTCACTAATCCTTTATTAAAAGGTAAAAAGAACGTAGACTTCCCCTTTAATTGAGTTGTCATAAACACTTTTTCTGTACCTACTGCAAAATGTACCAAACAACGTTTAAACTCTAAGAAACGCTCTCCCTTGGGGTCACGGTCTTGCATATATTGTTTGATTGCATTGTGGTGATTTTGTCTTGTTAATGCATTTTTAAGTTCTAAAGTAACTACAGGAATTCCGTTGATGCATAATACAATATCTATTTCGTTTTTATTTCGATTAGAATATTGCAATTGACGTACTAAACTTAAACGATTTTGACCAAAGGCAATTTCGTGTTCTGGAGTTTTATTATGTGCAGGTTTAAAATAAGCCAATGCTAATTTCTGACCTCTATCTTTTACTCCATTTCTTAAAACGTCTAACGTTTTATTTTTAGTGATGTTTTTAGCAATCGTTTCTACAATTTTAACATCAACTAAAGCGCCATATTGTTTCTCTAATGCTTGGTATTGTTTTGGTTGTGTGTCTTTTATAAAGGCAATAATTTCTGAAGGAATTACACATAAATCTTTGTCATATAAAGCTGGTGACACACTTGTATACTCTTTAACTGTTTTTGTTAAGTAGTATTCTATATGTTCCTCAAAATGAATCTCTTTAGTTCCTGATGCCATAAATTATTTTGTTAATATATTTATAGAAGCTTCATTTCGTATTCCTTTAGACAGTTCTTTTTTGTTTTTCACACCCAATTCTTTTAGTTTACTTGCTTGTAATACTAAATTATCATTACCACTACTTAATTGTTTAAAAGAATCATTATAAGAAGATTGAGCTCTATCTAAATGAGTACCTACTTTTTCTAAATTATCTACAAAACCAACAAATTTGTCATATAATTTTGCTCCTCTGTCTGCAATAGCAATTGCGTGTTGGTTCTGATATTCACGTTTCCATAAATCTACTATTAATTTTAATGAAGTAATTAAATTTGTAGGGTTCATTAACAGAATACGTTTGTCGTATGCATAATTCCAAAGGTTAGCATCTCCTTGCATTGCAGCAATATATGCTGGTTCACTTGGTATAAACATCATTACAAAATCTAAGGCTTTGTTATAATCGTCATAGCCTTTTGTACTTAAAGAAACAATATGATTCTTAATTGCTGAAATATGACTACTTAACTCCTTCTTTTGTTCATCAACTTCAGATGTTGCTAAGTATCTTGTAAAAGCATTTAAGGAAACTTTAGAATCAATAATTACATGCCTATTATCTGGATATTTAATTACTGCATCTGGTCGCATTTTTTTATTTTCTGAATCAGACCTTAATGGTTTTCCATCATCATCAGTTAATTGATGCTCCATAAAGTACTCTTCACCTTTGCGTAAATTAGATTTTTCTAAAATACTTTCCAGAATCATTTCACCCCAATTACCTTGGGTTTTTGCTTCTCCTTTTAAAGCATTTGTCAAATTGATTGCATCTTGACTAATCTGATCGCTTTTAACCGATAATTCTTTTACCTTTTCACCTAAAGAAAAACGCTCTTTACTTTCTTTATTATAAACATCTTCTACTTTAGTTTTAAACTCATTAATATCTTTATTTAAAGGACTTAATAACTCCTTAATTTTTGATTCATTTAATTCTGAAAAAGATTTGGTATTGTCTTTTAATATTTTGCTTGCAATATTTTGAAACTCTAGATTAAATTGTTCTCTTACTTCCTTAATTTCTTTTTGTTCTCTTGTTAGTTTGGCTTCTAAAGAGGTGTTTTCTGCCTTAGAAGTTGCTAAACTTTCGTTAGTAGTGTTGTATTTGTTATTAAGACCATCTAATTCTTCTTTTAAAGTTTTAATAGTTTCTTCTTGTTGATGAATGGTGTTTTTTGCAGCAGTTAAATTCGCTGTTTTGGTTGCTAGATCACCAGAAACTGTTTTATTTTCTTCAATTTTAGAACTGATATTTTTCTCTTGACCTATTATAACATCTGTTTTTTCTTTAAGAGTTAAGGTATTTGCATCTTCATTTGCAAACAATCTAGCTTGTTCTTTTTCTAGCTTTAAAACTTCTTTTTCTGAGTTTTCAAGTTCTTCTTTTACGACTGAAAGTTGACCCTCTTTTTCGAAAATATCCTTTATTTGTTGCTGAATTTCACTATTAGAAGTTGCCTTAAATTCTGCAAATTGTTTATCTAGTAATACAAATTCTTTTTGACTCTCTTCTTTTTGTTGATTTACTGATTTATTAGTTTTAAAATTGGAGATTAACCAACCAATGATAAAACCAAGTATAACTCCTAGTACAATGTATAATACAATCTCTCCCATAATTTTTTCTTTAGACTAGCGATCTAATTTTTTAATTAATTTTTCTATTTTTTTCTATTTTACCCATATTTATTAAGAATATCTGTTTATTAAAACCTAAACCTTATCATCTTTAAATTTTTCTACCAATTCACTCAACTCCTTTCCTTTAACACCTATTTGATTTAAAAGTTTAACCTTTTCTTCTAGGTCTTTCTTTTTTTCTTTTAGACTTTCAATTTCAAATTCTAAAACTGATTTTTCATTAAGAATTGCTTCATCATATAATGTAACTAGTTCTTCTTTAGAAATAGCATTAAACTTATTTAAATAATCTACAATATTTTGTAGTTGAGTGACAATAATGGATACTAAAACAACACCTTTATAAATAACTTGAAAGGTATCACTAACACCTTCTTTACTCGCCTTATTCCAAGTTAAGAGAATATCAAAATTAGCCAAAGTATATCTTTGAAAACTCGACTTATCAATATGAAAAATAGATCTTCTAGGTAAAATTTCGTTTATTTCAATCTCGAATTTTTCGTTTTTAACAATATATGTTCGCTCCATATTTTTTTCCTTTTAGATTAAACCTTTTTTTCAGAAATTTGCCAATCTCTTAAATCTATTTTACCTGTAACTGCTTCGCTAATGATAGATTGACGATAGGATTTTAGTTTTTGAATTACTGTTTTTACTTGAATAATTGTTGAATCAATTTTATCTGCTTTTAAATTAATTTGATAAACAATCTTATTTTGCTCTTCTATTTCTAATTTTGGAACATATAAGTTTTCAATTGTAGGTTTTCCAAGTCCAAATCGGGTAACTCCATTAGCGTTTGTTTCAAAAAAAGATTTTACGATATCGGTTTGTAAAAACCTAAAAAGATATTCTCCTTTTAGTTGATTTTCATAAGTTGATAATATCGCTAAATGATAACCGCAAACAGTATTTTGGAAGGTTTGAGTTACAAATGTTGGAACACCAATATCATCAGCACTTTCAGAATCTTTAGTAATTATTACTTGACCTTTTTTCAATTGATATTTTTCATATTCCGAAAAGGTACAAGTACCTTCACTTAATTTAGTTTCTGGTAGAATTTTATCATTTTTATAGGCATCAGGATAATGACAAATATTTACTTTTAGTTCATCCTTATATTGATGTCTATCAACACTACTAAAAGAAACATCAGAAATATACTTCAACTTCACAACCTTCCAGTGCTCTGGTATTTCTCCAAACCATTCTATACCAGAGTTTTTCATTTTAGCATTTTTATCTAAACCTTTGCATACTAATTCATTAATAATGGCTTGCCTTTGTGCTTGTAGTTTTTTTATAAGTTGCTCCTTTTTATCAATTAAAGCATCTATAATAGTTGTTTTGTGGTCTAAATAATTTGCTATTTTGGTTTGTTCTTTTAATGGTAATGAAAAAATATTTAATTTTCTCAAAACAGACAAAGAAACAAAGTTTTGAACACCTCCATTAGAATTTAAATCAAACTGTCTCTCTATAAAATCACTTGATAAAAGATAGTTTAAATAGGAAGTATTTATTTCTTCATTATTCGATGTCTTAAATAAAGCAACATTTTTTATTGAAAATTCACGATTTGTTTTAACAATAACAGGAGAACCTACACTTCCAATCATTGGCATTAAAATATCACCTTTTGAAACATCGGATCTTTTAATAATATTAAAGTGATCTTCTTCTTTTATAAATTTACATTTATAAAAATCTAAATTACCAGAAACTAAATCTTTTGAAGTAACCAGCGGGTATGTATAAGCACTTTCATCTACATATGATGGCGAGTCGTGAGTCCCATCTTTAACTTCTACCAAATAATTCATCTTACAACTCTTCCAGTGGATGGGTAATTCCTTAACTAAATTAGGAATAGAAGTTTCTTTATATGATTCGTATTTCTTCATTATACCAACAAATCATTTAAAAGTTTAGCAATCTCTTTTTCTAATTCTATAATATCCTCCTTAATTTCAGAAGCTGGTTGTAAACCTTTGTATTCGTAAAAATATTTGGTGAAATTAATTTCGTAGCCAATACGTGTTTTGTCATAATCTATCCAAGCTTCTGGCACGTGAGGTAATACTTCTTTTTCGAAATACTCATCTGGATGATTACCTAAAGAAACGTTCTCTTTGTCTCGTTTTTTAGAGTCTGGTTTTTTTACTTTTTTCAAAAACTCTGATAACTCTTTTAATTCTTTCTTGGTTATTTTAGATAAAACTTGGTTACAAAAAAGCCTTGAAAATTCAACATCATCTAAAAGTTCAATATTAGATTCTATTTTACTTTTATGATGTTCTAAATCGTCTAATAAAGTCTGTATATCATAAAAAGATTTTTCTTTAATCACGGGATTTTTAAAACAACTATAACTTTCTTTTAGTTTTTCTATTTCTTCTGCTCCTAATTTTGGTTGTTCTATAGTTAATTGGTAAAAGCCAAAATCGTCGTTATTATAAATTTTACAATATTGGTTTTCTTCAAAATTGGTGTATAAAGTTACCAATTCGTTAATATGTTCTTGAGTTAATTCGTTTCGTTTGTTTCCTAAACTCTTTTTGTTAGAACGTGCAAAAATATGTTCGGTTTCTTCTTTCCCTTTTGCATTTGTACCTGTTACTTTAGATGCATTTGCATTTATTAACTGTACTTTTCCTTTACGTTCTTTTGTTTTTTTATTGGTTAAAAACCAGATATACGTATTGATACCTGTGTTGTAAAACAAATCTTTAGGTAAGGCAACAATACACTCTAACCAATCGTTTTCTATAATCCATTTTCTAATATTGCTTTCACCACTTCCTGCATCACCTGTAAACAAGGGAGAACCATTGGTTACCACACCTATTCGTGAACCATTTTTCTCGTCCATTTTAGAAATCATATGTTGTAAAAACAATAATTGTCCGTCACTTGAACGTGGTGTACCTGCGTAAAAACGTCCTGCAGGGTTTAAGGCTTCGTTTTCTATATAATTTTTGTCTTTTTTCCAAGTAACTCCATAAGGCGGATTCGCCATCATATAATGGAATTTTTTCCCTTGAAATTGATCGTCTGTAAATGAGTTTCCGTGTTTTACATCTCTTGGGTTTTCACCAGATATTAAGGCTTCCGATTTTGCAATAGCACAAGATTGCTCGTTTAATTCTTGTCCGTACGTTAAAATAGTTGGCTTATTTTGGTTGTCTTTACAAACATCATCTAACACAAAATTCTTACCTAAATTTACCATTCCACCTGTACCACAAGCAGGATCAAAAATAGTTCTGATGATTCCTGATTTAGATAATTCGTCTTTTTCTGGAGTAAAAATAATGGCATTCATTAAGGCAATTACATCTCTTGGTGTAAAATGCTCTCCTGCTGTTTCATTAGATTGCTCGTTAGAAACACGAATCAATTCTTCGAAAACATAACCCATAGAGTGGTTGTCTATCGTATTTTGATGTAAATCTATTTTACAAATAGCATCTATCATTTCATACAACAAACGGTTTTTAACCAAACGTGCAATTACTTTATCGAACTGAAAACTTTCTAAAATATCTCTTACTTCTGCATTGAAACCATTTAAGTAATTATTAAAATTGATTTCTATGTATTGTGGTTCGTCTTTTAAAGAATGTAAGGTATGTTTTGAGGTGTTATAATAGGTTAAACCTCCTGCAGCCTTCTTTAAGATTGGGTCTAATTTATCTTCACTTACTTTGTCTCTAAAATCGGTATAAGATTTGCGTACTTTCTCGTTTACATTTTCGAGCATACAATCTAATCTTCTTATTACTACAAATGGTAATAACACATCTCCTATTTCATTCTTCTTGAAGGCATCTCGTAATACATCGTCTGTTATTCTCCAGATAAAACCTACGTCTACTTTGTTATTATTGGTGCTCATTTATTGTTTTGTTGTTGTTGTACGGTACAAATATATATATTATGTGTGCGGTTGATATGCACGATTAGTTGAAATTCAGAAAATTGGATATTTTATCTCCTTGAATGTAATCTGGATTGTTCTTATTTAAAAAAGTAATAGTCTGTTGAATATCTTCAACTAACTTAATTGCCAAATCATGATTTTCTTTTTTAGCCAAACTTGAATAAGATATTTCTCTTCCTTTTGTTATTTTCTGACCTCTGTTATTCCAAAAACTAAAAGTATCTCCAGAATAAATTCTTTCGTAATTTGTTAAAATCCCCCTATCATGCTCACGCTTTGTAAAAATTAACGTAAAAGACGGACGCTTGCCTAATTGGGTAGATAATTTACATGTTATTTTTTTCTTGATTTCATCAAAAGTATAACTAGAGCGGTTAGGGTCTGTTACTATAATAATATTTGCTTTAGTAAATGATTCTAAACATAATACGTCTAAATAATTTATTAGGTTTAAATCAATAGTATCTGTATCCGTATCTTTATTACTTAAAATAAAAGGATCTATAATCAGTATATCTGTTAAAGGCAATGAATATTCTTTTAAATCACTCCATGTTTTAAAATTGTCTCCATTAATTCTCCATTTTCTTTCAAAATCGTAATCATTTTGATTAATGAAAAGTTTATTAAGAATTTGTATTTCTTCCCCTACCTTACCTACCAAAACGCAACCAGAGTTTTTAAATTTTTCAGTTTCATCATCTTCCAATAAATACACTGATGTTAATTTATTAGAACAAAAATCATTAGAACTATTAGATTTTAATGGTCTTACTGGCTCTTTGTAATCAAATTTAATTACATTTATTTCACCCATTCCTTGACTCAAAGTAGTTATCCAATTTAATAATAAAGGACTTTCTTTTAAATCGCTTTTCGGGAAATTAAAGTAAACGTTTAGCTGCTTTTTTAATAATTTATTACAATCATCAAATAAAGTATGACTCTTAGATTTTATAAAAGAAATTAAATTAGCTTTATCTATATAAATATCCATAATTATAAAATATCAAAAGCTAAATTAGAACTAACATCAAAAAAACCAGAGCCAAATTCATTTGTAAATTTTCCATCTTTTCTATAAATCATAGAGTATGGTTTATCTTGTTTATCAAAATAATAGGCTTCAAAAGGGGTTTTAGTATTTTCTTCTTTTTCATTAATTTGCTTCACAATAATTTGAGACATCCTAATCATATATTCAGAATGAGTTTCTAAAATAAATCGAACACCAAATTTGAGATTAGCTTCTAAAAACAATTCTGCTAATTTTGATTGCAAACCAGGATGCAGATTTGCTTCAGGTTCTTCTATTAGAATAACAGATAAGTCTTCTTGAAACAAAGCCCCTTTTTCAGCTACTTTTCTTTGATTTTCTAGAATGCTTGAAGCTATTGCTAAAAGAATTGAAAAGACTTGTCCTGCTCCAAAACCTTTGTCTGACAAATTAATCCAAGATTCATCTTCAAAAACTTCAATTTTTGATACTGTAGATTCGTAAGTCGTAATTCTATAATCATCACCAATATCAAAATAATCTTTAGACATCCATTTTTTCATAAACTCTAAAACAGTTAAATCTGAATGCAATTGTTTTTCAAAATGATTTTGAACCAAACTATTAATATCTACATCTTTATTTTCGTGTATAAATATTTTATTTTGGCTACTTCTGTTGGGGCTTAAATGTTTAACATTAAAAGATAAAGCTAATAAAAGCTCATCACCAAGTTTGTTAGCTTTGTCAAGCTCTAAACTTTCATCTGAATTTTTAAAATCATTCTTTTTTCTTTTGCTCCCAAGGTTATTATCAACCAAATACTTAGGTAAAACAGTTCTTATAATTTTGTCAATTCTTCTATTTGAAATGCTAAAATCATCTAAAGAAAATCTAGGACTATAAAATAAGATTTTATTATCTACCGTTTGTTTTTTAAGTAATTTATCTATTTTGTTATTTTTTTTTTCATACTCTAAAATCATCTGATTCAAAGAGATGATACCTTTATTACTCTCTGATACTATTTTTTTTAATTCCTCTGTTTTATTTTGGTAGTCGTTTTGGTAAAATTCTGGTAAACTAGAAACGTCTTTGGATTGAGACTCTTTAATTGCCGATGAAATTTCGATTAACTCACTCTCTATGTACTTTATCCTTGATTGCCCATCATTAATTAAATTTTGAATCTCATTTTTATTATTTATAAGAATTTCTTCTTGAGTTAACTCTTTTAAATTATCAGTTTTTTTTGATTTATTCATCAAAAGTGAATCTACTTTAAGTTGATAAGTATTTAAACTTTCTAAATTCATCTCTATAGTTGCCTTATCTGACCTTACCATTCTTAAATTCTTTAATACCCCATTTTGATGATGATGACCTGTCTGAAATATTAAAGTTATTTTATATCCATTATTCTGGTATTCAAAAGAAATATCTTTATTCAGTTCTTTATAGTTTACTCTATTAACAGCACTCTTAAAACTTTCAATTTTATGTTTATAAAAATTATTTCCATGAAAATTTAATTCAAAATGGTCATTAGATTTCACATAATCTTCCAGAAGCAATAAAGATTTTATTACTGTTGATTTCCCAGAATTGTTTGTTCCTGTAAAAAAAGTAATTGGCGCTAAATCTAAGCTCCAATTATCTTCTATTTTTCTAAAGTTTGATAATTTTATTCTTTCCATTTTTGTTTATGAGTATTTTTTAGTTAATACTCCAATTCTCTTTGCAATTTTATTTCTTAATTCTATAGGTTTTAAAACCTTCTCTTCTTTCTGAAATTTTAGATTCTAATTAGTCGTTTAAAACTACATTTAGGATAATACCTATATACCCTTTTTCTAAATCTTCTTTTTATCATCATACAAATTTTGAATAAACACTGGAGTTTCATCAAAATCAACTTCTTTACTTTTATTATCTTCTATTGTTTCTTTAATAAATTTAATATCATCAAAAATGGTTTTTCTACTATAAAGAGTTCCTGTTTTTGCTTGAATAGCTTCAGCTAATTTATCCCAAGTAAATGAGCCTGTTGGCATTGCAAAGCATTCATCTAAAATGGTTCTTCGTTTCTGAATATTTTTATTTTGTGACATAAGTTTGAAGTGAAAATCTAGTTTTAGATGAAATTAAACATATCTATTTTTTATAAATATTTAATCACCACCAAAAACACTGTCATAACTCATTGAATCTTCATCAAAATCTTCATTATGTCTATCTGGAAACATTCTGTCTAATTCTTCTTCGGGATCAAAAGGTTGTGATTTTTTAATAAATTTTTTAATTTTAATTACTAATTTCTCTAAAGCATCTAATGTTATAGATTCAGGAACTTCTTGAGTTGGTTCAAAATTATATTTCGGATGTTTCTCTGCTTGTTCAAATAGGTAATGATTTTCAGCTTCTATTTCCTCAATAAGGAAATAGAATTCTCTTTCGTCAAAATTATTTTCATCTTCTTTTACTTTTTCTTTAAGTTCCTTAAAGGAATCTATGTAGTATTCAGCTTTCATATAACAATAGATTAATACATTTTTATACGTCAAATGTTGAAGTAGAAATGCACTTTATGCAATTTTTTTTTGAACATTAAAAATAGTGAATTGAATTGAGATACTATTATGGAAAACCATAATTATATATTTACAGTAAAGTAATATAATCTATTAACTTCTAGGGTCAACCAAAACAGGTATCTTCTTAGATTTAATTACATTCATACTACAAAATCTAATACGATTTGTGATCTATCAAAAACACCAATAGGTCTATAGATTGAGCTTTTTCAAAAATCCCTTTTCAACTTCAATTTTACCACAAACATCATCATTATAGGTTTTATCTTTTAATAAGCTTCCGTCGAAATACTTTAGATTGAATATTATACTCCTATTAAACTGAATAAACATTCCGTTATGTAATAATATTTTAAAGTCATCTTTAAAGAAATTCTTAATGTTATTAGAAGCAGCTGCATGTTTAATTTCTATAAGATTCGTGTGTAAATTATTTTCTAAAAATATTTTTTTTGATTTTGTATGACTTTCAATACATCTAATATTATGAGGATAAATAATATATTCAATGTTGTGAATTGATTTTATTAGCAATAATCCCCTTGAAATTATATTAATATTTTCAAATAATTTAGTTTTGTACTCTCTACCAACTTTGATCTTTGCACATTTATAATTATGTGAAACGGAAGAAAGTAAAACCTTTTTATCTGCGTAATCATAACCTTTTATATCTCTTTTTCGAACTAAATAATAGCTTGTTATTTGTATAAAATTGCTCAAATTATTTCTGCAACAAATTTTTGCATTCATTTTTTCTTGTATTTTGACCAATGATGTATAGCTAACATCTATCAAAATAAGTTCGGAGCAGGAAAGATGAAAATTGATTTTCTTTTCATTGTATTCCGCATAAAAAATTAAAGACAAGGGTAATTTAATAACAAGAGATTTTGAGTAATTTTTTTTCTCAAAACTTAAGCCCACACTTTTTAAACTATCTAGTTCAATTTCTAATTTTGATATTTCATCTAATCCCAAATGCCTAATATCAATTTTAAGTTCAATTGTATCGATATTTTTAGCTTGTTTTTCTGTGGATTCCATTTTTGTGTCGATTATTCAAAATTTATGGTTAATACATCAATTCAATATACTTTTACCAATATAATTTAAAAATACAAATATTATGAAAGGTATAAATCAAGATTATGATTATTCACAAGATGAACTGGATAATCACTCAAATCAGTTAAATTCTAATAATGATGCCTATTGGTCTTCTAGGGATTAAGAGTAATTAAAATTTTATCAAGTAGTGTGTGAATAAAAGTCAAGATTTACGTCTTGGCTTTTGTTGTTTTAATTAAACAATTTTTTAACTTTTCTACAATCTAGGATCACTCAGAATTCCCATCTTTTTAGATTGAATTACATTCATACTACAAAACCCATAACGATTTGTAATTTTCCCATAACACCCATAAATACCAATTCCATTTACTGGGTACAAGTGTACTACATTTGTAAAATGTACTGCATCAAAATAATTACCATCTTTATCAACAAATGTGCTTAATCTCATTAGTTTTCCCTGAGAAGTTGTGTTGTATCTGGTAGTAACCAATAAACCATAGATTAAAACACTCTGATTTTCAAAATCAATCATTTGATTTGCTTTGATACTAGGAAAAAAAGGTTCTGCAATTAGTTTAAAATAATCGTGAATTGTAAAGCCTAATAATTCCATTTCATCATATACATTTTCAAGCCAATGAGATTCTAGTTTTGGAAGTTCATATTTTTTATGTTGAATTTTAAAAAGTTGTGCTTGTTTTGATTGCTGCTTTGTGGCGTTTAATTTAAATATAGCTTGCCATAATAATTGTGTTTTTGTTTTTCCAGTAAATCGAAAAGCATCAATTCTAATAAGTATTGTAAGTTGTTCAATACTGATAACAACACGTTCTATAAAGTTTTCTAAAGACGTAAATTCCCCATATAATTGTCTTTCAGTTAACAGGCGTTTTATAACTAAATGTTCTAAACTTTTTAAATAACCAAAACCTAAATAAATAGTTTTATCGATAACTATGTTTGGGTGATTGCTTTTATTGATACAAGGCAATTCTATAATTGCGCCTTTCATTCTAGCTTCGTGTATATAATGCGCTGCGGAATAAAAACCACCTCCATTATTTAAAACTGCTACCATAAATTCGATAGGATAATAGCATTTTAAAAATAAACTCTGATAGCTCTCAACTGCATAAGAAGCGGAATGTCCTTTTGCAAAAGCATAACCAGCAAAACTTTTAATTTGATTCCAAACTTCAAAAATCAAAGCATCTTTATGTCCTTTTTTTTTACAATTAGAAACAAACTTATCTTCAACAGCTTTAAACTCTTTAAGAGAACGATATTTACCACTCATTCCACGTCTTAAAACATCTGCTTCACCTAATGTTAAATCTGCAAATTTACTTGCCACTTTCATCACATCTTCTTGATACACCATTACGCCATAAGTCTCTGGCATAATTTCTAATAAAATAGGGTTTGCATCTTTTCTTTTTTCTGGAAAACGATGTCTTTTAATAAACTCGTCTTTCATCCCTGAACCAGAAACTCCTGGTCTAATAATAGAACTTGCAGCTACCAAACCTAAATAATCTTGTGTTTGTAATTTTTGCATCAAACCACGCATTGCAGGAGATTCTACATAATACGCACCAATTGCACCTCCAGACTTTAATAAGTGATTAATATTTTTATCTTTTTTAAAACTTTCTACATCTGTAATATCAATTGGAGGATCATTGGGTCTATTCTTTTTTATAATCTCAAGCGCTTCTTTAATCTTTGCCAAACCACGTTGACCTAAAATATCAAATTTAAAAACACCTACATCATCTGCAATATTCATATCAAATTGAACAGTAGGATATCCTTTTGGAGGAAGATTTGTTGCAGAATAATAATGTATAGGTTTGCCTAAAATTAAAATCCCTGCTGAATGAACACTTATATAATTAGGAAACCCTTCAATTAATTTTCCATACTTCAAAACTAACTTTGCAATACTATCTATTTCTTGTTGTTGATAAACTATTGCATTGTTGTTGCTTGCCAGTTGCTCTGCTGCTGCATTATCGTTTCTTTGCTGTTGCTTGCCAGTTGCACTACTGTTGCTTGCCAGTTGTTTTGTTGTTGCTTTCCAGTTTCTTTGTTGTTGCACTCCAGTTGCTCTGTCATTGCTTGCCAGTTTTTCAGTTGTTGTATTACCATTTCTTTGCTGTTGCACTCCAGTTGCTCTGCCGTTACTTGCCAGTTGCTCTGCATTATTACTAGTAATATTAGTTTGTTTAAGAAACGTTTTTTGCTGTTTTGATGCCTTACTCAGTTTATCAATTTCTTCTTTTGGAAGCCCAAAAACCTTTCCTAATTCTCTAATTACTGCTTTGTATTTAAATGTATTGTAAGTTGCTAAAAGTGCAGTGTTTTTAAAGCGTTTAAAAATATAGTTGGTAACATCATCTCTATCTTTCCAAGAAAAGTCAATATCAAAATCTGGTGGAGATGCTCTAAATGGATTTATAAATCTCTCAAAATACAAATCTAATTCAATAGGATCTACATCTGTAATACCAATAATATAAGCAACAATACTATTTGCGCCACTTCCTCTACCAACGTGAAAATATCCTTTACTTTTTGCATAATTGACAATGTCGTAATTGATTAAAAAAAAAGAAACAAATTTTAATTCAATAATAACGTTCAATTCTTTTTGAAGTCTATCATTTACTTTTTGTGTTACATTTTTATATCTCCTATTGATATTACTATTGCAAAGTTGCAATAGCATCGTGCAATCTTCTTCAAAACTATTGCAATAGTATTGCTTGTTTTGATTTTCTCTATTGCTACCAAACCCAAATTCACTATTGCACTGTTGCAATAGTGCTGTTGTGTTTGCAGTTATATAAGGGAATTCTTCAAAATGTTGTTGCAATAGTGTTGCTGAATACATTTTATCTGTTGGTAAACATTGTTCAGTTGTAGGCAGTTTACTTAACAACATATTGTTACCTATTGCACGCAATAGTCTATGTGCATTAAAATCATTTTTATTGCGAATTGTAACTTGTTGTTGTATTACAAGTTTATCTTCATACTTTTTTAAATATGAAAATCTAAGTTTATTAATTTCAGCAACAGAAACACCAACAAATTCATTCTCTTTAAAAGAAGTTAAGTTTAATTCTAATGCTTTTTCAAAAGGATAAATAATAAAAACATCTTCTAAAAATTCTGGTTGATCTGGAATAGGTGTTTTAGATTCTAAAAAGGTTGACAAATACCTATTGATGTTTTCAAAACCACTATTGCTTTTGGCTATTGCAATGTATTGCTGAGTATTGCCATTTCTAAAATCTACACCAACAACAGGTTTAATGTTTTGTTTTTTAGCTTGTTGTATAAAATTTAAACAAGCAGAAGTATTGTTAATATCTGTAAGTGCAATAGTATCAATATTGTTTTCTATTGCAAGTTGCAATAGTTCTACTTCGGAAAACGTACCATAACGTAAAGAATAATATGAATGACAGTTTAAATACATTATTGCTTTCTATGTGCTAAAAGAGTTGGAGGTTCACCATTAAAAGGGTTGCTAAAACGACCAATAGTTTTAGCTCCCATAGAAGCAGCTCTTGTAATACTTAATTCACCATATTTATTTCTAATAGTATCCATGGCATTATATAAATCGAGCATTTGTTCAGAATCATCAAACAAATTAATTTGATAATTACCACTAACAATATCTGTAATCTTTACACCTACCAATCGTATCAATAATCTTCTTTGGTACAACTTCTTAAAAAGTTCTAATACTGTCGGTATGATAATATGATCTGCACTTGTATAAGGGATTTTAACTTGCTTTGTGTAGGTGTTAAAATCTGAATATCTAATTTTTACAACAATTACGGATGCTAATTTGTCTCCTTTACGAAGTTGATATGCTAAGTTTTCTGCCATCGCAAAAATGGTTTCAGACAGTTTCTTCATATCAATAGTATCTTTATTAAAAGTACGTTCTGTTGAAATAGATTTTCTTTCATGAAAAGGAATTAAAGGTGGATTGTCAATTCCATTTGCACGTTTCCAAATTGTTCTACCATTTAGTCCCAAAACACTCACCAACATTTCAACAGGCATTTCTTGAATTACTTTTACTTTTTCTACTCCTAAATTTCTTAAAATTTGATATGTTTTTTCTCCAACTGAAGGTATTTTTCGAATTGATAATGGTGCCATAAATTCTTTTTCAAATCCTTCATTAATTAACAGCTGATTATTTGGTTTAGCTTCACCAGTTGCAACTTTTGAAACAATTTTATTTCCAGATAATCCAAAAGAAATAGGCAATCCACTTTCTTTTATAATTCGTTGTCTTAATTCTGATGCATATTTATAACTTCCAAAAAAAGTATCCATTCCTGTTAAATCGGCATAAAATTCATCAATGCTTGCTTTTTCAAAAATCGGCACTTTTTCTTTGACTATTTCAGTAACTATTTTAGAATATTTAGAATAAATACTTGTATTTCCTCTTATAATTACTGCCTCTGGACACAAACGTCTTGCTACTTTCATAGACATACCAGAATGCACCCCAAAAAGTCTCGTTTCATAGCTACAAGCAGCTACTACACCACGATCACCAGTTCCACCAACTAGTAGAGGTCTTTTTTGTAAACGACTATCAATCAAGCGTTCACAAGACACGAAAAACGTATCCAAATCTAAATGTAAAATATTTTTATTCACATCACAAAATTAGCTACAAAAACAAACAATCATTGCTTATATTTGTAGTATTATGAAAATTATATCGAAAAATATCAAACACTTAAGGACATTAAAAAAACTTTCTCAAGAAGGTTTAGCAGAAGAATTGAAGGTAACTAGATCTCGTATTGGTTCTTACGAAGAAAGTCGTTCTTCACCTACACTAGAGTTTTTACTAGACCTATCTGATTATTTTAAAATACCAGTTGATATTCTATTGAGAAATGATTTAACAAAAACAAAAGACACGTCATTTATACAAATAGGAGAGAAGAGAGTTTTATTCCCTATAACTGTTAATGAACACAATGAAAACTTGATTGAAGTTGTTTCTACAAAAGCATCAGCAGGTTATTTATTAGGGTATGATGATCCAGAATATATAGAACAATTAGAGAAAATTAAATTACCTTTTTTACCAACAGGAAAACACAGAGCATTCCCCATAAAAGGAGATTCTATGTTACCTATGAAAGATGAATCTTATGTAGTAGCAGAATTTGTAGAAGACATAGTAGATGTTAAAAACGGAACTTCTTACATTATCGTTACTAAAAATGATGGAATGACGTACAAACGAGTGTATAATCAAATTGAAGAGAAGGGGAGTTTACTCTTAAAACCAGATAACAGAGAATATCAATCTTATGAAGTTCCTATTTCTGAAGTTTTAGAACTTTGGAAATTTACATGTAGCATAAACACGCAAGAATATGATGAACATGAGTTGAAATTAAGTAGTATTATACAAATGTTTAATGGACTTGGAGTTGAGTTAAAGCAATTAGAAAAATCTCTAAGAGCGAATTAAAACAACGTGTTTAATTCTGGGTAATAATAAGGTTTTAAAATATCTATAGTATTACTATCTATTCTACTATTGGTTACTTTTTTAGATACAGTATAAGCCTCAAATTCTTTAGTGGTAAAACCTGTATTTATAATTTCGTTAATACTGCTTTTAGAAAAGGATGGATTTAACCATTTTTTTTCAAATGATTTATCTAATATTATTGGCATTCGTTCTTTAGAATTATGAATTTCAGCCATAAAAGGATTTGCTTTTTTAGTAATAATAGAACAAGAAAAAGTACCGTTATTATGTTGATTATAGATACCTGCAAAAACAAAAGGTTCTTGGTCTTTAAGTCGGATATAATGAGGGTATTTGTTCTTACCAATATGTTTACTTTCAAAAAAACCATCAGCCAAAATCAAACACCTTCTATTTGCAATTGGTTCTTTCCAAAGATTACTAGTAAACAAAGTTTCACTTTTAGCATTTAAAGTATTGAATCGCTTTTTAAAACTATCTGAGTTTTCTAGGTTTTCTGGAAGTAATCCCCATTTTGAAGATTTGATTACATAATTTTCTTGTTGAGGTATTATATAAACAGGACGATTGTCAAATCCATTTAAATGATAGTTAGGTTCATAAACAACATCATTTTTGAATTCTGCATCAAAAAAATCTTCTAGTTTTCTAGCTGATTTAGTATTGGAAATATGATAACACATTTATTCTTTTATATGTAATTACTAACAAACCAAATTTAAGAAATTAAATCTTATAGATTTTTGTTGTGTTGTTGATTTCTGATTAAAAAAGCAGCAAACATAATAGCTTGCAAAGAAAACAAACATTCAACAACCTATCAACAGTCTAATTTATTTAACTGTTGATAGGTTGTTGAACTCTTGTTACTCATCTAAACTCCTTTATTCACTATTATTAACTGCAATACATCAACAGTCAACACTATCTTCAATAAAATCCTTTTTTACAAACTCGAAGTACCTTCCTTTTTTAGTTTCAGAATCTACTATACTTTTTTGATTTATACTTAATGAAAGAAAATATCTTTGATAGCTTCCATTAATTGGTTCTAAATCATAATCAACTTTTAAACTATTTGACACCTTAAATCTTGTTGTTCTAATACTCCCTTTTATTAGTTTATCTAATAAGTCGGTAGCTGTATATTTCAAAACATCAACTTCATAAGTAATAAAATCTTCAATTAAAATCTCTTTAATTTCTTGGCTCAAATAAGTTTTATTTCCTTTGATTACTTTATCTAATGCAGGAGTGTAAATCTGCTGCTTTGTAAACCACATTCTTGTTGTTCTTTTGGTTTTAATTTTCCGTGTGTTTAGAAAATATAAAAACTGTGCAATTTCATTATGTAACTTTTTAAGCATATCAACATCTTCTTTTCCGAAAGAATTCACTTTAATTACCCAATACCTTATTTCTTTTTCATCAATCTGAATAAAGTTCTCTTCATTATTGGAACATAAAATGAATTTTCCAAAGAAGTTTGTTTCAATTTTATCTTTTCCTTTAGATTCAGTTTTATAAGTATTCGCAGTAGAAAGATTTTTTATTCGCTCACTGTCTTCTCTTCGATCTAAAAGTACTTCATCTATAGAAATAATTAATTTTGAAGCCCAGTCACTGTTAAAACGACTTCTAAAATCTTCATTTTTATTGATTGTCATATTCCCTTGAAACATCTGTTTTAACCAATTTAAAAAAGATGTTTTTCCAGTATTTCTAGAATCACTAACCAAACATAAAATAGGTAATATTTGAGTTGGTTTCGTCCAAAGTATGGTTAGGTAGTCTAAGCCTAACTCATACTGTTCTCCAAAAATATGTCTTAAAAACTCTTCCGTTTTAGGGAACTCTCCTTCTGTTAATTGATGTTCTATCTTTTCATACTCATTATAAAAAGAATTAATTTCTTGTTTATAATTTTGATGATCTGGAATTGTTACAAACCCATCATACTTTTTTATGGTTTGTAGAAAATCCTTCCCTTTGTCTGTAATAATTTCTCCTTTAGACCATTTTCTTAAAGTCTTAACACTATCTCCACTTAAAAGTGGCACATTACATACCTTGTAGTAATCTGTAGCAATTCTTAGATAACTCATAATTAAGATGCTTTACCTATTTCACCTTTAATAAAAGCCCAATTTTCGCCTTCTCTCCAATTTAATTTGAGAATAACCCCTGTGAGGTTTTTGTCAATATTAAATAATCTGTCAATTTCATTTTGAATTAAAACCCAATCAAATCGTGGATTTTGATTAATTAAAGTCATAACATTCTCTACTTCTGCAATTAAATTTTCGTAATTCCTTCGTAAAGTAACGTCTGTAATTGTATTAATTTTCAAATTCTCTAACTCAACTAAAACTCTTTCTAGAAGAACTATTGCTTTGTTGTTTAAAGCATTATTATGTAAGTTATAATCTTTCATATTATCTTCTGTATTTTAAAGATTTAACTTCTTTTAGAGTGTTCTCTAAATTTTCTAAATTGATTACAATTCTTCTACCAATCTTTGATGCTTGGATTTTTCCATTCTTGACGTAATTTCGAATGGTAAGTTCGGTAACATTAAGCATTTTTGCAGCTTCTTTTACTGTTACATTCTTTTTTTGAGGATTTAATTTTCTATTTATTATTTCCTGTAATGGATTAATTCTTCTCGCTATGGATAGATCAATCATTTCTGCCAACTCCTCACGAGTTGTAACTATAACTTTGTTCATTTTTGTATGATATATTGTATTAATATTTAAAACATATCATATTCAGTAATTACTAATATCCGGATTGAATATCTATGTTTGCTTATACAAAGAAATGATAAAACTCATTGATGTTATAGAACGTGGGGAAGACACGGGGTGCCTGTGGGTGGTTTTAACTTATTGATAGGTAGTGTTTTGTGTTGTTTTTGTTTAGGGTGGATATAGTTGTTTTGGAGAAGTGAATTTATAATTTGTGTAATTCTGAGGATAAATATTCTGTAAACATTGTAAAAGAATATTGATTAACTTTTTCTATAAGTTCTTCCATTAATTCTTTTTTTTCTTTTGATGTTTTTGTATAATAATTGTAGCCTTTGTGTAATTTTTCATAGTCAGTATCCTTCTTTTTAACTAAATCTTTATTGGAAAAACATTCATTTGTTATCTTTAATATTAAAGTTATTTCATATGTAGATAATTTTTTTGTTTTAGTTCTTTCATGACTAAGCATATAATGAATTAAAATAAATTTTTCATCTTTTGAAAACGGATTAATAGGTGTTATTGATTTATTTTCTTTTTTAGGTGTATTTATAGTTTCTAGTTCTTTTTTAGGTTTTAAGTATGGCTTTGAGTATTCTACCAAATATTCTGCATTCTCTTTTTTCTTTACTTTAAAAACTTTAGAGACATCTTTATTGTCCAATGCTATCTCAATTTCATCAATATCTGTTCTTATTCTTTTTTCAAAATCATTAGCAATTGACAGTTTTGCTAAAGCTTCTATAAAGTTTGGATACTCCAAAATCGCAGGAGAATTTCTTGATAAGTTTTTTTTAAACCTTGCTAATACATTTTTATTAATTGTATTCTTTACCGCGTTTTTATTGTAGTTATTATACCTAAACCAGAAATCATCAGAACATACTGTTAATAAACGATCTTTAGAGTACTGAGCTTCTTGAAGTTTATATAATTTACTAAGATATTTATCTATGATAATTGGAAATGTTTCTTCTGACTCAAAATTATTTTTCAAAAATTTGATAAAATCTTTTTTTAGTATAAGGAATTCTTTGTTGTAAATTTCTAAAACTTTTTCTCCGTAGTTCATTTTTTAATTATTTAAAAACGCTATTCATAAATTCACTTTTATCTTTTGTGCTAGGTTTGTAGTACTTATTGAATACTTCAAGACTTTTATGTCCTGTTATGGACATAATTACTTTATCTGGTACTTTTTCGTTTTTCATTATGGTTATGAAGCTCCTGCGCGCTGTGTGACTTGAAATTCTTTTAAAAAATGGTTTGAATTCTTCTTTCACTTCGCTACCAATTTTATAGGTTTTTTTAATATCATCTTTGAACTCTGCTTCTTCAAAGACTAATTTAATGTATTCATTAAATTTTTGAGTAGATATTCTAGGTAAGTTGTAATTATATTTTTCTAGAATAGCTTTTGAGATTGGATTTAATGGAATTTTAAGTTGCTTATTTGAGTCCTTAACATCAGAAACGCAAATCTCATTATCAATAACGTCTTCTTTTTTAATACTTCCGTAATTACTAATCCTTAATCCAGTAGTGCATCCAATAATAAACAAGTCACGCACTCTTTCCAAACTAGGTTTATTTGATAAGTCTAAATCTGCAATTAGTTTCACTTGTTCAATCGATAGAGCTAATTCATCTGTTGCAAATCCTTGCGGAGATTTAAAGCCTTTAAATTTATCATTATAAGTGTGTTTGTTTTCTATAGCCCAATTTAAGAAAGTTTTAAAAAGACCTATATTTCTCCTCAGTGTATTTGCGGAATGTTTTTTTGTTTGAATACAATAATTTAATATTTTTTGATAAAAGGCTTGGTCTATTTTCGAAAAGTGAATTGTAGTTTTAGTGTCTTTTTGAAATTCTTCTAACAGTTTTTTGTTGTATTCATATCTTTTTATAGTGCTATCTGAATTTCGTTGGTCGCTAAAATCTAGTTTTTTACCGTCAATAAAAATTTGGTACACTTCAAAAAATAAATTCGAAGCTGGTTTTACTTTTTTAAAATGAGTATCAAACTCTGTTTTTAAAGTTTCGCTGTCCAGTATTTCTTGTGTAATCTTTAATCTATTAGAAAGTTCTGTGTAGAAATGTTCGTATCTGTCCAATTGCATTTTAATAGCTCTAGCCTCTATACTTTCGCTAGAACGTCCAGTAAGTTTTTTTGGTTGCCTATTTTCAAAATTCCAACTACTAGGTAGAATTGATTCTCCTGTAGAATAAACAAATTTTTTCCTTTCTTGTTTGATGTATGTTGAGAATACAATTAATGTTTCCTTATCTGATTTAGGCTTTCTCAAGTTAAATGTAAAATTCATACGAGTTGACAGTTGCGTTGACAGTAAAGGTACATTTTATTGTAATTACGCTACTATATTAAGTGATAAAATAACCTCTAATTTTGGTTAAAGTATTGATAATTAGTGTATTTATGTATTGTGAGTAATAATTAGTTCGAATCCCTCTTTCTCCGCTGACAAAGTTGTCAATTGACACTTTAAAAGTCAAAACCCTTTAAACATTACGTTTAAAGGGTTTTTTGTTTTTGGTATACATTCAAAATACACATTGTATATCAAAGTTCAGTTACAGATCAAGTTATAAACTTGTTGGGTTTTAGAATTAAGTAAAAATGTTGGTTAGTTTAAATAGGAAGAAATCTATATTTATATACCTCTAAAATGTGTTCTAAAAGATTTTAGAATAATATAGAGAATGTTCTAGTGTATTAAAAGGCGAATATCTTTTACCTATTTTAGTAATCGAAAAAGGAATGCTTATTTAAAGGAAATAGCTAATTTATGTGTTATTAATAAAAATTCAACTTTCTATCTAGCTCTTCATACCATTGCTACCGCAGTAAAATTCACTAATAGTGTTCTGGTTGAGTTTGTTAATACAATGCTAGGACATAAGTTACTTATAATACCCCATCATTAAGCTAAAATTTTAGATAAAAAAAATGGTGAGGATATTCAATAACTAAAAAAAAGAATCGCAAACTCTTAAATCAAAATACTTTCCTGATATTTACCTTTATTAAAGAAGTATTTTTTTCTTTAAAGATTATTACAAAATATAATATGTTGAAATCGAGTAAAACTATCATGATTAAAATATTAACTTTTTTAAGTTTCCTTTTCTTAATATCATGTAATAATGATAAAGATGAAGTAAAGTACAAAATTGGTTTTTCTCAATGTATCAGTAAAGATGATTGGCGAAAAGCTATGGATCATGAAATGAATATCGAGGCTTCCTTATATTCAGAAATTGATTTTAAAATTTTTCAGGCAAATGAAGATATAGAACTTCAGAAATCTCACATTAGATCTATGATTAAAAATAGATTTGATGTGATTATAATTTCTCCATTAAGACCTGAGCCATTAGTGTCTTTAGTAGAAGAAGCTCATGACAAAGGAATACCTGTTATTATTGTAGATAGAAAGATTAATTCACAAAAATTTACAGCTTATGTAGGTGCTAATAACCTTGATGTTGGTAGAAATGCTGCAAATTACATTGCTTCTTTACATGAAAACAAAATAAATATTTTAGAGATAAAAGGAAGTGATAACTCTTCTCCTGTTATTGAAAGAGAATTGGGTTTTGATCAAATTGTAGATACTAAAGATAATATTTCTATTGTCTATAAAATTAAAGATGAAGATATACATGAAAGAGTAGCTCAAATTCTAGATTCGTTAAATGTAAAGCCAATAGATTATATATATGCGTTTAATGATGCAATAGCCTATGATACATGGAAAATTGCTAAAGGAAAAGGGCTAGAAAAACAAATAAAATTTATTGGTGTTGATGGCTTAAATGGAGATAATAATGGAATTCAATTAGTGAAAAAAGGGGTGCTTACTGCAAGTATTTTATATCCAACTGGTGGTGATCAGGCTATTAAAATTGCAATAAAAATTTTAAAAAATAAAGAAATTTCTAAAAACAATATTCTATCAACTACTGTAATTGATTATAGAAATGCTGATATAATGAAAAATCAGTATGATAGAATTAATAAGCATCAAAAAGATATAGAAAATCAACAAGATAAAATTAAGCAGCAAGAAGAAACTTATACAACACAAAGTAATACTTTAAAATTACTTTTAGCATTATTAATTCTTAGTATTTTATTAGCTACTTTTAGTATATATTCTGGATATAGTTTAAAAAAGAAAAAAAGAGAATTAGAAATCCAAAACGATAAAATTACAGTTCAAAGAAATCAAATTAAAAAAATTAACGAAGCAAAGACTAATTTTTTCACAGGTTTATCCCATGAGTTTAAAACGCCAATAACATTAATATTATCTTCTGTAGACTCACTTTCAAATAATAAAACAATAAGAGATAGTAAATTATTAAGAGAGGTTGGTTTAATTTTTAATAACTCTAAACGATTATTAAGGTTAATAAATCAATTAATAGATTTTAGAAAGATAGAAGATAAAAAATTTATTCTAAAAGCCTCAAAAACCAATCTATATCAATTTTCAAATTCTATTTATAAAGATTTTGAAAGAGAAGCACAAAAGAGAAATATAAATTTTCACTTAACAACTAACAATGAATATTTAGATGTCTATTTAGATAGAAATTTAATGGATAAAGTGTATTTTAATTTACTTTCAAATTCGTTTAAATTTACACCAAACAATGGTACAATTAGCATCACTATAACGGATAATATTGAAAGTAATTTTGTTAAAATTTATTTTAAAGATTCTGGTATTGGAATTCCTGAAAATGAAATAAACAATGTGTTTAAGGCTTTTTATCAAGGGTCAAATAATAATAAATCTAGTTCAGGTATAGGGCTACATCTATCAAAAGAGTTTATAGAATTACATAAAGGAACCATAAATGTAGGTTCTGATAAAATTACCGAGTTTGTGATTAAATTATATAAAGATAATGTTCATTTGAGTTCAGATGAAATTGTTTTTGAGCCCGAAATTATAGATAGTCCTATCTTAAACTTTAATACAGATTATGAGGATGATGCTTTTACTTTAAAAAGCGGATTAAGTAAAGAAAACAGAGACACAATTTTGATAATAGAAGACAATCAAGATTTAATTAAATATTTAAAAAATAAATTAAGTTTAGAATATAATGTAAATACAAGTGATGGTAATGGAGCATTAGATAAAGCGTTTGATTTAATACCAGATATAATTATTTGTGATGTTAATTTACCAGAGAAAAATGGATTTGAAATATGTGATATTTTAAAAAAAGATATAAGAACATCTCACATTCCTTGTATTATTTTAACGGCATATGATAGCAAAGAGTCTTATATAAAAGGTTTAGAATCTGGTGCGGACTTATTTTTAACTAAGCCTTTTAGTTTTGCGATTTTGTATAGATCTGTTAAAAATTTATTATATAATAGAGAAAAACTTCGTAAACATTATATTAAGAATATATATAAAACAGAACCTACAGAAAAAAATAATTTATTTGAGCAAGATTTTATTGATGAAATGAATAAACATATTTATGAAAATTTAGATGATTCTAGTTTTTCAGTGGAACAATTAGCAGTAAAATTAAAAATATCAAGAATTCAATTATATAGAAAAATTAAAGCAATTTTAAATATTAGTATAAGTGATTATATTCAAAATATTCGATTAGAAAAAGCAAAATCATTATTAAAAGAATCTACACTTTCTATTTCAGAAATTGCTTACTCTGTTGGTTTCTCTTCACCTAGTTATTTTTCATCAACTTTTAAAAATAAATTTAAATTATCTCCAAAATCTTATAGAGGAAATTAGATTATTCTAATAAAAGAGTGAACTCATTAACCTTTTTATGCAAGTAATTTAACTTATAATGTAACAAAATTAACATTTATTAAATTTTATATTCATTCTAGTTGTTTTTAGTTTAGGTCTAAATAGCTATAAGTGAGTTAATTGTGTTTTGTTTTCTTTTTTATTTAGAGATGTAACAATCCTTACAATAAACAAGTAGTTGTTTCAATAGTTTTATAGTAGATAAATTGAACACAATGAATAACAAAATTTTAATCTGGTCTATTACAGCTGCACTTGCAGGTTTCTTATTTGGATTTGATACAGTAGTAATATCTGGGGCAGATAAAAAATTACAACTTTTATGGGGGTCTTCAGATGCTTTTCACGGAAGTGTAGTTATGGCAATGGCACTTTGGGGTACTGTAATAGGTGCTCTATTTGGAGGAATACCAACAAACAAATTAGGAAGAAAGAATACATTAATTATAATAGGTATACTTTATACTGTTTCAGCAATTGGTTCTGCACTGGCTAACGATCCTTATACTTTTGCTTTATTTAGATTTATTGGAGGAGTTGGTGTAGGTGCATCTACAATTGCAGCACCTGCATATATTTCTGAAATAGCACCAGCAAAAGATAGAGGAAGATTAGTTGCTCTTTATCAGTTTAATATTGTTTTTGGAATATTGATAGCATTTTTATCCAATTATCTACTAAATGGTATTGGGGAAAATGCATGGCGTTGGATGATAGGTATTGAAGCTCTTCCTGCTGTAATATATACGTTACTAGTTTTAACGGTTCCTAAAAGTCCGAGATGGTTGCTTTCTAAATTTAGAAAAGAAGAGGCTAAAAAAGTTTTAAAAATTATTAATCCAGATCAAGATATTGATGCTTTAATTTTAGATTTATCTAATAATGATGAGGAAGCTTTAAAACATGAAAACATTTTCTTAAAAAAATATAGAATTCCGTTAACTCTAGCTTTTCTAATAGCAATGTTTAACCAATTATCTGGTATTAATGCGCTGTTATACTATGCTCCTAGAATTTTTGAAGAAGCAGGTTTAGGAGAAAATACTGCTCTTTTGAGTAGTATTGGTATTGGAGTAACTAATTTAGTATTTACACTTTTAGGGGTCTTTTTAATAGACAAATTAGGTAGAAAAACTTTAATGTATTTTGGTTCTATAGGTTATATAATTTCTTTAAGTCTTGTTGCTTGTGCCTTCTTTTTTGGATGGTCAGGGATGGCTGTACCAATTTTCTTATTTATGTTTATTGGAGCTCATGCTATTGGGCAAGGTGCTGTAATTTGGGTATTTATCTCAGAAATTTTCCCAAATCACTTAAGAGCATCAGGGCAATCTTTTGGGAGTTCAACACATTGGTTTTTAGCGGCATTAATACCAGCTTTAATCCCCTCGTTATTCGCTACTATAGGAGCTGGTTTTGTCTTCCTATTTTTTGCAGTAATGATGATGTTACAATTGTTATTTGTAGTTTTTATGATGCCAGAAACTAAAGGTATTTCTCTTGAAGAATTAAGTGAAAAATTAATAAAAAAAAGTATTAAATAAATATGAAAAAATTTGAATTAGTATTAATTGTGATCTTGTTAAGTTTTGGCTGTAAAGATATAGCCAAAACTGACAAGAAATCTAAATTGTCAAAAGAGCAAGACAGTACTTTAGTGTTAGAAAAATATCGTCCTAACTTTCATTTTACTCCCAAAAAAGCATGGATGAATGACCCTAATGGAATGTTCTATTATAATGGTTACTATCATTTATACTTTCAATACCACCCAAATAGCAATGTTTGGGGACCAATGCATTGGGGACACGCTATTAGTACAGATATGATTTCTTGGATAGAGCAGCCAATAGCCATTTATCCAGATAAATTAGGTACTATTTTTTCAGGAAGTGCAGTGGTCGATATTAGTAACAGTTCTGGTTTTGGAGAAGTTAGTAATGCAATACCTATTGTAGCTATGTATACAAATCATTTAGATAATGGAGATGGAAAAGTAACGCAAACACAAAGTATTGCTTTTAGTAATGATGAAGGAAAAACCTATACTAAATATGAGGGTAATCCAGTAATAAAAAATCCAAATATAAAAGATTTTAGAGACCCAAAAATTACTTGGGATGAAGATAGACATAAATGGATTATGTCTCTAGCAGCTGGAGATAAAATTATGTTTTACGATTCTAAAAATTTTAAAAACTGGAACTTACTTTCAGAATTTAAAAAAAATAAAAATTCTAAAGATGGAGTTTGGGAATGTCCAGATTTATTTAAACTACCAATTAAAGGTACAGAAGAATTTAAATGGGTATTATTTGTAAGTGTTGGAACTGGTGGTCCAAATGGTGGAAGTGCAACACAATATTTTATTGGAGATTTTGATGGTACAAATTTTAAAATTGATAAAGAATTTGAAAAAAGCTTAAAAGAAAATCATAATTACTGGTTAGATTTTGGTAAAGATAATTATGCGGGTGTTTCTTGGTCTAACGCAAGAACAAAAGATGGTGCTAAATTAATGATTGGCTGGATGTCTAATTGGGATTATGCAGTAAAAGTACCAACAGAAACATGGAGAAGTGCAATGACAATTCCTAGAAAAGTAGAACTTAAAAAAGATGATAATGGTTATCGATTAATTTCTAACCCAGTACAAGATTTAAATAAATATAGAGGCACCAAATTTAAAAAAGAAAATATTTCTGTAAACGGAAACACAAAAATTATTGGTTCAGAATCTATTGATTTAGCTAGTTCTGAAATAAAGTTTAATATAAACAATTTAGATGATAAAAGCTTCACTTTTATACTGTCTAACAAAGTAAATGACTCACTTTTATTTGGCTATGATCATGCTAAGAATTCTTTTTTTATTGATCGTAAAAAATCTGGACAAATAAATTTTTCAGAAAAATTTGCAGGTAAAATTTCTTATGCTGCTAGAACATCATCTAATAAAAATTTATCAGGAACAATATTAATAGATAAAACCTCTATAGAATTATTTTTTGATGAAGGAGAAACTGTTATGACAGAAATATTTTTTCCAAACCAACCCTATTCAACCTTTTCTATAGAAACTAATAATCAAGAATTAATTCTTGATAATATAGAAGTAAATAAATTAAATATTAACTAAATCAAATTTAAATTATGAAATGTAAATTACTTTTTTTACTAACAACATTTGCTCTTTTCAGCATATCCGCCAAAGCTCAAGTAAAAGGCGTTGTTACTGATAAAGATGGAGATATACCATTACCAGGAGTATCTATCAGAGTGTCTGGTACACAAACGGGAACAACAACCGATTTTGATGGAAATTATACTGTAGCCAATGCAAAAGGTGAAGACACATTGGTTTTTAGTTATTTGGGTTACAAAACCGAAACCATAAAAATAAATGGTAGAAGTGTTATAAATGTTGTATTAACAGCAGAAGCAAGTCAACTAGATGAAATAATAATAACAGGTTACTCTAAAGAGAAAAAAGTAGATGTAACTGGCGCAATATCTGTTGTAGAAATGGCTCCTATTAAAGGAGTAGGTTTAAGTACAGGTAGTGCCGTACAAAGTTTACAAGGCCAGGTAGCTGGTTTATTTATTGAGAAAAACGGAGACCCAACAGGTACAAGTAACAATATACTAATTAGAGGAGCAACTACCCTTGGTAACAACAACCCATTGTTTGTTATTGATGGTGTGCCAACACTAAGGCAAGAAGTTTTTGCAAGTTTAAACCCAAGTACAATAGAATCTGTTCAAATTCTTAAAGATGCTTCTGCATCTTCACTTTATGGAGCTCGTGCAGGAAATGGTGTGGTGGTTGTATCTACAAAAAACAGCTCAAAAGCCGGAGGTGCAGAAAAATTTAAAATTAGTATAAATTCAAACGTTTCAGTTTTATCAGAAAAAAAACAACGTTATAAAATGCTAAATGCATTGCAAAGAGGTGAAGCATTATGGCAAGCATCTGTTAATGATGGTGCAGACCCTAATGGTGGTTATGGTGAAATATATAATTTTGATTGGAATGGTGATATTAATAATCCTGTTTTAAACAGTGTTACTGTTAAACCTTTTGTTGGAGGAGATACAAGTGTACCAGTTGGAGATACTGATTGGCAAGATGAAACTTACCAAACTGGATATTTATACAATAATGAAATTTCATTTTCTGGAGGTACAGATAATTCATTTCACTTAATAAATATAGGTCATTTAAGTAATACAGGTATATTAAAAAATACCGGTTACGAAAGAATTACAGCAAAATTAAACTCTAATTTTAATTTATTTGATAATAGATTAAGAGTTGGTGTAAATTCACAAATGTCTACTTCAGATGAAACTTTAGCTTCTAGAGATGTTGGTAGTGCATATACAACCAGTTTAGCTATATCATTAGCACCAACAATTCCTGTATATGATGCAAACGGAGAATTTGCTGGTCCTTTGGGTTCTGGTTATTCAGACAGAAATAATCCTGTTTTAATGCAACAACTTAATAGTTGGGACAATACTAATAGAACCACTTTTTTTGGAAATATTTATGGAGAGTTTGATATCGCAAAAAATCTAACATATAGAACTAGCTTAGGTATAGACTATAATGTAGTGGACAGAAGAGATATTGAAAGAAAAGTTAACAATGGTTTTATAACAAGAGCTACAAATAGATTAATACAAGGTAATCAAAAGTTTACAAGTTTAGTATTTACAAACACCTTAAATTATAATGTAGAATTAGCCGAAAAGCATAAAATTGGAGTGCTTTTAGGAGCAGAATCGATTAAAGACGATCAAGATAGTTCTATTGCTCAAGCAGACGGATTTGCAGTAGAAACAGAATCTTTCTTTCAGTTAGATGCAGCTACAGGTGCAAAAACAAACTTAGGATCTTCTACTGGTAGTAGATTGTTGTCTCAATTTGCTAAGGTAAATTATGGCTTCGAAGATAAGTATTTAGCTTCTATAACTGTACGTAGAGACGGTTCATCAAGATTTGGAGCAGATAATAGATATGGTATTTTCCCTGCAGCAACTGTAGGATGGAGAATTAGTAATGAAGATTTTTGGAAAGAAAATGAAATTGTAAATTCTTTAAAATTTAGAGCGGGTTATGGTGAAGTTGGTAACCAATCTATCGGAGATTTAGCACGTTTTGGTTTATTTCAATCTAATTACGGGCAAAATCAATTACAAGCTACTGGAGACACTTTTTTCTTTAATACGTTTTACAATGTTGGTACCGCTTATGATTTAAACGGGAATAACACAGGTAATTTACCATCTGGTTTTGTATCAATTCAAGCATCAAACCCAGCTTTAAAATGGGAAACTACAAAAGAATTTAATTTTGGTGTAGACTTTTCTTTATTAAACAATAAAGTAATTGGTACTTTCGATTATTTTACTAGAGAAACTAGTGATATTTTAACAACACCACCAATTGCTTCTGTTGTAGGAGAAGGACAACAAAGAGTATTAAATGGAGCAACAACAGAAACTAACGGTTGGGAATTAGCTTTAGCATACGCTAATACTTTTGAAAACGGATTAAAATTAACAGTTTCTACTAATTTCGGAGCATTTAAAGATAAAATTACGGCATTACCAGATGAGGTTATATCTTCTTACCCTGGTACTTTAGATAATTCAATTATTGGGCATTCTCAATTTTCAATTTTCGGATATAAAACAGATGGTTTATTTCAAAGTCAAGCAGATATAGATGCAAGCCCTACTCAAGTTGGAGCTAGACCTGGAGGACTAAAATTTCAAGATTTAGATGGTAATGGTAGTATAGGTGTAGAAGATAGAGATTTTATTGGTACAACTTTACCAGATTTAGAATATGGAATTAGAGTAAACTTAGAATATAAAAACTTCGACTTTTCTGTATTCGGTTCTGGTGTGGCAGGTAGAATAGGTTTAGACCCATATATATACTGGAATAATTTTGTACAAGGAAGAGAAAATGCTGGTTTAGGTGTTTTAAACGCATGGACTCCAACCAATACGGGTTCAAATATTCCAGCGGCATCACTTGTAAATAACGATACAAGAACCTCTGATTATCTTTACAGAAAGAATTCTTATTTCAAAGTAAGAAACATGTCATTTGGATATTCTTTACCAGAAGAAATTGTAAATAAATTCGCAGGTATGTCAAGTTTAAGATTTTACGTTCAAGGAGAAAATTTATTTTGGTTTACACCTAAAGACTATATAGGATCAGATCCTGAAAGAACAAATGTAGATAACATTCCTGTTCCAACAACATTATCACTTGGTCTTAACATTAACTTTTAAAAAATATTAAAATGAAGAATATAAAATTATTATTAGCTGGAATCTTTGCTACATTTTTAATAGCAGGATGTTCTGATGATTTCTTAGAATATGAGCCAGAAGGTGTATTATCTAATGAAAACGTAGCAACAGCAGAAAATGCAGAAGCATTAGTTGTTGCAGCATATGCAGGAATAGCAAATGATGACATGGTAGGTCCACTTACTAACATGTGGGTTTATGGAAGTGTTAGATCTGATGATGCCTACAAAGGTGGTGGTGGTAGAGGTGATGTTGATATTGTAGATAGATATGAACAATACAACTTAACAATTGCAGACGATCCTTTAGATTGGATGGGACCAAGAACTTGGACTAATTATTATAAAGCAATCTCGAGAGCTAATTTTGCTTTAAAAGTAATTAATGATATACCAGATGCAGAATATTCAAACAAAGCTATAAGACAAGGAGAACTTCGTTTTTTAAGAGCGCACTCTCATTTTATGCTTAAACTATTGTTTAAAAAAATTCCATATATCACAGAAGATTTAACGCAAGATGAAATTATTAAAGTTTCTAATGATGTAGATAATGATGCTTTATGGAACACAATTGCAGATGATTTTAAATTTGCTTATGATAACTTACCTCAATCTCAAGATCAAGTTGGTAGAGCAGACAAAAACGCAGCAGCAGCATATTTAGCAAAACTACGTTTATACCAAGCTTATGAGCAAAATGATAATCATGCAGTTACAAATATAAACATGTCTAAATTACAAGAAGTTGTCGATTATGTAAGTGATGTAACTAGTTCATTAGAAGTGGATTATGGTAACAACTTTTTAGATGGTTTTGATAATGGTTCAGAATCTATTTGGGCTGCACAATTTTCTATTAATGACGGTACAACTGTTAGTAGAGTAAGTTTTGTAACTGGATTAAATTCGCCTCATGGAACTGGTTTATATGGTTGTTGTGGTTTTCATTTGGCTAGTCAAAACATGGTAAATGCATTTAAAACTAATGCTTTAGGACTTCCTATGTTAGATACTTTTAATAATAGTAATATTTTTGACGTTGTAGATGCAAATGGAGAAACTGCTTTAGCTGCAGGAATTACTTTAGACCCAAGAATAGACCATACAGTTGGTATTCCTGGGCGTCCTTTTAAATATAGAAATACGGTAAATACTTCTGGCGATATGATTTACAACTTTAGTTGGGCGAGAGATCCTGGAGTCTATGGTTATTTTGGGAATATGAAAGAACAACAAGCTCCGGATTGTGGTTGTTATGTAAAAGAAGGCCCATTTGTTGGAACATCAAAAAATGTAGATTTTATCAGATATGCAGATGTACTTTTATTTAAAGCAGAAGCTTTAATTCAAATGAATCAAGTAGATGCAGGGTTAGCCATAATTAACCAAGTTAGAAGAAGAGCAGCAGCTAGTACGCAAAGACAAATAGATGCAGGAGCAACAGATGTATATAATGTTGGAGAATATCCAATGGGTTTATCTAAATCTGAAGCTTTTAAAGCTTTAATGTTCGAAAGACGTTTAGAGTTTGGTATGGAAGGTCCAAGATTTTTTGACTTAGTAAGATGGGGTATGGCAGAACAAGTTCTAAACGCATATTTAGCAGTTGAAAAAACAAGAAAAGATTTTTTAACAAATGCTAATTTTACTGCGGGTAGAGATGAGTATTATCCAATACCTCAAAGAGAGATTGATTTTACGGGAGGTTTATATAATCAAAACCCGGGTTACTAATAAAGCTGTTTTTTTGTGAATTTAAAAATAGTTTTGAAAGAGGTTAACATTTGTTAATCTCTTTCTTTTTTTAATTAATACAGATAAAAAAAAATTAAAAGATGTCTAAAATAGTATGTTTTGGTGAAGTATTGTGGGATGTTTTTCCTACACATAAAAAAATTGGAGGAGCTCCATTAAACGTAGCCAGTAGAATAAGTTCATTCAACCATAAGGTTGCAATGGTAAGTGCAATAGGTGAAGATGAATATGGTAAAAAATTAATTGAGTATTTAAATCAAAATAAAGTCAATACAGAAAATATTCAAATTAAAAAAGAATTCCAAACAGGTAAGGTAAATGTAATGCTCAATGAAAAAGGTTCTGCGTCTTATGATATAAAATATCCAAGGGCTTGGGATAAAATAAGATTTACAGAAGGAGCAAGAAATTTAGTTCTAAATGCTGATGCCTTTGTTTTTGGAAGTCTTGTTGCAAGAGATGAAACGTCTAGAAATACATTGTATCAATTAATTGAATTTGCAAAATATAAAATCTTCGATTTAAACTTAAGACAACCATATTACACAGTAGAAGTACTATCATATTTAATGGAAAAAGCTGACTTCATTAAGTTTAATGATGATGAGTTGTATGAAGTTTGTAAAACACTGGGCTCAAAATATAATTCCTTAGAGCAGAACATAAAATTTATTGCAGAAAAAACAAATACCAAACACGTTTGTGTTACAAAAGGTCCACATGGAGCTGTTTTATTATACAATGGTAAATTATTTTATAATAGTGGTTTTCAAATAAAGGTAATAGATACAGTAGGCGCTGGCGATTCTTTCTTAGGCTCATTAACAAGTCAATTATTAAATGAAGTTGCCCCTCAAAAAGCAATAGATTTTGCTTGTGCAGTTGGTGCATTAGTAGCACAAAGTGAAGGAGCAAACCCTAAAATTACAATAGAAAATATTAATGATTTTATTAATCCATTGAATTAAATATTTTGTGAGATGTAAAAAAAAGATAAAACCAAAAGGATAAAAAAACTCAAAGTACTTTTCCATTAATACGTACTGCAGAATCAATTTTAGAGAAGTATAAGAAGCTCCAGGTTTTATTAGATAAACAAATTTTATTACAGTGCTATGCAATCAAAAAAGGAATGGCTAATTAAAGGAAATAGCAACTATTTTTGATGTCAATAAAAACCTAACCTTTCGTTTATCGCGTTTTACATTTACAACTATAAGAACGATTTCGAATGGTATTTCAATTGAAAGTATAAGCTAAATATTAGAGCATAAAAATCGTAGTACCACTCAATCTTGTGCTAAATTTTCGTATAAAATAGTAATATTAAGAAATAAACGTACTAGTGTTAAAAAAAACGGACAATCAACATATAAATTTAAAAACACTAAATAGAAAAAAAATATGTTGACTTTTCTATGTGCCTATTGACCTAGGTCATTTCATAAATTACATTATGGTGATAAATTCGTAATAGATAAATTGTTTAATCATAAATTATAAAATTATGTCACTAGTAAAATTTAAAAACAGAAAAAGACCATTTAGAGATTTAATAACAAGAGATTATTTTGATTCCGATGATTTTTCAGGAAATCGATTATGGAATAATGGTCAGTCGTTATTAGAAAATTTTTGGAATGGAAAATCAGAAGAGCCTGCTTTAAACATTAAAGAGGAAGATGATAAATTTGAAATAGAACTTGCAGCTCCTGGTTTTTCAAAGAAAGATTTTGAAGTAACCGTAGATGATGGTTATCTTAATATTTCTGCAGAAAAGTCAGACTCTAAGAAAGAAAAAGAGGATAATTTCACAAGAAAGGAATTCAGCTACAACTCATTTTCGAGATCACTACTATTACCAGAAAATATTAAGGAAGAGGAAATTACGGCTAGTTACCACGATGGAATTCTTAGTTTTGATCTTGCTAAAAAAGAAGAAACTAAAAAGGAAGAACCAAAGAAAATAGAAATAGCTTAGTACAACTAGTTTCTAATATAGCTTTTTTGTTCTTCAAACTGAATCACCCTTTAACCTAAGTAATAGTTTTATTATTTAGGTTAAAGGGTGGTTTAATAATCACCTTTTTTATACGTTACAAAGATGATACATCATTACTTCTCAATTTCTTTTCAGAATGTAGCCAAAAACTTTGAAACAAATATCAATAAAGGTATAAGCTCAAAAGAAGCATCAAAACGCCTTCTTTATTACAAACAAAATGAAATTTTAAAAAAGGAGAAGCAAAGTAAATGGAAAATTTTAGCCAATCAATTTATTGATCCAATTATCTATATTCTGGCTATTGCAACCTTACTTGCATTTCTATTTCAAAATTGGTTAGAGGGGTTTGCAATTCTTATTGTTATTGTTATTACAACAGCAATAGGTTTTTTTATGGAGTTGCAAGCAAGACAATCTCTAGAAGCACTTAGAAAAATGAGTCTAAGCCATCTACTCTCTCAAGTAATTAGAGATGGTAAGATTATAGAAGTGAAAACAACAATGTTGGTTCCTGGAGATATCATTATTCTTAAAAGAGGTGATGTTGTACCAGCAGATGCTCGTTTAATTTCCGTAGAAAACTTAATGATAAAAGAAGCTTCTTTAACAGGAGAAAGTATTCCTGTGGAAAAACAGATAAATGAGTTGACGGATATTAACACTCCCATAGTTTCTCAAATCAATATGATTTTTAAAGGTACTACTGTTTTTTCTGGAAGAGGAAAAGGCATTGTGGTAGCAACGGGAATGAATACTCAACTAGGTAAAATTCAGCAAATGGCTATGAATGCTAAAGAAGAACATACGCCTCTTGAAAAAAAATTAAATCGATTAAGTGGGCGTCTTATTTGGTTAACATTCTTTTTTACCATATTTATTGTGATTTCTGGTATTATTAGAGGAAATGATATTTTGCTAATGTTTCAAACAGGAATTGCATTAGCTGTGGCAACAATACCTGAAGGTTTACCAATTGTAGCTACTATTGCTCTTGCTCACGGAATGGTTCTACTATCAAAAAAGAAGGTGATTATCAAAAAATTAGGAGATGTAGAAACTTTGGGAGCAACCAATATTATTTGCACAGATAAAACAGGAACACTTACTGAAGATGATATGAAAGTACAAACTCTTGTGCTTGGAACGCAATTGATAGAAAACGTACATTCTAATGAATTCCATTTTTTACCAAAATTAAAGCAAAGAAAAGATTTTGATACACTAGTTCTAACGGGCATACTTTGTAATGATGTGCAATTATCGTTACAAGAAAGATATGGAGATACTATAGATTTGTCTTTATTAGATTTTGCAGAGCGAAATGGATTCGATTTGAAATCTATCAGAAATAACAACCCAGAAATTTTAAAAATACCTTTTAATACCAAAAGTAAGATGATGATAACCGCAAATTCTAATACAGATGGTTATAGTGTTTATATGAAAGGTGCTTTTGAAAATGTTGTTACGCAATGTAATATGATTTTAAAAAATGGGGAATCTAAACTTTTTGATACCAAAGAAGAATGGATTCATAAAGTCAATAACTTGGCTTCTAAAGGTTTTAGAACATTAGCTTTTGCATATAAAAAAACAACATCAAAACCAGAAAAGAAAGACCTGTTAGAACATTTTACTTTTATAGGTGTTGTTGGTTTTATTGATCCTGCAAGAAAAGATGTAAAGCCAATAATAGAAAGTTATAAAAAAGCTGGAATAAAGGTGATAATGGTAACTGGAGATCATCCAGGAACTGCAAAAAAAATAGCTACAGATATAGGGTTATTAACCGAAAATAGTTCTGAAGGGAACGTTTTCTTAGGGAATTCCTTTCAAGATATTGATACGCTTACTAAAAATGAAAAAGAACAATTTCTAAATGCTTCTGTTTTTGCAAGAGTTACTCCAGAGCAAAAAATAGCCATTATAACATTCTTTCAGAAAAATAACAATATTGTAGGGATGATAGGAGACGGTATTAACGATATTCCTGCATTAAAGAAAGCAAATGTAGGTATTGCTATGGGAATTAGAGGTACTGATGCTGCAAGAGAAGCAGCAGATATTATCCTTTTAGATGATAGATTTATTGCAACTGAATTGGCTATAAAACAAGGAAGAGTAATTTTTCAAAATATTCGTCAGTTTGTTGTGTATCTTTTATCGAGTAATTTTGCCGAAATACTTTCTGTAGGTGTTGCTGCAATCTTAAACTTACCATCTCCTTTGTTGCCTTTACAAATTCTATTTTTAAATGTTATAACGGATATATTTCCAGCATTAGCTTTAGGATTAGGTAAAGGAGAGGAAGATATAATGCAATTACCTCCAAAAAATGCTCGAGAGCCAATAATGACAAAGCAACATTGGCGAACAACAATAATTTATGGAATAAGTATAAGTTTAGCAGTTTTGGGTATTACCGTATATTCTTATTTTGTATTACATCTTTCTGCAAATCAAATAAATAATATGGGGTTTTATACACTTATTTCTTCTCAGCTACTCAATGTTTTTAATATGCCTGCACGTCATTTATCATTTTTTAAAAATGAAGTTACTACCAATATCTGGATTTGGGTAGCTATTATTTTATGTATATTTTTAACATATTTAGCTTATATCATACCTGTTATATCTAAAGCACTTTCGTTAATGTCTTTATCTTCAGGTCAATTTTTAACAATCCTAATATTTTCTATGAGCTCACTAGTTTTAGCTCAAATAATTAAACGTTTTGGCGGTACACTGTAAGTTTAAAACTATCCGTTTTTCAAATTAATTCTGGGCAATTTTTCTATATTTTTCATCTCTTTTATTTCCCAACAATTGAAGTACAACTTGTTTTTGTCTTTTGATGATTTCTCGTTGTTCTGAAATACTATTTTGTTCCATCACTAAACGAGCAGTGAGATAGCACACAGTAGATTCTGCACCTTGATTGAGATTAACGTGCGTTTTTTCTAAACCATCATAGCATCCACCAGTAATTGGATTGTACATAATTTGACTCAATTGGTTTTTACCTAAGAACCAGCTAAAAGCTATTTCCATTTTAGATCTATAATCATCTCTTTGAAACGTTTTGTAAAAAATATTCAATGTTTGTATTGTATAAGAAACATCAATAGGTTGTTCACCAAACTGATTAGGTTCTATTTCTTTTTGATACCAGCCATTGTTTGAAATAGCCTTAAAATTTCCGTTAATAAATATTTTGGATAATAAAAAATCAAAGGACTCTATAGCTACATTTTTATATTTCTTTTTTCCTGTTAAAAGATAGGTGTACAACATTGCTTCAGGAAGGATACTATTCGCATAAGTCATATAATTTTCAAACCACTTCCAATCCTTTATGGCGTTTATATCGTAATTGGTTATTAAGTTCTTCGCTAGTTTTTCAATAATAGATATTACATATTTGTCCTTAGTTCCTACATAATAAAAATACAGGCCTTTTATAGCAAAACCAATAGCTCTTGGAGATAGTAAGTTAGGAACCCATTGAGAGCATTTGAGTAAGCAAATTGTTGCTTTATTGATAATTGATTTAGGAAGATCCTCTTTTAAAGAAATAACATATCCCAGTGCCCAAACTGCTCGTGCATTTGAATCTTCTAGATTTACATAAGAATTCTGAATATGTTCGTGATTGTTTTCATCTATATAATTAGTGAAATTACCTGATTCTTGTTGGCAGCGTTCTATAAAATTTAAATAAACATTCAAATAAAGCAAATCTTCCTTATTCTTATAAAGTTGATAATTCATACTCATAGCAATTAGAGCACGAGCATTATCATCAAGTGTATATCCAGAAGTAATATCTGGTTTATTTATTTTGCTAAACTGAATGATACCTAGTGTTGTAGTTAACCTCTTAATATGATCTAAGTTTATATATGGATACTTAAATTGAACTTCTTCTAGTTTATCGATATGTTTTTTATATGAATTTAAGTGTTTTACGGCAATGTTTTCCCAAGAAGACTCTCTTGTTTTCTGAAAAGCATTTATAGCCATAGAGTTTCTTAAATCATCATTAGAGAGTATTTTTTCTACAGCTTCAGCGAGTTGTTTCGAATTTTCGATATCTATTAAGATACCAGAATCTGAAGTTAGTACTTCTCTTGTATGAGGAATGGAAGTTGCTACCATAGGACAAGCACAACTCATTGCATACGTAAAAGTGCCACTAACAGCTTGATTTGGGTCTTTTGAAGTAAAAAGATAAATATCTGTAGCTTTTAAGTATTCAAGTAGTTCGTTAATTTCTAAATAACGATCTATAAAGAGAACATGGTTATCTAATTTATTAGATACGACCAAACATTTAAGATAATCTCTATAATTATCAATGTTATTCTCAATAGTATTTGGATGCGTTTTACCTATAATTAAATAGAGAAGGTTAGGAGTATGTTTAATTATTTCAGGCAATGCATTTATCGCAGTTTCAATACATTTTCCAGGTCCTAAAAGACCAAAAGTTGATAATAATGTACGGTTTTCTAAATTAAATTTCTTTTTTATATCTCTAGGTTCTGCATAGTTTACAATATGAGTTCCATGTGGAATATAAGTTATCATATTTTCTTGAATCAAATAATCTTCAATCAAAATATTTTGAGATTTTTTGGTCATTACAAAAATAGAATCTACATATGAAGAAAGCACTTGCACAAAAGATTTTATATCTAAGTCAGGATTTGGAATAACACTATGAAAGGTAAGAACAACAGGTTTTTTAATGGTTTCTAAAAAATAGAGAAGGTAACTTCCATATTTTCCTCCAAACAAACCAAATTCATGTTGAATATGAACTAATTTAATTAAAGGGTCCTTGTTAATTTCTTCCGCAACTTTACTATATTCACTCTTCTCTTTTGGATTCAAATTAAAATGTCCATTATTAGATTTTGGATTGCTGGTTAAATCACATAATAAAGGTTCTATACTATCATTAAAACCCTTTGAAATAGCAGTAACAAGATCTGTAGTAAAAGTAGCAATACCACATTCAGTAGGAGGAATTGTAGATAGGAATACTATCTTAGATTTTGTTTTTTCTTTCATCTTTATTTTTTTTAAGTTCATTTAAAAGAGTATTAATATTTACAGAAGCTACTGCCACACTGCTATCTGCAGCACCATAATAGATATATAGTTCTTCATCAAAAACAGCTGTTCCTGTTGGAAAAACAACATCATCTACATATCCTTCTTTTTCGTAAGATTCGGTTGGCGAAAACAATGGTTCTTTTAATCTAGCAATTATTTTTTTTGGATTTTTAAGATCTAAAAGAGCTGCACAAGCATGATAAGTATATTCTTTATGAGTCAATTGTGCGGAGTGATAAATAAGTAACCAACCATCTTTTGTTTCAATTGGTGGGCATCCTGCACCGATATGCCCATTTTCAAATTTGTATTTTGGAATAAGTACAATATGTTTTTGAAGATTTGATATATAATCTTTCCAAAATTCATGAGTAAGTTCTGATGGAGAATTGAAATACAAAATTTGAATTGAAGGATATAATCGGTGTAAGACTGCAAATTTTCCTTTTATTTTTTTTGGAAAAAACACAATGTTTTTGTCCCATACATATATTTTACTCTTCATTAGTTTTGCCAATCTATATCTATTAAATAGATTGTAAAACATTAAGTGCATAAGACTAATTTTCTTAAAATTTTTCTTAATCAACTCAGAATATTCTTCAAAAGTAAACTTAGGTGTAATGATTTTTACGCGTTCAAATTTTTTCAAGTCTTTTGATGTTGCATACGCACCAAATACATTAATACCATCATAAGCAGCATAAGACAAATAATAAGTATCTTCAATTTTAGTGATTCGAGGATCTTCAACTCCCTGGAATTCTTCTGGAGTTTCAGGATAAAATATTGGCTCTTTAGCTCGTTCAATAATTTTTAAAGGACCCTCTAATTTACAATATCCAATCGTAGAAAAATTACCTTCTCTAACAGCGCGATAAAACATATGAACCGTTTTTCCTTCTTGCATAATAGCAGGATTAAAAACTCCCAAATTCTCAAAACTATTTATTGTTTTTTCTATAATAACACCGTGTTTGGTAACCAATTCCATTTTTCACTTTTTGTTAAATTTAAATTATGCAGTAAGGAACCACAATGACTTGTGTCATTCTGTAATTTCATAAACTGTACTAAATTTATATTTCTTAGTAATGGAGCTGATAAAATAAAATGATTAAAAAAGATAAACAAACAGCGTAATGCTTTTCTAAACATTAAAGGTTTTATCGCTTAGAATATTTAAAAAAAAAGATCATGAAAAAAATAAGCATCAAAGAACAGTTAGAAGACAAGGGAATAAGTAATGAATTACTTTTAGAGGCTTTTCAAGACATACCTGAAGCATTTTTTTTATCAGAAATACTTCATCCTTATTTTTATGAAGATATAAGAATTGAAAAATCATTAGAAAAAACAGAACCAAGAGTTATTGTAGTTGCCCGAATGTTAGAGCAATTAAAGATAAAAAAGCAAGATAAAATTCTAATAACAGGTGTAGACTCTATTTATATTTTAGTGGTGCTTTCAAAAATTTATAAAGAAGTTTATACTATTGAAACGAATGAAACGTATGCAAATTGGACGTTGGAAGTCTTAAAATCGATAGATATTGACAATGTATTTATAAAAACAGGAAATCCAGAAATTGGATGGGAAGAAAAAGGGCCATTCGATGCCATTTTAATTGCTACAGAATTTAAAGAAATAACAAAAACCATAAAAGAGCAACTAAAATTAGGGGCTAAATTATTAGCTCCTGTAGGTCCAGATTGGTCTCATGTAATTCTAGAAATTATAATAAGAATATCTGAAAACGAATATGCTAAAAAAGCAGTAAAGGATAGTTATTTTATACCAAACCCCAAAATACTACCTAAAATAGGAACTGAAACATATTCAGAAAAAGAATGTGTCGATGAAATAGGAATTAATTCTCTTCCCTTTAAAACCATTAAAAAATTTCCTATCGATGGATTGTTGGAAAGAATTGGTGATGCTAAAGTAGTTTTATTGGGAGAAGCTTCTCATGGAACCTCGGAGTTTTATTTAACGAGACAAGAAATTACAAAAGCACTTATAGAAAAAAAAGGATTTAATTTTGTTTGTGCTGAAGCAGATTGGTCTGATGCTGAACAAATTAATAATTACACAAGAAATCAATACAAATCACAAGACTGGATGCCTTTTGCACGTTTTCCACAATGGATGTGGAAAAATAAAGAAGTACTTAATTTTGTTGAGTGGCTAAAAAAACACAATTCCAAGCATAATAATACCATAGGTTTTTATGGTTTAGATTTATATGGATTAGAAAACTCAATAGATTTAGTTATTAAATATCTTACAGATATTGATACAGAGTTAGCAGAATTAGCAAAATCAAAATATGCGTGTATTACACCTTATATGTCAAACCCTGCAGTTTATGGTAGGTTGGTAGCTAATAATAAAATAGCAGGTTGTGAGAAAGAAATTCTTGATATGTTATTTGACTTGTTAAAAAACAAAAACAAATTGAATCATTCTCAAGAGTATTTTTATGCTTATCAAAATGCAACGGTTGTAATTGATGCAGAACGTTATTATAGAGCAATGTATTATGGTAGTGCAGAGTCTTGGAATTTACGAGATTTTCATATGTTTTATACCTTAAAATCATTGTTGTCTTATTTTGGTAAAGATTCTAAAGCCGTTGTTTGGGCACATAATTCTCATATTGGTAATGCCTTAGCAACTGAAATGTACGCTAGAGGTGAAATAAATATTGGACATTTGTGTAAAGAACATTTTGGAACTAAGTCTTATCATATTGGTTTTGGTACTCATACCGGTACTGTTGCAGCAGCCAGAAATTGGGGAGAATCTATGGAGAAAATTAATGTGAATGAGTCTATAGAGAATAGTTATGAAAATCTTTGTCACAAAACTAATGTACCTAATTTTACACTGCCCTTGCGAGAAGAAAATTCAGAAAAAAAATTGAGAGATTTATTAAGTACTCCAAAATTTCAACGTGCTATTGGAGTCGTTTATAAACCAGAAACAGAATTGATGAGTCATTATTTTAAAGCAGTATTACCATCTCAGTTTGATGAATATATTTGGTTTAATAAAACAAAAGCGATTACACCATTAAAAACTAAAACAGCACCAACAAAGCTTACAGACATTCACCCATTTGGATTATTTGATAAATAGATAAACAATTAATTTACAGTTTCCTTATTTAATAAGATTTTAACCTCTGCATCATCAACTTGGTCAAAATTCTGATAAAACTGACCAACAGCTCTAAAATTAACAGGAGTGTTAAGGCAAATAACATCATCTATAAAAGGTGTGTTTCGTAGCTTTTGTATTGCACTTTGAGAAGCCACAGGAATTGCCACTAAAATTTTTTCTGGTTTTTCTTTATGAAGCATCTCTATGGTAGATAAAATGGTATTACCTGTTGCAATTCCATCATCAACAATAATTAATATTTTGTCTTTTAATTTAAGAGGAGTTCTGTTGCTATAATATTCTTGATACCTTTTAGTAAGCAGTGTTCTAATTCTTTTAATTTCTTCTTCTATATAATTCTTCCCAACTTCTGTTGCGGCATCACTTAAAACCTTACTCTTTAATGTTACGGCACCAATTGCATATTCTTTATGAAGTGGATGCCCAATTTTTTTAGAGAGCACAACTTCTAAAGGTAAATGCAACTTTTTGGCAATAATGTAGCCTAAAGGAACTCCTCCTCTTGGTATCGCAAGAATTATAGCATTTTGGCCTCTATAAGCCTCTAATTTGCTAGCCAATAGATTACCTGCTTCAATTCTATCTTTAAATATCATTTTTAATTATTTTAAGTATTTATCAAACCAATTACAAGTTAATTTAGCTACATCTTCTAACTTTCCTGGTTCTGGAAATAAATGTGTTGCACCTGCAATAGTTTCAATTTTTTTGATTCCTTTTAATTGGCTAAAAGCATTTTTATTTAATTCTATGACAACATTATCATTGCCACCAACAATTAAAAGTGTTGGTGTCTTTATTTTATTTAAAATAGATTGTGCTAAATCTGGTCTTCCTCCTCTAGATACGATTGCTTTTATTTTATTACCTAATAATGTTGCTGCAATAAGAGCCGAAGCAGCACCTGTACTTGCACCAAAAAAGCCAATAGGTAGATTCTGTATTTCTTTTTGTTTGTCAACCCATTTAGTTACTATAACTAATCTCTGAGCAAGTAAATCTAAGTTAAACCTGTTTTCATATATTGAATCTTCCTTTTCAGTTAATAGATCGAACAATATTGATGAATAACCTTCTTGTAGAAGCAAGTCTGCAACATAATTATTTCGTCGACTTAATCGACTACTACCACTTCCGTGAGAAAAAATGATAAGCCCTTTTTTACGTTCCGCAATTCGTAAACGCCCTTTTAGTATAATCTCTTTTGTAGGTATATTTATTGCTTGGTAGTTTATAGTTTCAAATGTAGTTTGCATATTTTATTTATTTGAAATGTTATCGTTATAAACAAAAATAGATATAGATACTATTTATCAAAATGACCTAAGTCACTATTTTTATATAAACTAGATTTAATAAATTAGGTTATTTTAAGTAAATCTATTCCCTTTCAAATTCGAGAGAAAGTATGTTACCATTTCTTAAAATAGTTATTGGAATTAAATCTCTTTTACCATACTCTTCTAACTTTTTCTTTATTTTACTTCGGAAATCAAATGTATTAAAACCGATTCCTGCAAAATCTAATATAATATCCCCTCCAATTACGATGTCTGTACCGTCAATAGTGGCATCAATAGTACCAGAACGAAGACCTATTTTATTAGCGACACCTTTAGAGGATAAGTTAAGAATTAATAAACCTGATTCTTTTGGAACATTAAGTGCTTTGGCTATATTTCCACTAACGATTACAAATTTCATACCTGTCCAAATAGTAGGTTTTTCCATCATTAGCTTTTTAGCTGTATTTGATGATATTGCGAAACCAATTCCACTAAATCCACCTGATAAAGTGTACATACTATTAGTTATGCCAACGACTTCTCCTTTCATATTAAACATTGGTCCTCCTGAACTACCATGATTTATAGCTGCATCAGTTTGAAGAAATTCGATGTTATTAAAATCATCACTTAAACCCTTATGAATATGTCTTCCACTTAATATTCCTTTTGTTATGGATTGTTTAAGACCATATGGTGCACCAAGAATAAAAATATCATCGCCTATTCTAAGCTTATCAGAATTTCCAATTTTAGCTACTTTTGCACCTTTTAAAATAAAATCGCCCTTAATTTTTATCAAAGCGATATCAGCTAAAGGATTATTGGATATTACTTCTGCATCATAAACAGCTCCATTTAAAAACTCAACTTTAACCAATTCTGCAGCTTGTACAATATGAGAAGCTGTCCAAATAACTCCTTTTTCGGAAATTAAAACACCAGATCCTTGTAAAGATTTAGCTACTAATGTTAGGTTGTTTTTTGTGGCTTTGGGAGCAACACTTAAAACATTTATGACAACGACAGAAGATTTGACATTTTCATAGCAGTCTGCTAATTTTTGTGCAGTGCCAATAAATGTTATAAAAAAATAAAAAACAAAGAGTATTTCTTTCATGATATGTAGTTATTCTTAATATAAGTAGTTTAAAACAGAAACGGGAAGCCAAGGCTTCCCGTTTCTTATGATGAGATTAATTTCATTTAAACCATTAATTCAATGTGTTTAAACATTCTATTACTAGAATCTAAAACAAATGAATCTTTGACGAAAATTATGTCAATCCCTTCACAACGATCTTACTTAGCTTACAGTAAATAAAGATCAGTACTTTAATTGTTTTTTTTAAGAAAACCCGAACACCAGAATGTTCAGGTTTTCTAAAAGGTATTGTATCGCTTTTTTGCCTGTTACATTATTTATCTATAATCTTATTACTAAGTTATTACAAAATAAGTAAGGTTAAAAAGAGTTTAGATACCTATAAGATTTTGCTATATTACTACATCAAAATCTATATTTATCTTTTTCAAAGAACGCTTTTGTTACTAATTATACAGCTAAGATACATTGGTATTTCAGGTTCTAAAATGACCTATGTCAATTGAGTGTTTTTTATTTAAATATTTAATTAAAACAGAAACGAGAAGCCAAGGCTTCCCGTTTCTTATGATGAGATTAATTTCATTTCAACCATTAATTCAATATGTTTAAACATTCTATTGCTAGAATCTAAAACAAATGAATCTTTGATAAAAATTTATATCAATCCCTTCACAACGATCCTACTCACTTTACAGTAAATAGAGATCTGTACTTTAATTATATTTTAAAAGAAAACCAGAACACCAGAATGTTCTGGCTTTCTAAAAGGTATTGTATCACCTTTTTGCCGATTACATCATTTATGCATACACTTATTTCTAAGTTAACACAAAAACAAGTAAGGTTAAAAAGAGTTTAGATACCCTTAAGATTTTGCTATATTGCTACATCAAAATCTATATTTATATTTTTTTCAAAGAACGCTTTTGTTACTAATTATACAGCTAAGATACAATGGTATTTCAGGTTCTAAAATGACCTATGTCAATTGAGTGTTTTTTATTTAAATATTTAATTAAAACAGAAACGAGAAGCCAAGGCTTCCCGTTTCTTATGATGAGATTAATTTCATTTCAACCATTAATTCAATATGTTTAAACATTCTATTGCTAGAATCTAAAACAAATGAATCTTTGATAAAAATTTATATCAATCCCTTCACAACGATCCTACTCACTTTACAGTAAATAGAGATCTGTACTTTAATTATATTTTAAAAGAAAACCAGAACACCAGAATGTTCTGGCTTTCTAAAAGGTATTGTATCTCTTTTTTGCCAATTACATCATTTATGCATACACTTATTTCTAAGTTAACACAAAAACAAGTATGGTTAAAAAGAGTTTAGACACCCTTAAGATTTTTCTATATTGCTACATCAAAATCTATATTTATATTTTTTCAAAGAACGCTTTTGTTACTAATTATACAGCTAAGATACAATGGTATTTCAGGTTCTAAAATGACCTAGATCAATTGAGTGTTTTTTATTTAAATATTTAATTAAAACAGCAAATAAAGTTTTGGTTATATTATTTTTTTGAGAGTATTCACTATAACTGTTTTTTTATTAAAATGATAACCCTGACTTTAATTAATAAAATCAGGGTTATTATTATAAAATTGTACTTAGTAATAATAATGCTACGCATATTCTGTACTATACTGTACTTTAAGTTCGTTTTTAACATCGTAAACTCCAGGAGCATTATATGCAGCTGTTTCTGCATCTTCTTTTTCTTTAATAGAATGTACTTTTCCTCGTAATGTTACTGTGTGGCCATGAGTTTCAAGAGTAATAGCATTAGAATCTAGCATTGCCATTCTATGAAAAGCTTTTTTAATTCTGTCTTTTACTTCTTTAGGTTCAATATTGTTTTCTAATTTAATAGAATTACTTACACCTTTTACACCCAATAAATTTTTAATTGTATTTTTTGCAGCATTTTTTTGATACATCCATTGTACTTCACCAGATAGGTAAACCCAACCGTTTTCTACTTTTATGGTAATATCATCTTCAGGAACAGAAGAATTCCATTCAAAAGCATTTACAACAGCTTTTGCAATTTCTTTATCTGTTTTTTTGTAATTTACTCCGTAAATAACTTTAATGTCTTCAGCTACTGCCTTTACACCATCAACACTTTTTACTGCTTTTTCTGCAGCTAATTTTTTAGCGTAATTATTAACAACACCACTTAGGGTTACTACTCCGTTTTCAACAATAACTCCAATTTGAGTTTCATCGATATTAGGTTGCCATGCTAATTCATCTAGTACATCTTCTTTAATTTCTGCATCTGTTTTCATAATTTATATAATTTTAATTTAACAATTATTAATGTTTTTCAAATGTATATTAACTGTAAGTTGTTGAAAATGATCAGTATCAGTTGATGTGTTTTTTAACATTTTATTTTTTATTCATTTTGGTCATTAAGTTTATTGTCTTAATGACCTACATCATTTTGTTTTGTATTAATAATTGAAACCTTTGTGTTTCTAATTATCTGTTCTTTTTTGATTAGAATAATAAGATTTTCATTGCTAATAAAAATCAATAAATTTAAAGATATGAATACAGAAGTTTTAAATCCAAAATCAGCATTATTATTAGAAGCAGGACTTAATGTTTTACATTTTGAAAGTCAAGAATGGTTAGGAACCATAGATTTTTGGAAAGATGAGATTAAATTTTTCGATATTTTACTTAAGAAAAAAGAGCCTCAAGAAGATCATCAAAAAGATTTTAGAAAAATTTTGGAAGATTTAGAAGGTATACATGTCAATCTCTTTAAATATATGGAGAATGATATTATTGCACATGAAAAAATATTATCTAGGCTGCAAAAAAATGAAAAAGGAGTATCCGATTCAATTTATAGAGAAAACCATCGTAAGCTCATGGTTAGAATGGATTCTTTTAAAAATGAATTTCTAAAGTTTAAGAAAATTGTCTTTAAATTTGTAAAAAATTTATGATGATTTTCCTTTAAGTTGAAGAGATTATAAATGAAGTCTTAAGTTTTTTGTGGTAATGAAATGTAAAACTTAGAACCTTCTCCTAATTTACTTTCATAAGAAATTTCTCCATTCAATAAATCAACATAATGTTTTACAATACTTAAACCAAGCCCAGTTCCTTGAATATTAGCAGCGTTCTTTGCTCTAAAGAACTTGCTGAATAGATGTTTTTGGTCTTCTTTAGGAATACCAATTCCTTTATCTATAAAACCAATAGAGACAATATTATCCTTTACAGTTGTAGTAACTAATATATCCGTGTCAGAATACTTTATGGCATTCGTAATTAGGTTCATAAATACATTTTTTAAGATTTTTCTATCCAAAACAACCATAGAGTCTCCTTTGTATTCAAAATGTATGAGTTGTTTTTCTTTTAAAGACCATTCTAGTTCTTTTAGTATTTCTTGAGTTAATATCTTTAAATTAAAAGAATCTTTATTTGTCTTTACAATTCCTCGTTCTAATTTATCCATTGATAGAAAATCTTCGAGTATTTCTGTAAGTTGTTTTACGGAAGATTTAATACGATTTATATGTCGTGGTTGTTTATTGTATTGTTGGAGGTTATTATATTTGTTTAATAAGATAGCAGATGACATTACGCTGGTTAATGGTGTGCGAAACTCATGAGATGCCATAGAAACAAATGCCGTTTTCATTTCGTTTACCATTTTTTCGTTATGTAAAGCTTCAGTCAACTTGAGTGTTCTTTGCTCTACTATATCTTCAAGATCTTGTGTGTATTGTTCTTTAATGTTCTCTATTTTTTTTCGTTCGGTAATGTCTTCACCTGCCATTAAAGTACTTGTAAGTTTTCCTTTATCGTCTAACAAACCGACATTTGTCCACGATATAATTTGTGTTTTACCAACAGTATTTATCAATTTACTTTCAAAGTTAGAAGGGATTGATGTGCTATCTTTTTTATAATTTAAAAAGGTTTCTTCAGTAGAATTAGTATCAAAATCCCTTAAAAAAACCTCAAACAAATTTTCCCCAATTATATCTTGAACTTTTCCACCTATTAAATGACATCCTTTTTGGTTAATCATTTGCACCTGATTATCTGTATCTAATAAAAGAAAAATAATAGGAGCTAAATCTAAATATTGCTGTATTATTTCTTTTTCTTTTTTTAAAATCTTATGTCTAAGTATTATGGCTTCAGCTTCTTTGGTACTAGTTATATCTTGAAATGAAATTCTACATAAATAATCTGATTGATTTTTATCTAATGTTATAATACCTTGAAGTGATGCTGTGAAAAAAGTGTTGCTTTTATGTCTCATTTCAAGCTCAAAATGTTCAAGATTACCTGTTTTAAAAGCATCCTGTAATTTTAGGAATAATTTTTGAGATTCACCATTTTCCATATAAGCAGAAAGAGGTTTGCCTTTAATTAATGCGCGTTCAACACCTAGAAGATCACAGGCTGTAAGATTAATGTTTACAATTACTCCTTTTTTATCTAATACTAAGTAACCTATAGGAGCAAAATCAAACAAATCTGTATATTGATCTTTTACCTCTTCAAGACGATGTTGGGTTTCACGTAACTCTTCATTTTGCATTTCCAGTTCTATCTGGTGTACTTCAAGTTCGTGCAGTAAAACCTTGGCATTATCCAAAGTAACATCTTTAAGCAAATCTAGATTTTTATCAACCTTAGTTTCTGCTCTTCTTCTTAATTTATCATTTATGGAATTTTTAGCTGCCATTCATTTTTTTATTGATGTCTTTTAATTTTTTTTCTGCTTGATACAACTCAGTAATATCAGTTGATGTACAAGCAATTCCAGTAATTTCTGAATCGATAATAATTGGTCTTATTGTAAGGTTGTTATATTGAGTTTTTCCTCCAATCTCTAGGGAAACAATATCCCTGTATGCTTTTTTTGTTTTTAGTACTTTATTTTTTAAAATTTCTAATTTTTTTGCATCTTCTTTAGAAAAGAAATCTCGATCTGTTTTACCAACCAATAGTTGCGATTGAAACGCTACACCTTTCTGCAGCATACTTGTGTAAATAAGGTCTTGGTTTTGAGTATATACTGTTGTTTGTGTTAATTCTAAGAGATGTTCGTAGTTGTCATTAATTTCATTTAATTCTACAGCAAGCGATTTTTCTTTAGTTATATCAACAAAAGTAATAACAACACCTTCAATAACATTTAGAGATGTGCGATATGGCATTATTTGCATTTGGTACCAAATACCATCATTACTTTTTACCGCTGCCTGAAAAGGAACAAGCTTTTCTAATACTTTATTAGCGTCTTCAATTATTCCTTCATAAATAAGGTTAGATGATAAGTCTTGTACAGGCCTTCCTACATCACTTTGTATAAGGTTTATAATTTTAGACATTGGTGGTGTAAATCGTTTAATATTTAAATTGGCATCCAGAAAAATAGTGCCAATTTCTGTACTGGCAAGCAAGTTATTCATATCATCATAAGCTTGTGCTAGTTCATCAATTTTACCTTGTAGTTCTGTATTAACCGTTACAATTTCTTCATTTACACTCTGTAGTTCCTCTTTAGAGGTTTCTAGCTCTTCATTAGTGCTCTGCAACTCTTCATTACTAGATTGTAACTCTTCATTAGAAGACTTTAACTCTTCATTTGAAACTTCTAATTGCTCTATTGTAGATCTTAAAAATTCTTTTGTGGCAATTAATTCTTGCTCTAAAGCTTGTAATTCTGAGGTGTCGTCTGTATGGTTTATTTGTACATTTTTATTATCGGTAGCAGGTATGTCTTTATCTTCAAAAGTAAGCATAAAATAATCTTCATTAGGTAAGAGATGTTTTAAAGGTCTTAAACACAAATCTATTATTTGATGATTACCATTTGTTTTTACATTAATGTTTTTTCTAATTTCTATGGCGTTACTTTTCCTTATTTTAGAGATTATTGCACGCAGGTCGGTTTTAAGTCCTTCTCTTGCCATATCTACAATATTAAGCCTTGCTTCTCCAGGTGAAGGTTGCAAGTATTTACCTGTATTTCCAGTAAAATAAACTGCTTCGCCTTTTAAATTAATAATTGCGCTAGCAGGTGCGTAATTGTCTAAAAGTAACTGCTCTGTAATTTTAGACAGATTGCTAAATTGTTCTCGTTTAGGTAGGGTAACATTGGTAGTAGTAGCTTTAAAATTTGTAGGTTCTCTAAATAAATAGCCAATATCTGGTATTTTGTCTTTAGTTACTTTTTTATGTTTGAAAAGTTTGTTTTTTCTATCGATTACTTCATATAAATCGGCATATTCCCCAAGAGATTCCGAACTTCCTAAAAACAATATTCCTTCTGGGTTTAAAGCATAATGGAATATGGCAAACACTTTTTTTTGTGCTTCAATATTTAAATAGATAAGTAAGTTTCTGCAGCTTACCATATCTTGTTTTGAGAAAGGAGGGTCTTTGATTAAGTTATGCTCAGAGAATATAACTTTATCTCTAATTTCTTTATTAATTCTGTAGGTATTAGCTTCACTTTTAAAATAACGCTGCAAACGTTCTGGTGTTACATCTGTAAAAATAGTTTCTGGGTAAACACCTTGCCTTGCAATATTTATTGCACGTTCATCTAAATCAGAAGCAAAAATTTGCAACTTTATTGATTTTGTCTGCTTGTTAATAGCTTCATCAAAAAGTATGGCTAAGGAGTATGCTTCCTCACCTGTAGAGCATCCTGCAACCCAAATACGAATGGTATCTCCTTCTTTTTTTTTGCTAACTATTTGTGAAATAATAGTGTTCTCAATTATATTGTAAGCTTCATTATCTCTAAAAAAACTGGTAACACCAATTAGTAATTCATCAAATAACTTTTTAATTTCTTCTTTATTTTTTTGAAGGTATTTTAAATAGTTTTCTAATTTATTTATTTGGTTTAATGCCATTCGCTTTTCTATTCTGCGTATAACAGTACTGTTTTTATAATCTCCAAAATTACATCCAGTTTCATTACGCAGTAAGATAAAGACTTTTTCAAGCAGGTCATTAATTGATGATGCTATTGTTGGTTTTCTTCCTGTGTTAAGCGTTCTGTTTTTAGCGTACTTAATAAGTACATCTGGTATTTTATTAACTTCAAGAACAAAATCTTCTACTCCAGCATAAATTGCACTTCTTGGCATTCCATCATATTTAGCTGTAATTGGATTTTGAACAATAGTAAGCCCTCCTAAGCCTTTAATGTCTTTTAGCCCAAGTGTACCTTCTGTACCAGTTCCTGATAAAATAATTCCAATGGCTTTTTCCTGTTGATCTTCTGCAAGAGATTTAAAGAAAAAATCTATTGGTTTTCTAAACCCTCTAGCAGCAGATGGATCCATAAGGTGTAATATACCCTTAAAAATAGCCATATCTTTATTAGGAGGAATTATATAAACATTGTTGGGTAAAACGAGTGTATGATCTTTAGCTTCTTGCACTTGCATATCTGTATGGCTTTCTAAAAGATGTACCATAAGGCTTTTATGTGTTGGGTCTAAATGTTGTACGATAACAAAAGCCATACCCATATTTTTTGGTGCCGAAGAGAAGAATTCCTTAAAAGTTTCTAAGCCACCTGCAGATGCACCCATACCCACTACAAGAAAAGGATTGTTTTTATTGTTTGATACAGTCTTTTTTTTTGTAGAAACTGGTTTTGTAATTTCTTCTGTAGTAGCTATTTTCTTTTTTGCCATAGAAATGGTATTGTTATTTAAAAGGTGATTTTTACTAATAGAATAAAGATAATTAATATATAAATAAATTAGGGTTTTTTTTACTTATTAAATATTTAAAAAAGCTTCTTTTATGTAATCAACCACCAAAATGACCTTAATCATTTTGTTTTCTTTCTAGGTATACTTCCTTTGTATATAAATATATTTGATGATGAAATGAGGTGTCGTAATTAGATAAACACCTATCTAAATGATTATTAATGAATTTCGTTTAATCATTTGATAACAAATAAAACCAGATGAAAAAGAGAAAATACCTTCTAATAATTATACTATTTACATCTATGTTTATGATAGAAAGTTGTGGACCTGTAGTTTTTTCTTCTAGATTAGAAATACCCCCACCACCTTGGTTTTATCCAAATAGAATTGAAACTGTTAGATATGTTTATTTTCCTGAGCATAATATTTATTACGACTTATCACTTCGAAGTTATATTTATTTAAAAAATAAGGCTTGGTTAACAGTTAAAGTGTTGCCCTCACAATATAGGTCTATCGACCTTAAACGAAGCAGGTTTGTACGCATAAAAAATTATAGAGGAGATAATATTACTAATTATCACCAAGGAGATAATACAAAGAGAAGAGGAACAAGTTTACAAACTAGTAGAAGAAGTAAAAGGAATTAAAAAGCTTAAATAAAAATGTAGTAATTATTAAATTTAAAAAATATTAAAATGAAAAAAATAATAAATTTGTTAGTCATCTTGATTATTATAAGTTGTAACAGCCCTAAAAAAGAACAACAGCAAGGAGAAAATAATCAACAAGAAAAAGATAAAACGATTGTTAAACCCAAAGAAAAGTGGGATGTGCATAAAGAATATGACGAATTTGGGAATCTCATAAAGTATGATTCTATTTATTTGTGGTCGTATTCAAATGTAAAAGGAGATTCTCTACGAGTAAATTTAGACAGCATTATGAATTCTTTTAAAGTGCATTTTGATGAAAATTCACCATTTAAATGGAATGAAGACTTCTCTTTTTTCCCTAAAAAAGATTCCCTTTTTATGAGTGATTTTTTTAAAGAAGACTACTTTTTAAGAAACTGGAAAACGCAACACGCTGAGTTAGAAAAAATGATTAAAAGAATGGATGCTGAACGAAATGCCTTTTTAAAGAAGTATCATCCAGGATTATTGCAGTCAAGAGATAACAATTAATCGATAACAACCAAATTAAATTAAACGTTATTAAAACCGATTTTTATTGAAACTTTTGAAAGTAACTATAATGGATATATAAAATAGATCGCTAAAAAAATAACTACTTAAATAGAATTCCAATCTAATATTGAATAGTATTTTTTTAAGTATGCTTTTACAATTACAATATCATCTTTAGAAGATAAATCTGAAACGTGTTCAGAAAGTGGAATTCCAACAACTTTATTATTGGTTTCACTAATATAATTTAAAAGAGAAGTTTGCATTTCCTTTTCATTTCTAATAGGATGTACAGGACAATTTTTTAAAAAAGGATAAAACTCTTTTCCATCAAACTTAAAAATATTCATACTAACTCTTAGCTTTCCATCTCTATCATAAAAATTAGGAACATCATTTTCTGAAGGTTTTTCAAGAATATTGATAAGCTCGTTTTCCTCATTTAATTTTGTTAATGCAAACTTAGAAATTCGTTCTAAAGGAAATTCTAAAGCATCTCTATTATAACTGATAAAAGCATTTTTATGTTCAGTCTCTCTTAGTAATTTGAGTGCTTTTGTTGAATATAAATTATCGCTATTACAAACCGTATAAAATTGATTATTCAATTCTGTAAATTGTTCAACAGCTTGTAAAAGTGCATCTGCTGTTCCAAAAGGTTTTTCTCTTTCTTTTGGAATATATTGAATCGGAAAAGAAATATTTAATCCGTGAAAATCATTGTCTCTTTCTTTATTTCCGTAGAATTCTTTAAACAACCCACCTTTTTCATTGATAACAATATAGATGTTTTTGTAACCCGCTTTTTTAGCATTGTACAAAAGATAATCTAAAACGGGTCTTCCTGTATTATCTAAACTAATTAAACTTTTACTTCTGTTATTTGCTTGTGCAGTTTCATCAGAATTTATAGTTTTTGAGGTTGCTGGTTTTTTCATTCTAGAAGAAGCTCCACCTGCTAATATTATTAAGTTATCATGCATACAATATTATTTTAAAGGTATTAAAAGTAATCATTTCAAGTTTAATTTGTACTTTTATTTTATGGATTTATTCTCTACAGAAACAATAAAAAATATTTTACCTTTTGATGGAATTACAAATTATCATGGAATAATTTTGAATAAAAATCAATGTAGTTTTTATTATCAAAAATTGATGGAATCTATTCAGTTTAAAAATGATGAAGCTATTATTTTTGGTAAAAAGATAATTACCAAAAGGAAAGTTGCTTGGTATGGAGAGTCAGCATATTCTTATACCTATTCTAAAGTAACAAAAACCGCAAATATTTTCACAAAAGAATTGTTAGAATTAAAAGAAATAGTAGAAAAGGAAAGTGGAGAAACCTTTAACTCTTGTTTACTAAACTTATATCATTCTGGAGAAGAAGGGATGGCGTATCATTCTGATGGAGAAAAAATGTTAAAGAAAGATGGAGCAATTGGCTCATTATCTTTGGGTGCAGAACGTAAGTTTTCTTTTAAGCATAAGGAGAATAAACAAAGAATAGATATTGTTTTAGAAAACGGTAGTTTATTGGTGATGAGAGAAGGAACACAAACCAATTGGTTACACAGATTACCACCCACTAAAAAAGTAAGATCACCAAGAATTAATTTAACTTTTAGAAGTATAGAATTGTAAAACTAGTTATCTATTCTTTTGATAAAATCATCTCTATAATTTAAACCTATCGGAATCCAATTATCATCAATAATAATTCTATTTCTTTGAACAGAATAGATGTGTTTTAAAGAAACGATATAAGATTTATGCACACGTATAAAGTTTAATTTTCCTAATTTTTTTTCAAAATTCTTAAGACTACTTAAGGTTAAAATTGGTTTTTCTTTATGCGTATGAATTTTAATATAATCTTTTAAAGACTCTATATATTTTATATCTGCTAGGTTTATTTTTAAATTCTCATATTCAGATTTTACAAAAATAAATTGAGGACTCGCTTTTTGATCTACAATAGGAGTTTCTTCTTCAATTTTTAATTTTAATAAATTTTGTGCTCTTGTAGCAGCTTTTAAAAACCGATGAAAAGGAATTGGTTTTACCAGGTAATCTATCGCATTTAAATTAAAACCTTCTACAGCGTAATGTGAGTATGCTGTTGTAAAAATAAACATTGGTTTATTATCTAAAGATTTTATAAAATCGATTCCAGAAAAATCTGGCATTTCTATATCTGTAAAAATTAAATCAATTTTTTGTTCTTGTAAAATAGTCGTTGCTTCAAAACCGCTAGAGCAAGCACCTACCAATTCTAAAAACGGAACTTTAGATATAAAATCTTCTAATAATTCTAATGCTAGAGGCTCATCATCAATAATTATACATTTCATAACCTATTTTTTTAATTTGATTTTTAAATTGACTTCAAATGATTTTTTATCACTTGTAATTTCTAAATTGTGAGAATTCGGGTATAATAAATTCAGTCTGTTTTGTATGTTTTCTAAACCGATACCAGAATTTCTTTTGATGGCGTTTTGTAAGGAAGAAACATTATAAACCTCTAAATGTAATTCATTATTAGTCGTAGATATTTTTATCTGAATATCTGTTTTTCCTTTATAATCAGTTCCATATTTAAAGGCATTTTCAATAAAAGAAATAAGTAATAAAGGCTCTATTTTATAATTTAAATCTCCGTGAACATTTATTTTTACGCCACTAGAATCTTTTAATCGTAACAACTGTAAAGAGATATAGTTTTTTATATATTCTATCTCTTTCTCTAAGGAAATATACTCTTCATTTGCTTCGTAAATCATATAGCGCATTAACTCAGAAAGTGTAACGATAGCAACAGTAGTATCATCAGATTTTTTATTTGCTAAAGAATAAATACTATTCAATGTATTGAATAAAAAATGCGGATTTAATTGAGCTTTTAAAAAAGATAATTCAGAGTTTATTTTTTGAGAAGCAGCAATTGTTCTTTCTTTTTCAGATCGATACCATTCTGAAACTAATTTAACACAAGTACTTAAAGCAAAGAATAATAGCAGTAAAATAGGAGGGTTTAAATTGATGTTGTTTTCCCTAAATTGTTTAGGATTGTTTAACATTTCATCTAATAAACGAGGTCTTATTTTAGGTTTTAATACTGTTTCTAATATAAAAATAAAAATGAAGATTAAAGCTAAAGAAATAACGATATAAAGAATGATTTTTTTATTCAGTAAAAACTTAGGAATTAGAAAAGCATAATTCAAATAAAAGACAGCAATAAAAATGATATTTAAAAAGTAAAACTCATTATGAATTGTATTAAACCTAAAATTTGACTGAATAGCAGTAATTGCTAAAAAGAATGCCCACATTACAATATGAACAATAATGGTTGTGTTTGATTTTTTTAAAAGAGTACTCAAATTATTCATTATTAGAAAGGACAAAATTAGATAGTAAGCCTCTTAAAAGACTCCCAAAAGACTGTTGTAATTTTCATAAAAAAAATAGGTTAAAAATTAAAATGCATTTCTGTAAATTAATTTTTAACCTGTAAATATTATTAACTATTTGTAACGTTAATCATCTTCATTCTCTAATTCATCTGGTCTAAATTCCCAAACATCATCAAAATAATAACTACCACTTCTTCCCATTAAAACAAAAGCTTTATCAGTAAAAGTAAAAGCAGATGCATTTTGTCTTGCAGAACCTTCAAATGCAGGTAATTCATCCCAAGTATCTGTAGATGGATCATAAGACCAACTTTCTGTTGTAATAGAACCAGCAATTCCTGTTGTTACGTAACCCATTCCGTTTAAAGAAAATGCAACTCCACTACTTAGCTGTATCTCAAAATCATCATCATCGTCGTCATCATCATCTAAATCGGTTAACCTTGTCCAGCTAGAACCATTAAAAGAATAAAAATCTTCTTCGTAACCACCATTATGAATACCTAAACCAATATAGGCAACGTCATCAATAGTGAAAACAGAAGCATTTTGGCGTTTTTCTCCACCAAAACCTACAGATTGTTCCCAAGTATTGGTTGCAACATCGTATTTCCAAAAATCTTTTTGTTCACTACCATCATAACCCGTTCCAATATATCCATCATTACCAATAGAAAAACCGATGGCACCATATCTTGCAGTTCCACCAAAATCGGCTTTTTGTTCCCAAGAATCCGTTGTTGGGTCATATTCCCAGAAATCATTTAATTCATTATCTCCATCATAACCAGTTCCTAAATAACCTTTTCCGTTTATAGAAAAACCAACGGCACTACTTCTTGCAACTCCAGGAAAAGAAGCTTTTTGTACCCAGTAATCTCCATCAGAATTATATTCCCAAGTATCAGCTAAATAATCATCACCATCATAACCAGTAACTAAATATCCTTTTGTACCAATGGTAAAACTTACAGAGTTTGCTCTTGAATTTCCATCAAAAGTTGAGCTTTCAACCCAGTTTCCATATTCATCGTCATCATCGTCATCACTAGTACAACTAGCAAAGAATAGAGACATTATTAATGTTGCTAAAAAGAGAATTTTGCTCTTTTGTATAAAATTTGTTTTTCTCATTAGATAAAGTTTATTTTCATAATTATTCAGCAAACCTAAAAGCTATTAAATAGATAATACAACGAAATAGACAAACGAGCTTATTTTATAGATGAACATGTAAACCAAATGTTAATTTTCTTAAAAGGTGTTAATTATTGGGTTTAAAGGTGTTTTTCGATGATAAGTCTATAAAAAAGCACTGTTTATATATTTTATGATTTTTGATGATAATTACTCTAATATTTTTGCTTGAAAAAGTAAAATGAGGTATTTAATTATTGGTTTTATAAGTTTTGTTTTTCTAGCATCTTGTACTACAGACGATACAACTTATGAAGTTGGAAGTGATTTTATAGATAATAATATTCAAGTGAGAGTTATAGATACTTTCTCTATTAAAACAGGTACTATTAAGTTAGATTCTTTATTAACATCAAGTACAAATAGAATTCTATTAGGAAGTGTAATCGATGAGAACTTTGGTCATTTATCATCAAAATCTTATTTGCAATTAATTACATCTAGTTTTACAATAGACTCAGACGCTGTGTATGATTCTATTGGTATGATTTTAAATTATGACAATTACTATTATGGAGATACTACTAAAATACAAACCTATAAACTTCATAGAATAACCGAAACTTTTGAGCCAGAAGAAGGAACTGATTTTTACAATACATCTTCATTAGAATACAGTACTGGTGTTTTAGGAGAAATATCATTTACACCAAAACCAAATAAGGCAACAGATTCTCTTTTTATTAAAATGGATGATGTTTTAGGTGAAGATATATTCAATAAAATTGTAGACAATGATATTAATACTTCAGATGATTTTTTACAGTATTTTAAAGGATTAGCTATTGTTGCAGATACTTCAGAAAGCAACCATGTTTTAGGTTTTAATACACAAACAACTGCAAGTGCATCTGGTAACTCTAGCATGAGATTGTACTATACAATAGAAGATGATGATAGTGAAGACAATAGTTATTATGTAGATTTTGTAATTTCTAGTGCTGCACAACAATTTAATGAAATTGATACAGATTTATCTAATACTACTTTAGGTGATTTTGTAGACGGAGAAGAAATTAAATTAAGTGAAACAACAGACAATTTAATATTTACCCAAGCAGGAACAGGAATTTCAATGAGAATAGAAATTCCGTCAATAAAAAAGCTTTCAGAGCTATCCGAAAATTCAACAACTTTAAGTGCAACGTTAACTTTTAATCCTTTAAAAGGAAGTTATAATGATGATAATCCTTTACCAGAATCATTGATTGTTTATGTTATAGATCATAAAAATAGAATTATAAACCAACTGAGTGATATTGATGGTAATACTGTGTACGCATTGTTAAATGAAGATACTGATGAGTTTGATGATAACACATATTACACAGTAGATTTAAGTGGGTTTGTAGAAGAAATTTTATATACAGAAACCAACCTAAATTATGCATTAATGGTTCAATATTCAGACTTTAGTAACAGGGTAAATACGTTGGTTATTGAAAATGATGCAACTACAAATAACGAAGTGAAATTATCAGTAAAACATTTAAACTATTAAGATGAAAAAGAAAATAATATTAATAGTATTAGTCGCTTCAATAAACGGTTTATTTGCGCAGAGTAACACAAACACACCTTATTCTTTATTTGGTTTAGGAGTAGAGAATAAAACTTCAACAGGTGGTTTAACAGGTTTAGGAAACACAGGTATAGCGCAATCAAATCCATTTGAAATTAACATATTGAATCCTGCTAGTTTAGGAAACATTGTGCAAAAATCTTTTCTGTATGAATTTGGATTAAACGGAACCTATTCAACATTAAAAACCAGTAATTCAAGTGAAACTACTAATAATGGTAATATTTCACATATTGCAATTGCTTTTCCTTTAAGTAAAGATTGGGGTATGAGTATTGGTTTGCTTCCTTACACAAAAACAGGATATAATATTGATATAGAAAATGCAATTGAAGGTTCTACGGATACATACATTACAAGAATAACAGGTTCTGGTGGATTAAATAAATTCTATTTATCGACAGGTTTTAAAGTCGCTAAAAATTTATCTCTTGGTGTAGATGTTTCTTTTTTGTTTGGTTTAATAGAACAAGAAAGTCTAATTTATACAGGTTCGCTGGTTTCTATAAGCGATCAGAATCATTATGGAGGCGTAAAGTTAAAAACAGGTCTTCAGTATAAATTACCAACATTTAAAAAAGTAGAAACTACTATTGGAGCTACATTAGAATTGCCAACATCGTTAAGTGGAAACCAAACAAGATCATCTTATAAAACAACTTCAGATGGAGCACAAATAACAATAGAAGAAGAAGTAAAAAATGATTTAGATAATTTTGATCTTCCGTTTTCTTACGGAGTTGGTATTACAACAGTAATAGATAAACAAATTACAACTAGTTTAGATTATAGAAAATTACTTTGGGGAGAAACTGACCAACAACTAAGTAACGAACAATATGCAAATCAATCTATTTATGCTTTTGGAGTAGAATATGTATCTTCAAAAAATAAATTTAATTATTGGTCTAATATAAAATATAGAGTAGGAGTCAACTATAATACAGGTTTTTTAAAAATATCTAACCAACAGATAGACAGTTATTTTGTGTCATTTGGTTTAGGTTTACCAATGAAAAAATATAGTAATGATAATTTTAACATCTCTTATTCTTATGGTAGAGAAGGTACTCTCGAAAACAAATTAATTGAAGAAAATTTTCATAAAATCACTCTAAATTTAAATTTCGTAGGTAAATGGTTCAATAAAAAGAAAATAGATTAAATAAGATTATAATCTTATACTTACTTTTGCAGAAAATATTTCTCATTGGACAATACAAATCAAAAATCTACAAACCTTAATAAATATATAAGTTCTTCAGGTGTATGCTCTCGTAGAGAAGCAGAAAAATATATTAAAGAAGGCAGAATTACTATAAATGGTAAACCAACTCAATTAGGTAATAGAGTTGGTAAAAAAGATGTTGTAAAGTTCGATGGTCGTCTTGTAACACCAAAAGACGTAACACTATACATTGCTTTAAATAAGCCAGTTGGCATTGTTTCTACAACAGACGATAGAGAACCAAACAATATTGTGCAGCATGTAAATTACCCAGAAAGACTGTTTCCAATTGGACGTTTAGACAAACCATCAGAAGGATTAATTTTCTTAACAAACGATGGCGATATTGTCAATAAAATTCTACGTGCAGGAAATAATCACGAAAAAGAATACATTGTTTCTGTAGATAAATCTATTACAGACGATTTTATCGAAAGTATGGGAAGTGGAATTCCTATTTTGGGAACCATGACTAAAAAATGTTTGGTAGAAAAAATAAGCGATAAAATCTTTAAAATCGTTCTTACACAAGGTTTAAACCGTCAAATTCGTAGAATGTGCGAATACTTAGATTACGAAGTAACTAAGTTAAAACGTACAAGAATTATGAACGTAGAGCTTGGTTATTTACAATCAGGTGATTGGCGAGAATTAACAGATGAAGAAATGAAAGAAATTAATACCATGATTTCTAGTTCATCAAAAACCGAAGAAGCATCTGTAGTTAAAGAGAAGCCAAAACAAGCAAAACCAAAGAGAAAACAAGCACCTACTAAAAACGATTTCAATAAAAAAAGTGCCTCTTTTAGAAAATCATCACCAAAAACTAAAAGAAACGCTATAGCTTCATCCAAAAAGAAACGTTGGTAATATTTTTTGGGCGTTCCCTTTCAGGTCAGGCTTTACGTTGCAATCTTTTTTATTCCAAAAAATAAAAAAGGATTTCCACTTCAATCCTTAACGCACATTTTAGCCAGCAAAACCATTAAAATATTTTTTGGTTTTATATAACAGTTCATTTTATTTTTCAATTCTTAAATAATAGTATCTTTGCCACCAATGAAATTCGACTTAAAAATTACCGACCCAAAAAGCAAGGCAAGAGCAGGATCAATAACTACAGATCATGGAGTTATTGAAACCCCAATTTTTATGCCCGTGGGAACTGTTGGAACCGTAAAAGGAGTGCATCAAACAGAGCTAAAAGACGAAATAAAACCAGATATTATTTTAGGAAATACATATCATTTATTTTTACGTCCAGGTTTAAAAATTCTAGAAAAAGCGGGTGGTTTACACAAGTTTATGAATTGGGATAGTAACGTTCTTACAGATTCTGGAGGTTACCAAGTATATTCTTTATCAGGAAGAAGAAAAATTAACGAAGAAGGTGTAAAGTTTAAAAGTCATATAGATGGTTCTATGCATCATTTTACGCCAGAAAACGTAATGGAAACTCAGCGCACAATTGGTGCTGATATTATTATGGCTTTTGATGAATGTACACCTTATCCTTGTGATTACAATTATGCAAAGCGTTCTATGCACATGACACATAGATGGCTAGATAGATGTATAACTCATTTAGATAAAGTACCCTTTAAATATGGTTTTGAGCAAACATTTATGCCAATTGTACAAGGAAGTACATATAAAGATTTACGAAGACAATCTGCAGAATATATAGCAAATTCTGGTCAACAAGCAAATGCAATTGGAGGTCTTTCAGTTGGTGAGCCAGCAGAAGAAATGTATGCAATGACAGAAGTTGTTACAGAAATTTTACCAGAAGACAAGCCACGTTATTTAATGGGAGTTGGTACGCCAATTAACATTTTAGAAAACATTGCATTGGGTATAGATATGTTCGATTGTGTAATGCCAACAAGAAATGCAAGAAACGGAATGTTGTTTACTGCACATGGTTCTATCAACATTAAAAATAAAAAATGGGAAGATGATTTTTCTCCAATTGACGATATGGATATTACTTGGGTAGATACTATGTACTCAAAAGCATATTTACGTCATTTATTTGCAGCGAAAGAAATGTTAGGAAAACAAATTGCCTCTATTCATAACCTTGGTTTTTACGTTTGGTTAACAAGAGAAGCAAGAAAACATATTTTAGCTGGAGATTTTAGAGAATGGAAAGATAAAATGGTAAAACAAATGGATAAAAGACTTTAAAAGTAGGCTGTTTTTCAGTAGCAGTAAACAGTGAAAAAAGTAAGATTACACAGTTTACAGTTACACAATTAAACATTTACACAATTACACAACATAAGTGAAGATAATTGATTGGTACATATTAAAACGATTTTTGGTAACTTTTTTGTTTACCCTATTAATCTTGATTCCTATTGCCATTGCTATAGATATATCAGAGAAAATAGATAATTTTCTGGAGCATGTAGATTTAGGGTTTTATCAAATTGTAGATGAATATTACAAGAATTTCATTATCTATTATGCCAATACTTTTATGCCTTTGGCATTATTTATTGCTGTAATTTTATTTACATCTAAACTTTCTAACAATACAGAAATTATTGCAATTACAAATGCAAAAGTTTCTTTTACACGATTTTTGTATCCTTATTTTATAGGAGCTACTTTAATAACAATTATTTCTTTAGGGATGAACCATTTTGTGGTGCCTATGAGTAGTAAGGAAAGAAAGCAGTTTGAAAAAGAATACATTAGTAGCGCTAGACAAAAAAATGAATTAAAAAGAGTTACCGATTTTAGTTTACAATTAACAGATAGTACTTACATTTTTATAAGAAGTTTTAATACAGAAACGAAATCTGGTTATGATTTTACGTCAGAACTTTATGATGGCATACAATTAAAATCAAAACTAGTTGCTAACAGAATAAGTTATAACGACAAAGACTCTACATTTAAGCTTTCTACTTGGAAACTACGAAAAATTTATAAGGATAGAGATAGTATCTTTTCTGGAACAAAAATCGATACCGTTTTTAGCTTTACACCTAGAGATTTAATATATAAATCTGCGTTAGCACAAGAAATGCCTTCAGGTGAGTTAAGTGAATTTATAGAGATCTCTAAAAAGAGAGGTATTAAAAACTTAAATGCCTATTTGGTAGAACTTCATAAAAGAACAAGTTTACCAGTAGCTTCTTATATCTTAACAATTATTGCAGTTGCTTTAGGTTTTAGAAAAAGAAGAGGAGGTACAGGAGTTAATTTAGCCATTGGTATTGGTATCATGTTTGTCTATGTTTTCTTAATGAAAATATCAGAAGTTTTAGGAGCAGTTGCAGGTGTAAACTCTCTATTATATGTATGGATGCCAAACCTGTTTTTTGGTTGTCTGGCTATTTATTTATACTTAAATGCAAGAAAGTAAACTCAAAAATTATTTACTATTACATTTAATCGTTTTTATTTGGGGGTTTACTGCTATTTTAGGCGCCTTAATAAGTTTAGATGCTGTTCCATTAGTTTGGTACAGAATGTCTTTAGCTGTTATTTTTATAGTACTGTATTTTATTATAAAAAAGAAATCATTTAAAGTTGATGCCAGAGGAATTCTTAAGTTTTTTGTTACTGGAGTAATCATTGCACTACATTGGATTTTCTTTTTTAAAGCGATAAAAGTCTCTAACGTTTCAGTTGCTTTAGTCACGATGAGTACAGGAGCTTTTTTTGTATCCTTAATAGAACCTATTTTTTTTAGAAGAAGAATTAAACCTTTAGAGATTATATTGGGTTTAATTGTGATTTTTGGTTTGTATATAATTTTTAATTTTGAAAGTCAATATAAATTAGGAATTATCTATGCGTTAATTTCATCATTCTTAAGTGCTTTATTTTCAGTTTTTAATGGTCTTTTTATTAAGAAATATTCTGGAGGTGTAATATCACTTTATCAGTTGTTTTTTGGAGTCCTTTTTATCTCAATTTACCTGCTGTTTACCAATGGTTTTACGATATCATTCTTTGAAGTTGTAAAGTTAGATTGGTTATATCTTGTTATTTTAAGTAGTGTTTGTACAGCTTATGCTTTTATTGCTTCTGTTAATGTGATGAAATATATATCGCCATATACAGTAATGTTAACCATAAATTTAGAACCTATTTATGCCATTATTTTGGCGTTGTTTATTTTTGGAGAGAAAGAAAAAATGAATCCAGAATTTTATTTTGGCGCTTTTATAGTATTGTTTGTCGTTTTACTAAACGGTATTATTAAGAATAAAACGCTTATAAAAAATAAAATTAAAGAAAAAACTGTTAGAAAAAAGTAACTTATTTCTTAATAAAACAACTAATTTTATAGTATGTTTGTTCTTACAAACAACGAAAACCAAATTACTACAATATGGAATATTTAGATTTTGAAATGCCTATTAAAGAGCTTTTAGATCAATTAGATAAGTGCCAGATTATTGGTAAAGAGAGTGAAGTAGATGTAAGCGCTACTTGTAAGAAAATTGAGAAAAAATTAGCAAAAGCTAGAAAGGATATATATAAAAACTTAACGCCTTGGCAAAGAGTTCAATTATCTAGACACCCTAATAGACCTTATACATTAGATTATATTAAAGCACTTTGTGGAGATACTTTTATGGAGCTTCATGGAGACAGAAATGTAAAAGATGATAAAGCCATGATTGGTGGTTTAGGTAAAATTGGTGATCAATCTTTTATGTTTATAGGTCAGCAAAAAGGATATAATACCAAAACACGCCAGTACAGAAACTTTGGAATGGCAAATCCTGAAGGCTATAGAAAAGCTTTACGTTTAATGAAAATGGCAGAGAAATTTAAAATTCCTGTTGTTACTTTATTAGATACTCCAGGTGCATATCCAGGTTTAGAGGCTGAAGAGCGTGGACAAGGTGAAGCAATTGCTAGAAACATTTTAGAAATGACTCGCTTAAAAACACCAATTATAACAATTGTTATTGGTGAAGGAGCTTCTGGTGGTGCTGTAGGTATTGGAGTAGGAGATAGAGTTTATATGATGGAAAATACTTGGTATACCGTTATTTCTCCAGAATCTTGTTCTTCTATTTTATGGAGAAGTTGGGAGTATAAAGAACAAGCTGCTGCTGCGTTAAAATTAACAGGTACAGATATGAAGAGGTTAAAGTTAATTGACGGAATTATACAAGAACCAGTTGGTGGAGCACATACAGACAGACAAGGAGCTTTTAAAGCTGTTGAAGCGCAAATTGTTGCTGCTTTTGATGAGTTAAAAGATTTAAATGATGTAGATCTTGTTTCTCAAAGAATGGATAAATATGCTGCTATGGGAGTTTATAAAGAATAAGTTTCTGTTTATATTATAAAAAAAAAGCGAAATCTAAATTTAGATTTCGCTTTTTTTTATGAGGTTATTTTTATTAAATCTTTAAAGAATTAAATAACGTTTTTAATCTTGGATCAGAAGGTCTTGGTGCATTTGAATCTACAATATTTCCTTGTGGATCAATTAAAATAAACCTTGGAATACCAGTAATTTGATATGCTTGTTGAAGTGCATAATCTTGTCCAGCCCATAATTGAACTCCACCCATTTGTTTTTCCTTCACAAAATCTCTCCATTTTTTTTCTGCTGCTTCCCAAGAACCACCACTTCTTCTAGATTCATCTGTAGAAATACTAACAAATTCAATGTTTTTATTATGGTATTCTTTTTCTAATTTCTGTAAAGAAGGTATCTCTCTAATACAAGGTCCACACCAAGTTGCCCAAACATCTATATACACATATTTTCCTTTAAAAGAATCTAAAGATTTCTTACCACCTTTAAAATCAACATAGTTTTCAAATTTAGGAGAAGGTTTTCCTTTCCCCATCATTTTACTTGTTTTATATGTTTTTTCAAAATAATCAAACATTTGTAAATTTTGCTTAGTAGCCATGTCAACTAAAGAACTATCTAAGTCATTATAAGAATTTAAAATACTATCATATTCTTTTTTTAATAAACTCATTTTTGCTGTAAAAGCTTCTTTCTCTAAAGCCAAAATATCAGCAGGGTTTCCTATTTTTTTACTTTTATCTAATTGAGCAACAATAAATTTAGTGTTTGCAGACCCAGCACCTGAATACTCAAAACTAGTCATAAATTTATCTGCATCACCTTTAATAGAAATGTCAAAACCATTTTTTAAATATATTGGAGCTCTTTTTTCTCTACTTGTTTGAAAAGTATAGATATCTACTTTAGGAACTTCTAAAGTATCTTTAAAAGAACCATCTTCTTTAATAGAAATAGTTTTAATAACACCAGTTCTTCCAGATATAGTAATTATAGAATCTTTGTTATTTTCTAGTTTTCCAGATAAAGAAATGTAATCTTTAGAATGTTCTTTTGTACATGATGCTATTACGAATAAAGCAAAAATGGCAAGACTTAATTTTTTCATTGTTTGTATTCTTAAATTTAATTACAAATATATCATTTATAGGTAAATAAAAATAGTTAAATCACTTGTATATACAGAACTGAATTCGCACATTTGAAGACCAATTAAATTAAGATATGAGTACATTTCATTATATAGATTCACTTCCATTAGATTTATCTAAAATTCAAGAAATTATTTCTTCTGATATAAAATTAGCACTTTCTGATGCTTCAATTCAAAGAATCGAAAAATGCAGATTATACTTAGATGAAAAAACGAAATCGATTTCGAAACCTATTTATGGTATTAATACTGGTTTTGGCGCTTTATATAATGTAAAAATTAATGATCATAATTTACAGAAACTTCAAGAGAATCTAGTAATGAGTCATGCTTGTGGTGCAGGTGATGAGGTTTCTAGTGAAATTGTAAAGCTAATGCTATTATTCAAAGTAAAATCTTTGAGTTATGGGCATTCAGGAGTGCAGTTAGCAACTGTAAATAGATTGATTGAATTTTACAATAATGATATTATTCCTGTAATTTATGAGCAAGGTTCCTTAGGTGCTTCTGGAGATTTATCTCCACTTGCACACATGTCTCTACCTTTAATTGGGTTGGGAGAAGTATATTATAAAGGAGAAAAAATAGCAACAGAAAAATTATTAGAAATTTTCTCTTGGGATAAAATAAACTTGCAATCTAAAGAAGGTTTGGCGTTGTTAAACGGAACACAGTTTATGTCTTCTTACGGAATTTACTGTTTGTTGAAATCTCATAAATTATCTTATTTAGCAGACGTAATTGGTACTGTTTCTTTAGAAGGTTTTGATGGAAGAGTAGAACCTTTTAATGAGTTAATTCATTTTGCGAGACCTCATAATGGTCAAATTAAAACAGCACAAAGAATTAAAGATTTATTAGATGATAGTGCGTTGATTTCTCAAGAAAAACAACACGTGCAAGATCCTTATTCTTTTAGATGTATGCCTCAAGTTCACGGAGCAACAAAAGATACGATTCGTTTTGTAACAAAGACATTTTTAACGGAAATTAATTCGGTAACAGACAATCCTAATATTTTTGTAGATGAAGATGAAATTATTTCTGGTGGAAATTTTCACGGACAACCATTGGCTTTAGGATTAGATTTTTTAGCAATTGCAATTTCAGAATTAGGAAATATTTCAGAAAGAAGAACTTATCAGTTAGTCTCTGGACACAGACATTTACCTCCTTTTTTAGTTGCAAACCCAGGTTTAAATTCGGGTTTTATGATTCCTCAATATACAGCAGCAAGTATTGTAAGTCAGAATAAACAATACGCAACTCCTGCAAGTGTAGATTCTATTGAATCTAGTAACGGACAAGAAGATCATGTTTCTATGGGAGCAAATGCAGCTACAAAATGTAAAAAAGTAGTAGATAATTTACAAACTATTTTAAGTATCGAATTGTTTACTGGTTCGCAAGCTTTAAGTTTTGCAAACGGAAAAAGTTCTCCATTTATCGAAAGTATTGTTAACTCGTTTAGACAAGATGTTTCTATTGTAGAAGAAGATAGAGTTTTACATTATGATATTAAAAACGCTTCTAATTTTATTACTTCTTTAGTAATTGATTCTGATGAATTGTTTGGTTAAACTTGCTTAACGTTACTCTTGCTAAGATCTTGTTTTAATAAAACGAATCAGTAGTAACTGATTTAAAATCAAGTATTTGTAGCTAAATTTTATTAAAAAAAATAAATAAGAAAAATACATGTTGACCAAAAAAGCCTAAACTTTTATTTAGGCTTTTTTTAATTACAATTTATGTGTGAATTTACCTTTTTAAGGTTTTCTAATTTACATCTCTAACCAAGCGAATTCCTAATTTCTTATCTTCTTTATTCTCTCCAACACCAATAATACTTAAATCAAAAACCTTACGTTTACCTAATGATTTTTCTTCGTTATTTACTTTATAGGATTCGGTATAATCATCGCCAGAACTAAAGCGTCTTTTTAAAGTATTAAAAGCACCACCAACAGCATTTGTAGTTGTATATTCAGATAAATTACCCCAAACATCGTACAAGCCTAATTCGTTAGGTTCTTTTAAACCCACTTTTTGACGTCTTTCATTACTGTTTTTCTTATACCAAGCGTATTTGTCTATATTGTCTGCTTTCTCCTCATTAATTCCTCTCTTTTCATCCGTAGTTTTTCTACCTCCAGTTGCAAACCAAAACCATTCTTCTTTGGTTGGTAATCTGTATTTTTTTCCTGATAATTCATTTAATTTTTTGATAAAATTATCAACAAAACTTCTTGTTGAAAATGTTATAGGGCAGGTTTTACATGTAGAAACCTTTAATCTATTGGTTTCTATTATAGACCAATAATCGAGTTGTGTTATTTCGTATTTACTTACATACAAATCTTTAATTGATTCTAACACGGTATTCCCTTCTGGATCTATAGATTCAGAAACAGTTAAGGAACCTTTTACCAAAACCATGTTTTCTTCAATGTTTTTTATACCTTTTTCTTGAGTTTTTATGGATGCTGCTTCTAATTTATTTTTTTCAATAACAGGTTTTAATTTGGTTAAAACTGTTTTGCTATTAATTCCTAGAGCATTTAATTCATTAAATTTAGTGTAAGCAAGTTCGTATTTCTCTTCAGCTAATAAAGACCATGCTTTTGTAATTAAGGTGTTGTTTTCTATAAAAGGACGAATCTCTTTTTTAATTTCATAGACCTGTTTTAGTTTTTCTAAAGGAACTTCATCTTCAAAGTTTTTTAAATACGAACTACTTAAGTTATCTATTTTTTCATTGGATGCTAACCACTCATCAATAGAGTTTTTATTTCCCCTTTTAATCAGATTAGTAGCTTGTTTAAAGCTCTCAAAATTCATTGTATCTGCAATCTTTTTTACATGCTTTACAAAAATCTCATTCTTTAACATACTGTTATCAAACTTTAGATTTTGTTTTTTGTATTGTTCCTTTGTAATGGCTATTATTAATTTATACTTGGCATCTTTATCACCTGAACTCGCTTTATTAATCAGTTTTTCTATATCTAAATCAGTTTTTTCATCAAAAGCACCAACTAAATCTGTGCCTACAGATTGTTGCAAAATTTTATATAAAGAAATGCGTTGATGATTACGAGACATAATTTCTAAATACATTACCAACCCATTTGTTTCGCCACCAAGCAAAGATTTTACTTCTTCTAAATGATTAATTGTTTTAACGTAGTTTTTAGCACGATATGCTTCTTCGGCATAACTATATTCTATTTTTGCTAAAGAACTTTGCGCTGATACTGAAAAAGTAATGAGTAAAAAAAAGCTAATTAGGGTGAATAATTTCATCTGAAAATTGTAGTTTTTGGTTAATATTTAAAATCCTTTTTTTATTTTTTTTGATGTGGAGTCTTTCTTCTTTTCTACTTTAATTGTTTTTTCCCACAAATCTTTTTTCTTCTTTTTTGGTGCTACTTTCTTTTTAGCTAATATAGAGTCTTTCTTTTTTTCTAAGGTAATTGATTTTCCCCAGAAATCATTTTCACTAGCAATTAACACTTTTTTTGTACTCTTTATTGGTTTCTTAGTAGAAACTATTTTTTTCTTTTCTTTACTATCTTCAGAAATTGATTTTCCCCAAAAACCTTTTTTTTCTGAAGAATTGGTCGTTGTAATATTATCTCTTTTTGAAATTATAAAATCTTTTGCAGCGTTTATCAATTTTATTTTCACTCCGTTTTCAGCAAAACCTTTAATTAACTGTTCTAGTTTTTTACTTGCTATACTATAATTGGTAAAAGCACCAATAATGCGCACATCATAACTACCATACTTTGTCAGCTTTTGTTTAAAACTGTTTTCAGAAGGCCAAGTTCCATCAGAATATCTAGAGATTTCAATTAAATCGGTAATCTTTATTTCTGGTAAATCTTCTTTTAACTTTTCTTCATTGGCTAACATTGCAAAGAAAAAAACTGAATTTGACGATTCATTTGTTAAAAAATTAGGGTATTTATATGCAGGCATTCTAGTTAAAGTAAGTTTTCTATTTCTTACTAGTTTTGCAATAAATTTACGCTTTGCAGCTTCTCTTTTTCTTTTTTCAGCTGCAATTGCTGCAAGTCTTGCTTCTTCAGCTCTTTTTCTTTGAGCGTTTTCCATAAGGCCACCAATAATATTAGCGGCAGCACCAACAATTGCAGTTTTATCTGTGTAACCTTGCGAAGCCATCGCTATTGCATAAGTACCTTTCATAATTCCTGCAGCCATTAAATCTCCTTGTGCAGCCTTATCAAATTTAGACATAGCACCTTTACTATAAGCTTCCATCTTTGCGTGAAACTTTTTATTAGATTCAATACGAGCTAATTGCGCTTTGTATTTTTTATTATTTTCTTCAATTTCTTTATTCTTCTTCTCTTGTTTTAAACGAGCTTGTTTTTGTTGATATGTTTCTGTTCTAGTTTGATTACTCGATTTTTGATTTGTCTTATATTTTTGAGTGTAACTCTGTGAGTTGTTATTGTTTTGATTTTGGTTGGAAATGTTTTTAGAACTTGAGTTGGAGTTGTTGGATGGAGTTCTATTAGAAGAATTGGAACTAGTTTTACCAAAAGAAAGAGATATCTTTTTTGTTTTTTTCTTGTTGGTAACTTCTTCTATTTCTTTTTTTAAGTTTTCAACAGCATCTTTAGCATATTTAATAGATTGATCTTTGTAACTAGAAGAGTTATTATAGCTAGGTTTTCTTTCGTTTAAACGAGCGCTTTCTTCTAAATATTTAAGTTGTTGTTGCTTGTATTGTAGAGAACTTTTAAGAGCTCTTAATGTATTTTGTCTATCGCCTTCGTAATTAGAATTGTCATCTACATAAAGTCCTTCCTTATGTTTTTGCGATTCTTTATAGCTACTATCATACTTACTCCTATAACTATTGGCTTGTTCATTTACTTGTTCAATCTTGTTATTTATATCTTCAATTTGCTTTTTAAACTGTGCAAACATCTTTTCTCTAGTACATTGACAACGTACATAAGCTGTCTGTTTTTTCATTTCACACCAAGTTATGTACTTTCCATCTGGAGATGCATAGTTTTCATTTTTTCCACGAAGTTCGCTACAATTTGGGTAATTAGGTTCTTGTATTTTTTGCGCAAAACTATTTGTAGGTAGTATAAATACTAATATAAAAAGAAGCAATAAGTGTTTCATTTGTAAAAAAAAATAGAATCAAATATAATAAATAAATTTTTCTATTAAAAAATGTAATTTCTTATTGGCTTAGAGTTCATGCTTTTAAAAAGAACTATAATCATTTGAGTTTTCTAGGTAATTAAAATTATAAAAGGAAATTACAATAACAGAATTACTTCTTTAGTAATTGATTCTGATGAATTGTTTGGGTAAAGTTTTATTTAAGTATTGAATAAAATTCGTTCCATTGTAGTATTTCGTATGCTTCACCTTTATTAAAAATATTCTTTGCCATTGCTTGCCCAAGAATATTTACAGGAATGCCACGATATTTTTTTAGTCCACCAATTAAAAGCGGTTTAAGAAGTGGCCAAACTTTTAAAGTAATTGCTTGAGAAATTCCATATCTGTTAGTTGGTGTTAAAATCATTGAAGGTTGAAAGATACTTAATCGTTCAAAATTTAATTCTTTTAACGCTTCTACTAATTCGCCTTTTGTTTTTAAATAAAAAGATTTTGATTTAGGACTTACACCAACAGAAGCTAATAATTCAAAATGGGTAATGCCTGCTTTTTTACATGCTATTGCAAAATCTAGTACAGCTGTTTTATCAATCTTTATAAAATCTTCTTTACTTACTTTTGAAGGTTCACCAACTCCTAAAGTACAAATAGCAGTTGTATGATTCTCTAAGTATTTCGAGTAAGAATTGGTGTCGCTTATACTTATTTTGTATTGATTTACAAAATCAACATTTATATTGGTAATTGGGTTTCTACCAAGCAATGTTAGTTGCTTAATGTTCTTTAATTTAAGTAAAGTATTTACAGTTTCTGTACCAACAGCACCACTTGCTCCTAACATTACAATAGATTGTTGATTGGGTTTTAAAGACATGGTTTTTTTGAAATTATTTTATAGTAAAATTAGTTAATGTTTAGCCCCGTTTTTAATATATAATCTTGTTTTATTTCTTTCTCCAATTTTTTCTGAAATAGAAAAAATTAGGTTTAAAATAGTTGGTGTAATTTCATAAGAAAACTTCTATGTAATAGTATCATTTGATACTATTACAGATAACATCTTTTTTTTCTTAATTATAAAGTTTTAAGTTTTTTTTAAAGTTAGCATCTTAAAATATAGTTAGTTGTGTAATTAAGATATATGTTTCTATCCTAGAAGAAGATTGAGTTTTACATTATGAAATTAAAAATACCTTTAATTTATTACTTCTTTAGCAATTGATTGTGATGAATTGTTTGAGTAGATTCGCTAATGGTAAGTATAAAAGGCGTTCTAAAGTCTTTCATACAATGTTATGGTTAGGTTTATTTCATTTTACTACATTACCTCACTTACTTGAATAATAGGTTCAATATTTGTAAAATTAGGTAGATCACCCATTATTTTTTCTGCATTTGGACCGAAAGCTTTTCCAAAATCTTCTACAGAATCAAAATACATATTTCCCATTCCGGCATATGGTGCAGTTGATCCAGGTGTAGCTCCACCTAATCCTTTTTCAACAGTTGCCCCTTTAAGAGAGTCTCCTAATAATTTACGAACCATTGGTAAATGGGTGTTACAATAATAATCCATGTCAAATGTTTTATCTTCTCCATTTGGATACAATACACTCACTTTAGTCATACCTTTTTTCATAATTAACGGGTTTAGTTTTCATACTCATTAGGCTTTTCTGATAACGCCCCGTTTTTATCGTGGTAACTGGACTCCACAAAATGTTGTGTTTTTATTAAGCATAACAGTTTACTGATATAACTTATTTTCAATGACTTATATCAGAAGTAACGAAGTTACTTTTTTTAAAGGACAAAAGCCATAGGTATAAATACTTGTTTAAAACAAAAAAAACATCAAGCTTTCACTTGAGATTTTAAATATTTTTAAGAATCATTCCACTAAATATTTCTGACAAAGTCTAAAAATACTTTTTGATGAAGTTTAAGATTCATATTAGGCGAAAGTGCAACACGAGCAATATAATCTTTGTCACCTTCTTTTGTGGTTCCTTGTGTAGATGTTGCAGGTATTGTCCAATAACATCCGTTTAACTGACCATAACTTACACAGTATTTACTTTCATCAGGAATTTCTGTAATCATTAAATTAATTAATTTATGATTTAAATCCCTCTTATACGCTTCTTTTTCTTCATCTGTATTTCCTTTAGTTGGTAAGTCTAATGAAAAAACAGAAGGTGTAAATCCTTGTTGTGCCAATTCTTCTGACACAAAATTGATTTTAGCTTCTGGTAAAGTCTCTTTAATAAAGTTTACAAATTTACGAGTGTTTGTATACGCGTCATAAATTCTTTGATTCATAGATGGCAACTGTTGGGCTAATATTTCATATTGAAACGCTGTAGCTTCATTGTCACAAAGAGTTAAGTGTGTTTCAATTTTGTCTATTAGTGCAACCGTTTTTGTGTTTCCGATACAATAACCAGAAGTACATTTTCCGCCACTAGGAAACTTTGATCCACTAGCAAATGAAATTGTTCTAACTGTTGAGAGAATTTCACCTTCTCCTAAAAAATGAACATTAGGACAAAAAGTTTGGTCTAAAACAAAAACAGGATCAATAGCAATTTCACCAGTTAACGTTTTACGTTCTTTACTTAAAACAGCCTTTAATTGGATCAAGTTTGGAACTTCAACTCTTGGGTTTGTAGGTATTTCAGCAATTATATAAGGTACAGCATCTTCACTCGCTATTTTAGTTAAAACGGTGTCTATACTTTTAAGCATATCATTATCACCATCAACATGTAAATCTACAATTTCAACATTATTAATGCACGCAGCAACTCGTCTAGCTTGGTCATTTGTACCTCCATAACAATTTGGTGGAACAATAATTTTAATAGCTTTTCCTTTATGATTTTCTAATGCATTGTGAACGAGTCCCATTAAAATTGCATACTGAATAGAAAGTCCACTAGAAGCAACGAGTGGTTTTGTATTTGCTCCTGTAATTTCTTTAATAGCGTTTAAAACAAGCGTTTTATTTGTTTCTACATTATCTTTTTGATGATAAGCAGTAGATTGTTCTGCAATCATTTTTAATGCAATGAGAGAATGTGCAGGTATCATTGCAATTGTTTCTCTTCTTCTTACGTGCTGAATGTCTGATATATAATTTTCGTTTTGTGCTCCATTTACTATTAATATACTTCCAAGATGAGCGTGAAGGTTGATTGAGAAATCAATGTTTTTTGAGAGATCAAAATTAGAAAAATCTTCATTCTGTGCAATTAAAATAGTACTCCCATTAAATTTAGAAATGGATGTATTTTCTACAACTTTCTTTAAGTCAAATTTATAACCATAAATATTTTTTAATATTTCAACATTAAAAAAATCAGGTAATTCACCTGTATAAATTATTTGTGTATTCTTTTTCTTTAATAAGTTTTTTCTTAAGATTGCTAAAATGGGAATAGCTTTAGATGAAAAACTAATTACATTTTGTGATTTTACGCTATTTAATTTTCCAATTAACCATTCTAATAAACAAGATAAAGGATGACCTAATCGAATGTAATCATAAGCAGTTGGTAATTCATTTAATGCAGATAATTTAGAATTATTGTTATTAAATAAGATTTCAAACTGTTCTAAAAATTCAGTTTTAGCTAAATTTTCATTATAAATATCTAGTCGATGCGTTGTTAGATTTAGCCAATCAGTTGGCATATTCTCTAAGACTTCTTTAATATAGTTTCGTATTTTATTGTTTTGCATAATTTAGATCTTTAAACAGGCTGTTAATATACGTTAATTAGACTTTTTAAGCTTTATAGTACGTTTTGTTACATTATGTTTTACCCATTCTAATATAACGTTTGTTTTAAATATTTGTCTAGTAGGTTACTAAAAGATGTTTTGTATCGATAGTAAAGTTCTTTTCTTAGAGCAAAAAAAATCTCAAGCTTTCACTTGAGATTTTAAATATTTTAAAAAAGAAAAACCAATTATTTAGCTCCCCATTCTTTTAAAGATGCTTTGTTCATTTTTACATAACCAGCATTTCCAGCTTTTTCAGCTAAAGCTAAAGATTGTTTTGCAGCTGCAATTGCAGATTCAGTTTTTCCAGCTTTTGCATGAATTAAAGATTGCTGACGTAAGTACCAAAATTTTGGATCTTCTTTTGTCAATTCGATAGCTTTGTCAATCCAAGTTACTGCTTGGTTTACATCTTTATTTGCAGTTTTATAATAAACAGCAGCATCATAATATGCACCAGCATTTGGTTCCCCTTTCATTACTTCAGTAATAGAAGCCATTACATTTTTATCTGTAGGAACATCAAATTGCATACCAACATAAACATCTTCCCAAAGTAAACCTAGAACTCCAGAATTATTTGTTAAATCATCAAAAGTAATTGTAAAAGTTTCAACATCCATTGGCATTTTAATAACCTTGGCAGAAGCTTTAGCAACCACTTTCGTTTCATCCCATTCTTTAGGATTTCCCCAATTGCTTGAGTCTGAATATAGCATAATATCCCAAGATTCTTTATTAGGTATACTGTAAACAGCATAAGTACCTGCAGCTATATTTTTTCCATCGATAGCAACATCTGTACTAAATGTAATTTTTGTGTTCGCATTAGCACCAGTTCTCCAAGTTTTTCCATAGGGCACTAAATCACCAAAAATAGTTCTACCTTTCATTCCTGGTCTAGAATATTCTACAGTTACATCTGTTAAACCTACTTTTTGTATTAAAGTTGAAGAAGGACTTGGAGCTGGAGCAGAAATTTTAGTAGGAGCTTTCACTTCCTTTTTTACTTCTTTTTCTATAACTTTCTCCTTAATCTCTTTATTTTTACAACTTGTAAAATTTAAAAGTGCAAATACTGATAATATACTTAAAAATTTGATTGAATTTTTTCTCATAATTGGTTCGTTTTGATTTGTGATGTTAAATTTACGATTTCAAAAAACGAGAAATGTTAACAAAAACTTAAAATAAGGGATTGTATCTTTGCAACTATTTTTTAAGAACTATGAAGAAATATATATCTGAATTTATTGGAACATTCTCTATGATTTTCTGCGGAACAGGAGCAATGACAATCAACGAAGTTACTGGAGGAGAAGTAACACATGTAGGAATCGCAATTACTTGGGGATTAATCGTTATGGCAATGATTTATGCTTTTGGCGAAACTTCAGGAGCGCATTTTAATCCTGCAGTCTCTATTGCTTTTGCGTATGCTAAAAAGTTTTCTTGGAAAGAAGTTCCTAAATATATAATCGCTCAAATTTTGGGCGCTTTTGCAGCAAGTTTAATTCTTTGGTTTCTGTTTCCTGCAAGTGAAACTTTAGGAGCAACAATACCGACAGTAGATGTCTGGCGCGCTTTTGTATTAGAGTTATTACTAACTTTTTTCTTAATGGTCGTTATTATAAATGTATCTACAGGAAGTAAAGAAATTGGTGTCGTTGCAGGTATTGCAGTTGGCGCAGTGGTTTTGTTAGAAGCTATGTTTGCAGGTCCAATTACAAACGCTTCTATGAATCCTGCACGATCTATTGCACCAGCGATTGTTTCTGGTAATTTGCAACATTTATGGATGTATATTACAGCGCCAATTTTAGGAGCATTGTTAGCGGTAGTTTCATGTAAATTAGTAAAAGACGATAATTGTTGTGCAGAAGGTTCACAATGTTAATGTAAAATTATTTTTATTGATAAAATTCACCCATTTTTAAATTCAATTTATGAAGAGAGTTAGTGTTTTAGGTTGTGGTTGGTTAGGAAAACCTTTAGCAATTTCTTTGTTAAATGAAGGGTATTCTGTAAAAGGTTCTACCACTAGAGAAGAAAAATTAGAGACTTTAGAAATGAATAATATAGAACCTTATATTGTTGATATTTCTGATTTTGAAGAGTTTGATGGTTTCTTAAATTCTGATATTCTAATCATTGCAATTACGTCTAAAGATGTTGATGGTTTTGAAAATTTAATTTCTCAAATAGAAAATTCTGATGTTCGAAAAGTAATATTTATAAGTTCTACTTCTGTTTATGGAAGACTAAATAAAGTAATGACTGAAGAAGATGCCGTTTTAAAAACGCCTTTAACAGAAATTGAAGAATTATTTAGACAGAACAATTTCTTCGAAACGACAATAATTCGTTTTGCTGGTTTATTTGGTGATGATAGACAACCTTCTAGCTGGTTTAAAAACGGACGAAAAATACCACAGCCAAAAGGTTTTGTTAATATGATTCATAAAGATGATTGTATCGAAATTATTCATACAATTATCGATCAAAATTGTTGGGATCAAACTTTTAATGCGTGTTCTAATCATCATCCAACAAGAAGAGAATTTTATACAATTGCAAAATTAAGTAACGATTTTGAGCTTCCTGAATTTGAAAATAATGAAGTGTATGAATGGAAAATTATCAGTTCTAAAAAACTACAGGATGTTTTAGATTATACTTTTATTCATGATGATTTGTTGAAGATTGGTTAGTTAGAAAGTTTTAAAGTTTTAAAGTTGAAAGTTGGAAAGGTTCAGTTGTTCAAAATTGAAAGTTTTATCATTCTGACGAAGTATAAGGAAGAATCTCTTCTAAGATAATCATTTTATTATGAGATTTCTCAATCGCTTAAAAAAGCTCATTTCGAAATGACAGTACGTTTGTTATATTGAATTTTTCAAGGTTTTGAGATTGTAGAAGGAACAACGTTTGAAGAGTCTGTCAGTTCGAGTGCTTTTCGATTTTAAGAGAAAATTGTATCGAGAACTTTTATTTCTGCTTACTGCAACTGAAAACTGAATACTTTCAAAATTTAACTATATCTCCTTTTTCTCAAATACTTAAAGATAAATCCAAAAGCAAACAAAATCAGCAACGGTAAAACAATATTTAAAAACTGCCAAAAAGTACGTTCTTTAAAAGCCTTTTGTTTGTCCAAAGTTCTAATCTGTAATGTTTTGTTTCTTAGCTGAATTAAGCCAGTATCATCTAATAAATAATCAATCGTATTTATTAGAAAGTCTTTATTTCCAAATTGTTGATTTGTCCATTTGTCTCTATTCAAATCAAAAGGTTCTTTCTTTAAAATTTGATTTTTTCCAATATCACCATCAGAAATTACCACCATTTTATTGTTGGTAGCGTTTTCTTTAAAAAGTGGAGTTTCAAAAGGTTTTACCCTGTTTTTATAAGCTGAATTAAAATCGCCTTCTAACAAAACAGCAAACAATTGGTTTCCGCCTTTATAATCATTTTCAATAACTTCATCAGCAATAGATTGTAACCCAATAATAGTAGGAGTTCCTACTTTTTGCGTCAATAAAGAACTGACCAATAAAGGTGTTTTTTTAATATTATTTGTTAAAGTATCAATCTGATTTGCAAACTGCAATCTTACAGGAGAAACGTTTTTTGTAATTACATGATTAGGATTTCCACCAACCAAAGGATGATAAAACCATTCTAAGTTTTTAAACTGCGTTTGATTGCCAACTTTACCTGTTGCAACAGGAATTTGAGCAGCATATAAATCTTTAATTAAAGTGGTATTGATTCTTATTCCGTAAGAAAATAACAAATCTGTTAAATTTAAATCTCTTGGATATGCTAACATTTTTCCGCCAGAAAATAAACTGTCTTGGTCTGCTTGCACATTATCTAGCATCCACAAAGTTTTTCCTCCGTTAGCAATATATTGGTCTAATGTAAACTTTTCTTTTGCTGTAAATTTTTGAGTTGGTTTCGCAATAATTGCTAAATCTAAAGAAGTTAAATCTTGTAAAGTTTGCTGTGGATTTGTCGCTACAGAATCTAACGTAAATTTGGCTAAACTGTATTTTTTTGCAACTTCACTTAAAAAACTATATTGATAAATATCTTGTAATTCTCCGTTTCCAGTAATAACAGCAATACTTTTTCGTTCTTTTTGAGTGATGGAATGAATCGCATTCGAAAAACTATATTCTAAATTTTCAATTGCTTTTTGCAGTTGTTCATCTTGCGATGCAACAATTGCAGTAGGTAATAAAGAAACAATAGTAAAATTATTACCATAAGAAACTTCTGCCCAAGGAAAAATGATAGCTTCAGACAATTTACCATCTTCTTCAACAGTTAATTGACTTGGTAGCATTCCTCTTTTAATCAAATCTTCTCGTTGATTATCTGGCGCTTCAAAATTGATTTTTATGTTTGAATTTTCTGCTGCTAATTCTTCTAAATACTGACGTGTTTCTGCTTGTAGTCTTTTAAATTCTGAAGGAAAATCGCCTTCTAAATAAACCGTTATAAAAAGAAAATTATCAACATTAGAAATAATGTTTTTTGTGGTTTCAGAAAGCGTGTAACGATTATCCGAAGTTAAATCTAAACGTGTGTAAAAAGATTGGTTGATGATATTTAGAATAATCAAACCAATAATTAGAATTGCTATATTTTTTATTTTTTTATTCATTGTCTAAACGCATTTTAGTGATGAATAAAAAGAATACAGTTACACTTAAAAAGTAAATAATATCTCTGGTATCAATTACGCCTCTAGAAATACTTCTAAAATGTTCGTTAATTCCCATTTTTTTGATGGTTAATTCATTTCCAAGAGAAGTAGAAATGGCATCAAATCCATAATACAAAAAGAAGGTGATAAAAACGCCTAATATAAAAGCCACAATCTGATTTTTAGAAAGTGTTGAGGTAAATAACCCAATTGCTGTATAGGTAGAAGCTAAAAATAGTAAACCAATATAGGATCCAATTGTACTTCCAAAATCGATGTTTCCAACAGGGTTTCCTAATTGATAAACAGTGTACACATAAGTCAAAGTTGGTATTAAAGCAACGACAACTAATAGGAGTGATGCCCAGAATTTACCTAATACAATTTGCCAATCAGAAATTGGTTTTGTTTTTAAGAGTTCTATAGTTCCGCTGCTAAATTCATCAGCAAAACTTTTCATGGTAATGGCAGGTATCAAAAATAAAAATACCCAAGGAGCTAAAAAGAAAAATGAATTTAAATCTGCAAAACCAGCATTTAAAATATTAAACTCGTCTTTAAATACCCATAAAAACAAACCGTTAATTAACAAGAAAACTCCAATAACTAAATAAGCTATCGGACTTGCAAAAAATGAATTGAATTCTTTTTTTAAAATTGCAAACATTGTTTAACGATTGTTTTTTTTTTGAACAAACTCAGACTAACAGATTACTTCTTAATTATCAGTCTGAGCTTGTAAAAGATTAAGCCTTTAATCTATAACTGATATTGTTTTCGAAACCTTCATCTTTTATTTCAGGTTCAAAAACAAATTTTTGTTTCTCTAATAACGCAATAGAAGCAGTATTATTTTTATGTGTAAAAGCTTCAATGGTTTTTAATTCCATTTGATTAAATCCGTATTCTAAAACTACGTCAAAAGCTTCACTCATAAAACCTTTTTGCTGGTAACTAGGGTCTATTTCATACCCAAGTTCTGCATAATCTTCTTCATCTTCAAAATTACGTAAACCAATAGTACCAACTAATTGATGATTGCTTTTAGATTCTAATACCCAAAAAACCCCTTTATTAGCTGAAGTTAGTTTAGAAATACGATCGATAAAAGCTCTTGCTTCAGAAAGATTTCTTGGTGTTTTTCTGTCAATAAATTCATTAACTTCTTTGTTGGTTCTTAAACCAAAAATTGATTTTGCATCGTTTAAATTTAATGCTCTTAATGTTAATCTTTCTGTTTCTAGAACAGGAAAAGGAGTGAAATCGAAATCCATTTTTATTTATCTAATTTTTATTGTAAACTTACTTTTTTATCAACGCTCCATGCAAGAGGTTTATCGTTGAAGAATATTTTTGTTTTTGCCCAAACATCTTTAAAAAGGTCTGAGTTTCTATAGTTTTCTAAATCTTGTTCTTTTTCCCAATAAGAATAGGTAAAAAATATTTCTGGGTTTGTTTTGTCTTGATATAATTCTAATAAATTACATCCTTTAGATGCTCTAATAAATGTTTTTTTTTCTTCAAACATTGATAAAAAATCTTGAATGTGTTTTTCGTGAAAACTCATTTTTACAATTCGAATAAACATAATATCTTAAGTTAAAGGAGTGTAATCTGGTTTAGAATCGTTGATGAAATCAATAGTAATAGAATCTCTATATCCTAAACCTAATAAGGTAGATGCGCCACCTACTGAATCTAAATTACTTCTATAAATAGCAATCTCTAAATAACCAGCAGAATTAAACAACGCTAATTTATCTCCATCATATTGTATGCTGTCATGAGCACTATCGCCAGCAACTTCATTGTATTTTGTAAATATTTTAGAGAAAGAATAACGTCTTGCATTTGCTTTAAAACGACGTCCTTTTCCAATTTCTTGAAACATTTTTTTGCTGATATTACTAATTACATTTCCATAATTATCAATATAAACGACACCGCCAACAATTTGGTTTTGGGCTTGACTTACTTTTGGCTGAATTTCAATCATCTTTTTATATGTTTGAATTTCTTTACCAATTACTGTTAAATTACCACCTCTAGCTATAAAACAAGCAACTTGTACAAATACATCTAATACAGGGAAACTACTTTCTACTCTATCATGAATGTTTATTTCAACAATTTTGGTAGGTATAATTTCTGATGCAATCATTGAGATGATTCCATTATCAGGACAAACAAAGAAATGATTGTCTAGTTCTATTGCAATATGTTTATTGTCTTTGCTTAATTCTGAGTCTACACCAACAATGTGAATGGTTTTATCAGGAAAGCTTTTGTAAGAGTTTTTTAAGATATAAGCAGTTTCTGTAATGTTAAAAGGAGATATTTCATGAGTAATATCTACAATTTTAGCATCAGAAAGCTCTGAGTAAATAGCTCCTTTTACAGCGCCAACAAAGTGGTCTTTCGTTCCAAAATCTGTTGTTAAAGTGATTAAAGACATTAAAATATTGCTGTTAATTAAATGTGTAAAAGTTGTTAACTATTTAACGCAAATCTAAGCATTTTAGTAAATTTATTCGCTATTTTTAGTTGAAATATAATTGTAATCAATTAATAAAAATTAATCATTTGAACGAACGCATTATAGAGCTTACAGAAATTAGCCCAAAAGACTTTTTTGGAGCACAAAACAGTACTATTGAGCAAATAAAAAAATATTTTCCGAAAATTAAGATCGTTGCTCGTGGATCTAAATTGAAAGTTTATGGAGATCCAGAAATTTTAGATGAATTTGAAACTCGTTTAGAACGCTTAATAAAGTATTATAATAAGTACAATAACTTAGATGAAAATAGCATAGAACAAATTTTAACTTCTAACGGAAATGATGAAAAGACTGCTGCAACGATAAACGCAAAAGAAGTTTTAGTTCATGGAGTAAGTGGAAGGTTGATAAAACCACAAACTGCTAACCAACGTAAAATGGTTACTTTAATGGGGAAGAATGATATGTTGTTTGCAGTTGGTCCTGCAGGAACAGGGAAAACCTATACAGCTGTTGCTTTGGCAGTAAAAGCATTGAAAGAAAAAGAGGTTCGAAAAATTATTTTAACAAGACCAGCTGTAGAATCTGGAGAAAACTTAGGGTTTTTACCTGGAGATTTAAAAGAAAAATTAGATCCTTATATGCAACCTTTATATGACGCTTTGCGTGATATGATTCCGCATGAAAAATTAGAGTCTTTTATTGAAAAAGGAGTTATTCAAATTGCACCTTTGGCATTTATGCGTGGTAGAACTTTAGACAATGCATTTGTAATATTAGATGAAGCACAGAACACAACCCATAATCAAATGAAGATGTTTTTAACAAGAATGGGAAAAAGTGCCAAATTTATAATTACTGGAGATCCTGGTCAGATTGATTTACCTAGAAAACAAATTTCAGGACTTAAAGAATCTTTATTAGCTTTAAAAGATATTAGTGGAATTGCACAAGTGTATTTAGATGATAAAGATGTTGTAAGACACAAATTAGTTCGTAAAATTATTACAGCGTATAAAAGTATTGAAACAGAATAAGTTTTTCTGATTTATGGAATATAGAAATGATTTTATTGAAAGAGAAATACAGAAAATAACGCTTTTTTTAAGGAATTTTATTGCTAAAATAACAGGAGAAGGTAATGTTAGTTATTCTTTACAGTCTTTTGATAAAGAGTTAAAAGGGAAATTAGATTTCGGTTTTTATGAAATACTAGCGTTAAATGAAGAGGATTTAAAAAAGAAAATTAATGGAGTTGATGTCTTAATTTTAGAAGAATTATTAAAAGTTTTTTATAAAATTGATATAGAAGAAATAGGTTCTTTAGAATCTAATAATTTAAAAAGAGTTTCGTTAATTATAATTGATGAAATCGAAAATAAATCGCTTGTTTTTTCTTTTGAAAGGCAGCAGATAAAAAACTACTTCAAATCTGAAAAAAAAAGAAATTGAAAGCTTATTTTTGCGCCCACAAGAACACAACAAAAAATGAATACAATTAACGACACGAACTTACAGTTTCCTAACCAGAAGTCTGTTTATATAGGTAAAGTAAGAGAAGTTTACAATATTAATGATGACATTTTGGTCATGATTGCAACAGATAGATTGTCTGCTTTCGACGTTGTTTTACCACGTCAAATTCCTTTTAAAGGTCAGATTTTGAATCAAATTGCAACAAAAATGATGAATGATACAGCAGATATTGTTCCTAATTGGTTAGTTGCTAATCCTGATGAGAATGTTGCAGTGGGTCATTTATGTGAACCATTTAAAGTAGAAATGGTAATTCGTGGTTACTTATCTGGTCATGCGGCAAGAGAATATAAATTAGGAAAAAGAATTTTGTGTGGCGTTGAAATGGCTGAAGGATTAAAAGAGAATGATAAATTTCCTTCTCCTATAATTACACCATCAACAAAAGCAGATAATGGAGATCATGATGAAGATATTTCTCGTGAAGCGATTCTTGCTCAAGGAATTGTTTCTGAAGAAGATTACATCGTTTTAGAAAATTATACAAACGCTTTATTTAAAAGAGGAACTGAGATTGCAGCAAAAAGAGGATTGATTTTAGTAGATACTAAATATGAATTCGGAAAAACGAAAGAGGGTAAGATTGTGTTGATTGATGAAATTCACACACCAGATTCTTCTCGTTACTTTTATGCTGAAGGATATCAAGAAAGACAAGATAAAGGAGAAACTCAAAAACAATTATCGAAAGAGTTTGTACGTCAGTGGTTAATTGAAAATAATTTTCAAGGAAAAGACGGACAACAAATTCCAGAAATGAACGATGAAAAAGTTCTTGAAATTTCTAATAGATATATAGAATTATACGAACAAATTACTGGCGAAACTTTTGTAAAAGCTTCCACAGAAAATGTTTTAAACAGAATTGAAAAGAATGTAAATTCTTTTTTAGCAAACTAAACTAACTACAATGATTATAGAACCAAGAACAAGAGGATTTATCTGTTTAACATCGCATCCAACAGGTTGTGAGCAAAACGTGATAAATCAAATAGAACATGTAAAATCAAAAGGAAAAATTGATGGAGCAAAAAAAGTATTAGTAATCGGGTCATCTACAGGTTTTGGATTGGCATCAAGAATTACAAGTGCTTTTGGTTCGGATGCTGCTACAATTGGAGTTTTCTTTGATAAACCAGCAACAGAAGGAAGACCAGGTTCACCAGGTTTTTACAATACTGCAGCTTTTGAAAAACATGCAAATGCAGCAGGTTTGTACGCAAAAAGTATAAACGGAGATGCATTTTCTAATGAAATAAAAGAACAAGTTGTAAACTTAATTAAAGAAGACTTGGGTCAGATTGATTTGGTAATTTACAGTTTAGCCTCGCCAGTAAGAACAGATCCTACAACAGGAAAAAGATATAAATCTGTTTTAAAACCAGTTGGTGGAGAATTTTCTAACAAAACTGTAGATTTTCATACAGGTACAGTTTCAGATATTTCTATAAAACCTGCAGAAGGAGAAGATGTAGAAAATACGATTAAAGTAATGGGTGGTGAAGATTGGAAAATGTGGATGGACGCATTACAATCTGAAAACTTATTAGCCGAAGGAGCTACAACAGTTGCGTATTCTTACATTGGCCCAGAAGTTACAAAGCCAGTTTATAGAAACGGAACAATTGGTGCTGCGAAAGATCATTTAGAAGCAACAGCTTTTACAATTACTGACGATTTAAAATCATTAGGAGGAAAAGCATATGTTTCTGTAAATAAAGCATTAGTTACACAAGCAAGTTCTGCAATTCCTGTAATTCCTTTATATATTTCTTTATTGTATAAAGTGATGAAAGCAAAAGGGATTCATGAAGGTTGTATAGAACAAATTCAACGTTTGTATAGCGAACGTTTATTTGGAGGAGATTTAGCTTTAGATGAAAAAGGAAGAATTAGAGTTGACGATTGGGAAATGAGAGAAGATGTACAAGCTGAGGTTAATGCACTTTGGGAAACAGCAACAACAGAAAACTTATCAGAAATTGGAGATTTAGAAGGATATAGCAACGATTTTTATAACCTTTTTGGTTTTAAAGTTGAAGGTGTAGATTATGATGCTGATGTAAATGAGGTTGTGAACGTACCAAGTATTCAATAAAAATTAGTCTCTTTTAAAAGAGAATTAAAATATAAACCTCACAGATTCTATTTTGTGAGGTTTTTCTTTTTTATCTTGTAAAAAAATATCCTTGATGAAGGCAGTTACCGTAAAACAATTAAAAGACGAACTCTCTCATAAATCTGCAAATGAGTTAAAAGAACTGTGTTTGCATTTATCTAAATTTAAGAAAGAAAATAAAGAATTGTTGACGTATTTATTGTATGAATCTCATGATGAAGAACAGTATATACAAAGTGTAAAAGACCAAATGGATGTGCTTTTTTCTGAAATAAATACCAAGAGTTATTTTTATATTAGAAAGAGTGTTCGTAAGATTTTAACACTTACAAAAAAGTTTATCAGATATTCTAAAAAGAAGGAAACAGAAGTAGCTTTGTTGCTTTATTTCTGTGCAAAGCTTAAAAACTTTAAACCATCAATTAAAAAAAGCCCAAGGTTAACAAATACTTTTGATAGACAGATTGTTTTAGTTAAAAAAGCAATTGCAACATTACACGAAGATTTACAATATGATTATCAATTAGAACTGAATGAATTATTAGATGAATAAAAAAGAAAGACCAATTATAGCAGATTTAGTAAACGAAGGAACTACAGAAATGGAAAGGTTTCAAAACAATACATTAAGGCCTATTATAAAAATGCAACATACTTTGTTAATTGCATTTTTAAAAAACCATCTTCTAAAAAGGAAAGTAGATTTTTCTGTTATACCAGATAAGAAAAAGAGAAGTAATATTTCTTCTTTTTTTAAAACAGATAATAACTTTAAAAATATTGTGTTAGGTTTTATTGTTGGTCATTTTTCTATGGATGAATTTGCATTCTATTCAGAAAATTCATCAGAAATAAATAGAAGGATTCTACAAATTACTTCTCAAAGAATTAAAGATAGTATTGCTGAGATATCATAAAAAAGTCGCTGTAAATTAATACAGCGACTTTTTTTATAAGAGTATTTTACGAGTAATTTATTTACCTTGTTCTATTAATAATTTCTTTTGATATCTTCCTTGTACAACATCAACAATAACTAAAACAGCTAATACAAAATAGAAAGTAGTTTTACTCATTGGTACAATTTCTTCGCCGAAAATTTTAATGTGTGCTAAATGTCCACCTTCAGTAACTAACATTATTCCAACAATAAAAAGAATAAATAAACCTAATACTTCGTACATTCTATTTTTTGATAAGAAAGTAGATATTTTATCAGCCATAATAAGCATTAATAAACCACTAATTACAATAGCAATTGCCATTACTATAAAAGCAGTTGTAGAACTCTCTATCTCGCTCGTAAGACCAATTGCAGCTAAAATTGAATCAAAAGAAAAAACTAAATTCATTATAACAATACTAGTAATAACTGCATTTGAAGATTTGGTATTTCGATCTTTAGACATTTCAGAAACATCAAGTCCTTTTGTAGAAATCATGTGCCAAATTTCTTTTATAGCTGTGTAAATTATAAAGCCACCACCTAATAAAACAATGATACTATGTCCGTTAAAAGCAAAATGAACAATGTCTGTTATGCCTCCGGATAGAAAAGAAAAAGGTTCTTGAAAGAATTCTATTATAGAAACAAGTACTAATAACAAAACAATTCTTAATACAATTGCTATTAAGATTCCTGTTTTTCTAACTTTTTTCTGATCAGCTTCTGGTGCTTTTTTAGATTCTAAAGAAATATAAAGTAAGTTATCAAATCCTAATACGGCTTGTAATAAGATTAACATAAATAATGTGAAAAGAATTCCTAACATAGTTTTTTGTTTGCTTAATTAATTCAATTTTTTTTCGACTTCAAAGATATTTAAAGATATTTAATGATTTTGTATTTTTTAGAATAAATACTTCCATAAGATTCTAAGACTTACAAAGGCAATCAAAATAGCCGTTGCTTTTTTTAGTTGAATAGGAGTAAATAGATTATTACTCATTCTACTTCCAATTTGTCCTCCAATAAAAACAGTAACTAGTAAAATTGAAGTCAAATTCCAATCAATTACAAAATCAGGGTTCGAATATTGACCAATTAACCCAGCAATAGAATTCACCAAAATAAAAACACTTGCAGTTGCAGCTATTTTTTTTGGAGTATCCCAACCTGTAAGATGTAGAAAAGGAGCTAAAAATACGCCTCCACCTATGCCAACCATTCCAGAAATAAACCCAATAACTCCACCATAACCAGCATTTTTTATAGGATTTAAGTTGATGTTTTTTTCATCCGAAGAAACAATTCGTTTAGAAATCCACATAGTAACTGCTGCAAATAAGAGTGTAAAACCTAATAATATAAAAAAGAAATGTTGACTTATTTTTAGGTAACCACCTAAGTAAGCTAAAGGAATGCTAAATAAAATAAGAGGAATAGCTTTTTTCCAATCGATTCTTTTCTGTTGATAAAATAAAAATACGTTTCCAGAGACAACAACAATATTACAGAGTAAAGCCGTTGCTCTAATTTGAGTAAATAGGATTCCTGTTAGTGCTAAAATTGCTAAATAACTAGACCCTCCACCAAAACCAACTGATGAGTATAAAATAGCAACAATGAAGAATAAAAGAACAATATGCCAATTGTAAAATAAAGATTCTATTATAATATCGTAAGTCATGAAATACAAATGTAATTTATAAATTGAATTTTTATAAGTTTTTTTAACAAGTATAATAAATTATCAATGGTGTTAAAGGTTTGTTGCTGTTTATTAGGTGATTATGAAAAATAAATTTGCTAAATTGATATATTTATGCTAATTTTATATATATGAAAATAAATTTATGTCCAAACTGTAATTCTGATAGGTATATTAAAAGTGGAATTATCAAAAATAGACAACGTTATAAGTGTAAAGATTGCTCTTATTTTTTTACAGTTAATAAGTTAGGGAAAAAGATTGACGATTATTATGTCAATAAGGCGCTGCAACTATATTTAGAAGGATTAACTTATAGGGAGATTGAGCGTATTTTAGGTGTGTCTCATGTAAGTGTATTAAACTGGGTAAAGAAGTATAATATTAAGAGGCCTTATAATGGAAATTATCACTCTACGTATAAAATATTAAATGCTGATGAGCTGTCTAACTATTTTAAAAATCCTAAAAATTTAGCAGGAGCAGGTTTAGTGGTAACAGAGCTAGGTGATAAGTTTATGCTTATAAAATGGGAACGTTTTAAAGAGTAAGTATATTTATTTACCAAATTAGTATATTGTTTTTTTTTATAGTAGTAATTAGTTAGAATTTAGTAGAGCACACAAAACTATTTTTAACTAACCTTAAACTTAAAAAAAAATGAACAAAATGACTAAAACATTGCTGCTAGGAGTCTTTTTCCTATCCCTACAAGTAATGTATTCACAAGGTTCTCCTGACTATAAAGGAGGCCTTAAAATAAAATTTGATGAAGATGGTAAAAAGTATCTTCGTTTAATTTCTTGGGCACAAGTACAAGCAACGTATAATAATGATGCGGCTGCAACTTCAAGTAAAACAAGTTTTAATTTAAGAAGAGCAAGAGTTTTAATGTTCTCTCAGATTACTGATAAATTTTTAATTTTAACTCATTTCGGTTTAAATAGTTTGAATTCTGGGACACTTTCACCTACAGGTAAAGGAACAGGGTCTCAAATTTTCTTACATGATGCTTGGGCACAATACAGTTTAGGTAAAGATCATGCTATTGGTGCAGGATTACATTATTTTAATGGTATTTCTAGATTAAATAATCAAAGTACTTTAAATATGATGACGTTAGATAATAATCGTCAATCTTGGGCAACTATTGGCTTATCAGATCAATTTGCAAGACATATTGGTGTTTTTATGAAAGGTAAGTTTGGGAAATTTCAATATAGAGTTGCAATAAATGATGCTATTGTAAATGGTTTAGATGCAAGAGTACCTTCTGCAAATGGTGAAGCTGTTTATGGAGGAGCAAATTTGTTAGGAACTAAAGATTCTGGAAAAACGTTTGCAGGATATTTCGAATTTAATTTATTAGATCAAGAATCAAACTTTTTACCATTTAAGGTAGGAACTTATCTTGGAGGAAAAAAAGTATTTAATATAGGAGCTGGTTTTTTCATGCATCCAAAAGGTACTGTCAAAATGAAGGGTGGTAATTTAGTGAGTGAGGATGTCTCAATCTTTGCTATTGATGCCTTCTATGACGCATCTTTAGGAGATGATGGAAGCGCTATAACTGCTTACACAACATATCAATCTAATAATTATGGAGAAAACTATTTATATAGTGCTTATGGTACTGGTAATATGGTTTATACTCATGTAGGTTATGTTTTTGCAGGTGATAAAACAAAAACTAGATTTCAACCTTATGCTTCTTATGGTAGTAATAGTTATGATGCTACTTCTAATAATAGAAATATTTTGGGTTTAGGTGTTAATGCGTATATGAGTGGTCATAATTCTAAATTAACATTAGAATATAAAAACCAAGATTATGGCACTTCTACAAGCAGTGTAACCTTACAAGCAATGATTTATCTATAATAAAAACTATAAAATTATGTCGCATAAAACACAAATGAAAAAGTATTGGAGAGAAAATTTAAAATATTTAGCGATTCTGCTGTCTATTTGGTTTTTAGTTTCTTTTGTTTTTGGAATTCTATTAGTAGAACAATTAAACACCATAAAATTAGGAGGGTTTAAATTAGGCTTCTGGTTTGCTCAACAAGGTTCTTTGTATGTATTTGTAGTGCTCATATTTGTTTATATGAAGCTAATGAATAAGCTAGATAAGAAATACGGAGTAGACGAATAAACTAACTAACAAAATATAAAAAAATAGAAATAACATGGGAATATTAACTTGGACGTGGATTTTAGTCGGAATATCATTTGCATTATATATAGGTATTGCAATATGGGCTAGAGCAGGATCGTCAAAAGAATTTTATGTAGCAGGTGGTGGTGTACCGCCGATTATTAATGGTATGGCTACAGCTGCAGATTGGATGTCTGCTGCATCATTTATCTCCTTAGCAGGTATTGTGTCTTTTGGAGGATATGATGGATCTGTTTATTTAATGGGATGGACAGGTGGATATGTACTTTTAGCATTATTACTAGCGCCATATTTAAGAAAATTCGGAAAATTTACAGTGCCAGATTTTATAGGAGATAGATATTACTCAAATGTTGCACGTATTGTTGCAGTAATCGCAGCGCTAATTGTTTCGTTTACATATGTTGCAGGACAAATGAGAGGAGTAGGTATTGTTTTTTCTAGATACTTAGAAGTAGATATTAATACAGGTGTTTATATCGGTATGGCAATTGTATTGTTTTACGCTGTACTTGGTGGTATGAAAGGTATTACGTATACACAAGTAGCTCAATATTGTGTACTTATTTTTGCTTTTATGGTACCAGCTATATTTATTTCAATTCAGATGACTGGTAACCCAATACCCCAAATTGGTATGGGAGGTGCAGGAGAAGATGGCATTTATTTATTAGATAAATTAGATGGGTTGCATCGAGAACTTGGTTTTCATGAATATACTTCTGGAGGTAAATCGATGATAGATGTATTTGCAATTACGTTAGCTTTAATGGCTGGTACAGCTGGCTTACCTCACGTTATTGTAAGATTTTTTACAGTACCAAATGTAAGAGATGCACGTAAATCTGCAGGTTGGGCATTATTATTTATCGCTATTTTATACACAACGGTTCCTGCTGTAGCAGTTTTTGCTAGAGTTAATTTAATTGAAACTGTTAGTGAGAAAAAGTATGAAGAAATGCCAGAATGGTTTGGGAACTGGGAAAAAACAGGTCTTTTAAATTTTGAGGATAAAAATAAAGATGGTGTAATTCAATATTTAGCAGATACTAAGAATAATGAGTTAACTATTGATAGAGATATTATGGTATTGGCAAATCCAGAAATAGCAAGATTACCGAATTGGGTTATTGCTCTTGTTGGTGCTGGTGGTTTAGCGGCAGCTTTATCTACGGCAGCAGGATTGCTTTTGGTAATTGCATCCTCAGTTTCTCATGATTTATTAAAGAAAATATTTGTACCAGAAATTAGTGAAAAAGGAGAACTTTTAGCAGCACGTCTAAGTGCGGCAGTTGCAGTATGTGTAGCGGGATATTTTGGAATAAATCCACCAGGGTTTGTCGCCGCCGTGGTTGCATTAGCTTTTGGTTTAGCTGCAGCCTCATTTTTTCCAGCAATTGTTTTAGGTATTTTTGATAAAAGAATGAATAAAGAAGGTGCAATTTCAGGTATGGTTGTTGGATTGGCTTTAATGTTTTTCTATATGGCTAAATTTAAATTGGGTTGGTTAGGTGATAAGCCACCAGCAAGCGAATGGTGGTTTGGTATTTCGCCAGAAGGATTTGGAACAGTTGCAATGTTTGTAAACTTTGTGATTTCTGTTGTCGTTTCTAGAATGACACCTGCTCCACCAGAAGATGTTCAAGATTTAGTAGAAAATATTAGAATTCCATCTGGAGCTGGAGAAGCTACAGATCATTAAAAAAGTGGATGAAAAAGTAAAAGTTAATTAGGTTAATAGTTAAAAACAGTATCATTTTATTATGATGCTGTTTTTTTTATTACATTTATAATTAGAAATGAAAAAAAGACACGAACAAAAATTAGTTGTACTTTCTTTTGTATTACTATTAATTTTCAATATTCCATTCATATTAATTTTTAATTTGGATGGCGCTGTTTTTGGAATTCCAACGTTATATTTTTCAATATTTTCAATTTGGCTTGTTTCAATTTTAATCTCTTACACTGTTCTAAAAAAACATTATGAGTAATTACTTCTTGTTTTTTATTATTATTTCTTATTTATCTATTCTTTTTTTTATTGCTTATAAAGCAGAGAAAAATTCTAAGAGTAAATGGGTAAATAATCCATATATGTATACATTATCTCTAGCAGTTTACTGTTCTGCTTGGACATATTATGGTAGTGTAGGTATCGCTGCAAATTCTGGTATTAGTTTTTTACCCATTTATCTGGGGCCAGTGATTGCATCTCCCTTATGGATTGTTGTTCTAAGAAAAATAATTAAAATATCTAAACAACAAAAAATTTCTTCAATAGCAGATTTTATTTCTCTCAGATATGGAAATCATCGATTTCTTGGTGCATTAGTAAGTATCATTTGTTTTCTAGGAATTGTGCCTTATATCGCATTACAATTAAAAGCTGTTTCAGAAACTTTTGAGATTATGACTGATGACACCAGTTATGTATCTACCAATATTTTAGATGATTCTACTTTTTATATAGCAGTAATATTGGCAATTTTTGCTACTTTTTTTGGTACACAAAAAACGGATGCATCAGAGAAACATAGAGGTATTGTTACATCTGTAGCCTTTGAATCAATATTAAAGCTAGTATTTTTCTTAATAATTGGTGTTTATGTAACGTATGTTTTGTTTGATGGAACGGAAGATATTTATACTAAAATTTCTAAAGTTAAAGACTTTGAACAGTTAACAACAATCGGTAGTTTTGAGAAGGCTTTAAATTGGATGTTTATGATTATGTTATCATTTATAGCTATTTTCTTATTACCAAGACAGTTTCAAGTTTCAGTTATTGAAAACAATCGAGAGAAACATTTAAAAAAGGCAATTTGGCTATTTCCATTATATCTTTTATTATTCAATATTTTTGTTATTTATATTGCTTGGGCAGGTAAATTAACCTTTGGAGATACTGTAAATGCGGAGTATTATACTTTATTATTACCATTACAAAACGGAAATGTTTTTTTAGCATTATTAGTTTTTTTAGGTGGTTTTTCTGCTGCAATATCTATGGTGGTAATTTCTACGCTTGCACTCTCTACCATGATTAGTAATAACTTAATTATTCCCTATGGATTTTTAGAGAAATTTATAAAAAATCATCCTGAAAAAAACGCGAAGTATATTCTTACAATAAGAAGATTATCAATTTTCTTGATTATTATTTTAGCGTATCTTTTTTATATTAATTTTTCTATTGAGTTATCTCTTTATTCAATCGGTTTAATCTCTTTTGTGATCATAGCACAATTAGCACCTTCTTTTTTTATTGGTCTTTATTGGAATAGAGGTTCTTCTAAAGCAGCAATTACAGGAATAATTATCGGGTTTCTAATAACAGCCTATACACTGATTCTGCCTTTTACAATAGAAGCTTTTACGGGTTCTTCCTCTTTTACTGATAACGGAATTTTCAATTTATCATTCACAAAACCTTATGCTTTATTTGGTATTGATTTTTTAAGTCCTCCTGCGCACGCTTTTTTCTGGAGTTTATTAATAAATACTGTCATCTATTTAGTGCTTTCCTTACTTTTTAAAGGAAATTATAGAGAACGTAATTACGCGGAAATGTATGTTGATAGTAAAAACTATGCTACTTTACAAGATGGAGCGTTGGTTTGGAAAGGAGAAGCTTATGTTGCTGATATCAAAAATATTTTAATTAAGTTTTTAGGAGAAAAAAGAGCCCAAAGAGCTTTAAGTATCTTTTTTACGAAATATAAACTTCCTCAAAATACACAGCTTGCAGACGCAAGATTAATTAATTTTTCAGAGAAACTCCTAACAGGAAGTATTGGTAGTGCATCAGCAAAAATATTGATTGATAATGTTGTAAAAGAAGAGGAAATAAGTTTGGTTGAGGTTTTAAAGATTTTAGAAGAATCTAAAGAAACAATTGCCAACAATAAATTACTAAAAGAAAAATCTGACGAATTATTTACGCTAACAGATCAGTTAAAAGAGGCAAATCAAAACTTAATTAAAAAAGATCTACAAAAAGATGAGTTTTTAGACACAGTTGCTCACGAATTGAAAACACCAATAACAGGAATACGTGCTGCTACAGAATTAATTTTAGATGATGAAAGCATGGAAGCTGAAATTAAGACTCAGTTTCTAAAAAATATATTGCAAGATTCAGATAGGTTATCAAGGTTAATTCATAATATTTTAGATTTTGAAAAATTATCAACCGGAAGAGATCATCTAGATTTATATGAAAACGATATTCGTAAAACAATTGAGAAGGCAATTAATAGTATTAAACAAATCGCTCATAAAAAAGGAGTGGAATTAATTTTTTCAGAGGAAGAAAACATCTTGTTTAAGTATGATGAAGATCGTATTTTACAGGTGTTAACCAATTTATTATCGAATGCAATTAAATTCTGTCCGCTTCAAAATGGAATTATAAAAATCAGTTTTAAAAAGACAGATTCTTATCATTGTGTCTTTGTAGAAGATAATGGTAAAGGCATCATTGAGGAAGATATTGAATATATTTTTGATAAGTTTTTTCAGTCAATTAATCAAAATACAATTAAACCTCAAGGTAGTGGATTGGGGTTAGCGATAAGCAAACAGATCATAGAAATGCATAAAGGAAAAATTTGGATAGAAAAAACAAATAAAAAAGGCACAATTTTTGGTTTTAAACTACCTTTTAACTAAATTGTACACTTAAAGCATGATGAGAAAGATTTTAATTGTTGATGATGAGCCAAATATTGTAATGACCTTAGAATATGCCTTTAAAAAGAAAGGTCTAGAGGTGCTGATTGCAAGAGATGGAAATGAAGCTTTACAGATTTTAGAACATCAAAAACCAGATGTTATTTTGTTAGATATTATGATGCCAAATGTTGATGGTTATCAAACGTTAAAACATATAAGGAGCAACGATAGTTTAAAACATATTAAAGTTGCTTTTTTAACAGCAAAGAATAGAACATCAGATATAGAAAAAGGGTTGGAGTTAGGTGCAGATAAGTATTTAATAAAACCATTTTCTATTAAAAAAATAGTTTCAGAGATATTTGAACTAATTGATTAAATAGTTTTGTGTGCAAACAAACCTTGTTTAATTAAAGTTTAAAAAAAATGAAATTTCAAGTAAATCCTTTAATTTCAGATATTTTTATAAGTATCTACATTGTTGGTACATTGTATTTTCGAATTAAAATTCAAAATGAATTACCAATTACTCCTTTATTTTCTATGTTAATAGGGCTTTCTTTTGTGGCCTTTATTTGGTTTTTAATAAAAGCCAAAGTTCTAAATCCAAATTGGTTTGGTTTGTTTAATCTAGGCAAATCATAAAATATAAATTACCAGAACTTTATAAAGAAAGTAAAGAAAAATCAGCTCGATTTTTGAAAAATACAATCAGAAAAATAGATTGGTTAAAAAGAAGAAATAATAATATAAAAAAATAATTATGAGTAATTATCACATAAAGCATTTAGAGGAATATTATAAAGTGTACAGAAAATCAGTAAGAGAACCAGAAACTTTTTGGGAAGAAATTGCTGAAGAGCATTTTGTATGGAGAAAAAAATGGGATAAAGTTTTAGAATGGGATTTTAAAAAACCAGAAGTAAAGTGGTTTGAAGGTGCAAAACTTAATATTACAGAGAATTGTATAGATAGACATTTAACTACAAAAGGAGATAAAACTGCCATTTTATTTGAACCTAATGATCCCAATGAAGCTGCAGAACATATTACATATAATCAATTACATCAAAGGGTAAATCAATTTGCAAACGTATTAAAAGAAAACGGAGTTAAAAAAGGAGATAGAGTCTGTATCTATGTACCAATGATTCCAGAATTAGCGATTGCAACATTGGCTTGTGCTAGAATTGGAGCAATACATTCAGTTGTTTTTGCTGGTTTTTCATCAACAGCACTTGCAACAAGAATTAATGATTCTGATTGTAAAATGGTGATTACTTCTGATGGTTCTTATAGAGGGAAAAAGTCAATAGATTTAAAAGGAATTGTAGATGAAGCTTTAGAAAGTTGCCCTGGTGTAGAAAATGTTTTGGTTGCTAAAAGAATTAATTCTGATATTTTTATGAAAGAAGGACGTGACCAATGGTTACAACCTTTATTAGATAACGCTTCTACAGAATGTGTGGCAGAAATTATGGATGCAGAAGATCCTTTATTTATTTTGTACACTTCAGGTTCTACAGGGAAGCCAAAAGGAATGGTACATACAACTGCTGGTTATATGGTTTATACAGCTTACACATTTAAAAATGCATTTCAATATAGAGATAATGAAGTGTATTGGTGTACTGCAGATATTGGTTGGATTACGGGTCATTCTTATATCGTTTATGGTCCTTTAGCAAATGGAGCAACGACTGTTCTGTTTGAAGGAGTGCCAAGTTATCCAGATTTTGGACGCTTTTGGGAGATTGTAGAAAAGCATAAAGTAAATCAATTTTATACTGCGCCAACAGCAATTAGAGCTTTGGCTAAACACGGAACAGAATTGGTTGATAAATACGATTTATCATCATTAAAAGTTTTGGGTTCTGTAGGAGAACCAATTAATGAGGAAGCGTGGCACTGGTATAATGACAATGTTGGGAAAAAGAAAAGTCCGATTATTGATACTTGGTGGCAAACAGAAACAGGAGGAATGATGATTACGCCAATTCCTTATGTTACACCAACAAAACCAACGTATGCAACGTTACCTTTTATTGGAGTTCAACCAGCATTAATGGATGAAAACGGAAAAGAAATAAAAGACAATCAAGTAGATGGAAGATTGTGTATAAAATTCCCTTGGCCTAGTATGGCAAGAACTATTTGGGGAAATCACGAACGTTACAAAGAAACCTATTTTTCTGCATATGAAGGTATGTATTTTACTGGAGATGGAGCTTTAAGAGATGAGGTTGGTTATTACAGAATTACAGGTAGAGTAGATGATGTAATTATTGTTTCTGGTCATAATTTAGGAACTGCACCAATTGAAGATGCAATAAATGAGCATCCTGCAGTTGTAGAATCTGCTATTGTTGGTTTCCCTCATGATATTAAAGGAAGTGCATTATATGGTTATGTAATATTAAAAGATACAGGAGAAAGTAGAGATCAAAATAACTTAAGAAAAGAGATCAATCAGATTATTACAGAACACATTGGCCCAATTGCAAAATTAGATAAAATTCATTTTTCAGAAGGATTACCAAAAACTCGTTCAGGAAAAATTATGAGACGTATTTTACGTAAAATTGCTTGTAATGAATTAGATAATTTAGGAGATACAAGTACACTTTTAAACCCAGAAGTTGTACAAGATATTATTGATAAAAGATTGTAATAGAATATTTTTTAGCGCGTGTTTTTGTGAAAAACAAAAACCGCGCTATTCACTATATCTTTTTGCTGAAAACGCAAAAAGGATGCCGTTTCTATCGCTCACGCAAGCCAGTTTAGAAACCAATTAATAGTTAAAATTATAGACCTGTCAAGTTATTAAAAGCTTGACAAGGTCTTTTTTATTTTACAAAAGGCCTCTTCTGTTATTATTTTTTAGAAGTTGGCTTATAGATAAATCTGTATTTTGTTTTTTGAGAATACTTAATAGTTTTACCAATAATAATGCAGTAATAAAAGCATCACCAGAAGCAGTATGTCTGTCATGTTGTGGGATGTTAAATTTTATTGATAATTCATCTAAACTGAAGTGTTTTTTAGAAGTATCTAATTTTGTTTTCTTATATAAATGTCCTGTATCTAATACTTTGTTTTTTAATTTTGGTAAGTTTAAACGTTTTAAAGCTTGATTTATCATAGCGATATCAAAAGCAGCATGATGTGCCACTAAAACTGAATTTTTAATATGTGCTAAAAATTGAATTATAGCTTCTTCTTCAGTTGCTTTTTTATAAGTTCCTGCTTTTAATAAACCATGAATTTTTACGGTTTCAGCATTAAATAAATCTTGTTTTAAATAACATTCTAAACTATCAGCAACTTTTAACGTATTTCCAATAACTGTGATCGTTCCTATAGATAATATTCGATCTTGTTTTGTGTCTAAACCTGTTGTTTCTGTGTCAAAAACTACAAAGCGTATGTTTTCTAAAGAGGTGTCTTGTTTTTCTTTAAAACATTCAATATACGATTTCCAGAAAGTAGGATATGTCTTTTTCTTAAACCAATTCATATTATGAAAAATGTGAAAGTTTAAATCTTGTTTCAATTAAATCCTGTACATCTTTTACGGCTTTAAAGCAGCTTTTTAATTCTAAACGATTTGCTTTACTTAAAGTTTCTAAATCAATAAATCTACCAGAATCGTTATGTAATAAACCTTGTTGGGTTCTATAACGAAGTAAGTTTTTAAAAGCCTTGCTACAAGCAATGTAGATTTCTTTATTTTGTGGCTCTAGTTCCGAAAGTTTATCATAACGGACAATTGTGTTTTTAGGTGTATTTATATTTTTCGACAGCATTAATAAACGAGCAGCATCAACCAAAGGCATCATTGCACGTGCTTTTATATCAAATTGATCTTTATGTTTACCATCACGTTCTACCAAAAATTGTCTAAAGAAACTTAAAGGTGGTGGATTCTTTAAGGCATTTATCCCTAAGAAATTTAAAAATATTTCATGAGATTTTATGGTTTCAAAAATACCATTTGTTAAAGTTTCTACTAAGTTTTTATCACCATAAACAAATTCAAAATCAAAGAAAATAGTACATAACATTAAATTATCTTGATCAGGAGTTACAATCCAAGATTTAAATTGTTGATTCCATTGACTTGCAGATAAACACCATTTTGGATTACTAGCCATCATATTTGCAGGGCATAATTCAAAACCAACAATTTCTAAACCTGCATTTATTTTTTTTGAAAGCGTTAAAAAATAATGTTGCGTGTTTTTGTATTCACTTTCTAAAACATCATTAAAAACCAATGCATTATCTTGGTCTGTAAGTAGTAATTGCTCTTCTCTACCTTGGCTTCCAATTGCTAACCAAGCAAAAGAAGTTGGAGCAGGAGTAGACATTTCAGCCAAAGCCAAATCAATAATATGTCTTGTAATACTATCGTTAATACTAGATATTATTTTAGTTATAAATGTAATTGGTATTTGTTGTTCTAAGTAGCGATTTAATATTTTTTGAGCACGTTGTCTAATGTGTTGTAATTGTTTAAAAGTAGTTGCGCGCTTTATTTCTTTCACTAAAGCAGAAGCGTTGTTTTCACGAATTACTACAATATCATGCTCAGACAAAAGACCTGTGAGTTCAGAGTTTGGTGTTCCGTCTTTTGTGATACATAAATGTGTAATTCCATGTTGAATCATTGCTATTTGTGCTTCAGCAATCGTAATATTTTCAGGATACGTAATTACAGGAAATGACATAATTTTAGAAACAGGTTCTTCAATAGAAACTAAACCCGTTGCAATTTTTGTACGTAAATCTTTATCAGTTATGATACCAATTGGCTTCAGTTTTTCGGTAATAATAATAGAACCTACACGTTTATTGGTCATTATTAAAGCGGCGGCTTTAATACTCGTTTCTATTGAACATTGTATTGGGTTTTTAGAATAATCTGCAGATTGTTCTTCAGAAAATTCTTGAATGCTTTCTATAGGCGCTACATCACCTAATTTATTAGATTCTATATATCTAGTGTTTGAAACAAAACTGGACAATAAATACGTGCTAGCTTCAGCATTTGTGGCAATGTATTCTTCAAATAACTCAGAAGTAATACTATATACAATGCTTTCTTCTATTGCTTTTGCGCTTAATTTATAAGTATCCTTACGCATTAAAGCACGCAATCCAAAAATATCACCTTCATCACATTTATCAACCAAAGCATTTGTTTTTTCTTGAAACAAACCAATAGCACCATCTTTAACAATATAGAATTGGTTTTCAACAGGGTTACCTGTAATAAATAAATCGGCATCCTTTTCTAAATATACTACATTTATTGCCTTGCAAATCGATAATAATTGTTCTTTAGACAGCATACTAAAAGGTGGAAAGTTTTTTAGGAAATCGTAGATGCGTTCTGGTATTGTGTTCATATCCACTAAAATAAGGAAAAAGGTTACAAAGTTTTAGAGTTAAATGATATTTTGTGCTAAATAGATATAGTTTTATCCTTAATAAAAATAAATTAGTGTTTATTAGCTTTCAGAAATGCAGTTTGACTTATTTTTGTTAAAATGTCATATTCTTTTTTATGGCATATAAATTGACAAATACAAATCACTTACATTTGACATTCAATATTATATATGCAGCATTTAAAAGAATCAACAAAAAATAAAACCAAACCAAAAGTTACCTTAAAACAAGCTTTTAAAACTATTATTTGGCCAAGAAGAAATATCGTTTTTATAGGTTTAGTACTTATAATTATTCGCAGTTTAGCTGGTTTTGTTTTGCCTTTACAGAGTAAAGTATTGTTAGATGAGGTTGTGCCTAATAAAGATTATAGTCAATTATATACTTTAATATTTATTGTTATTTGTGCCATTTTAGTACAAGCAATTACTTCTTTTTTATTAACGAAAGTCTTAAGTATTCAAGCACAATATTTAATATCAGAATTAAGAGCGCAAGTACAAAAGAAAGTTTTGTCGTTACCTATTAGTTTCTTTGATAACACAAAATCTGGTGCTTTGGTTTCTAGAATTATGACTGATGTTGAAGGCGTAAGAAACCTAATTGGTACAGGTTTAGTCCAATTAATTGGTGGTTCATTTACAGCAATTGTAACCTTGGTTATTTTGATAAAAATGAATGTTTGGATGACACTCTTCACCTTTGTTCCTTTATCAATTTTCGGAATTATTGCATTAAAATCTTTCAAATTCATTCGCCCGATTTTTAGAGCAAGAGGAAAAATTAATGCAGAAGTAAAAGGACGTTTGACGGAAACTTTAGGAGGAATTCGTGTCATTAAAGCTTTTAATGCCGAAGATCAAGAAAGTGAAGTTTTTGAAAAAGGAGTTGCTGATATTTTTAAGAATGTTAAAAAAAGTATGACTGCAACTGCAATAATGACAAGTTCTTCAACCTTTTTAATAGGTTTAGCAACAACTGGAGTTATGGGAATTGGTGGTTATTATATGATTCAAGGTACAATGACTTTTGGTGATTTATTTAAATTTACAACGCTACTAGCGTTTATGGTTGCGCCAATTGTACAAATGAGCAATATTGGAAGTCAATTAACCGAAGCTTTGGCAGGTTTAGACAGAACCGAAGAGTTAATGAATATGCCTGCAGAAGAAGATGATGAAAATAGAAATATCGTTTTAGAAGATCTTAAAGGAGAAATTATTTTTGATGATGTGTCTTTCGCTTACGAAGAAGGAAAAGAAGTCTTGAATAACATCAATTTTAAAGTTCCATCTGGTTCTGTAACCGCTTTGGTTGGGAGTTCTGGTTCTGGGAAATCTACAATTGCAGGTTTGTCTGCAACATTTTTAAATCCAAAATCGGGTACAATTACTGTTGATAATCAAGATATGTCTAAAGTAAAACTATCTAGTTATAGAAAGTATTTGGGTGTTGTTTTACAAGATGAATTTTTGTTCGAAGGAACTATTAGAGCTAATATTTTATTTCCAAGACCAAATGCAACTGAACAAGAATTACAAAATGCGGTAAAAGCTGCGTATGTAAACGAATTTACGGATCGTTTTGATGATGGTTTAGATACTTTAATCGGAGAAAGAGGAGTGAAGCTTTCTGGTGGTCAGCGTCAGCGTTTGGCAATTGCAAGAGCAATTTTGGCAGATCCAAAAATCATTATTTTAGATGAAGCAACTTCTAGTTTAGATACCGAAAGCGAGTCTTTAATTCAGAAAAGTTTATCAGAATTAGTAAAAGACAGAACTACTATAGTAATTGCACATAGATTGAGTACTATTAAGCAAGCAGATCAAATTTTAGTCATAGAATCTGGTAGCATTGCAGAAAGAGGAACGCATGATGAATTGATCGCTGTAAAAGGAAGGTATTATGATTTGTACACGTATCAATCAAAAATTTAACGTTTAGATTTTATTTTTTTTGGCGTTTTAACGGGCTTTCCACTATATCTTTTTGCTGAAAAAGCAAAAAGGATGCCGTTTCAATCCCTAACGCGCTTACTCAACTTTTTAAAAAAAGAAGAATTTTGTAATTATCAATTTTAAAAACCGACTTTAAGAATTATTAAAAATCAATATTTATCAACTTATGAAAAAAGTAATTTTATTATTAATTATTGTGATTTCAGTTTCTTGTAAAAATGAAGCTAAAAAAGATGTTAAAAAAGAAGTTATTGTAGAAGTAAAAAAAGAAAATTTCCCAAACGAATTAGGAAAGGTTTTTGAAAAACACGGAGGAATAAAAGCGTGGAGAAATGCCAAAGTTTTATCTTTTAATAAAGGAGAAGAAGTACATACTTCAGATTTGCATTCACGTAAAATTGTAATTAATTCTCCAAAGTATTCTTTAGGTTTTGATGGTAAAGAAGTTTGGTTAGATGAAGAAACGAAAGGAGATTATAAAGGAAATCCTAGTTTTTATTACAATTTATATTTCTATTTTTATGCAATGCCATTTGTTTTAGCAGATGACGGAATTAGCTACAGCAAAGTAGATGATTTAATTTTTGAAGGAACAAATTATCCTGGTTATAAAATTTCTTACGCTTCAGATAAAGGAACTTCTCCAGACGATAATTATATTGTTTATTATAATCCTAAAACGTATCAAATGGAATGGTTGGGATATACAGTTACGTTTAGATCTAAAAAGCCAAGTGAAAAGTATAAGTTGATAAAATACAATAAATGGGAAAACGTAAATGGATTTGTTTTGCCTAAAGAAATTACGTGGTATAATAAAGATGAAAAAGGGATTCCTACAGAACCTGCAAGACCTGCTACAGAGTTTACATTGCCTTTAATAAGTCAGGGTAAATTAGCAGATTCATTTTTTGAGAAACCTATTGTTGAGTAAGTAGTTTTTTAGTAGATGGTAAAAATAGTTAGTACAATTTAGTTTTTTGTATAAAAAAAGGTGTTTTTCCCCTATTCTTATAATCTAAATATTAGTTAAATTTGAAAAAAAAATAAAACTATGAATTTAACACACACACACACACACACACACACACACATCTTAGGTTTTTTAAATATCTATTAATTTTCTTATTTATTTTATCTTCTTGTTCTGAACAAGATAGTATTACAAGTTTAAATGAAAAGCCTTTAGTAGAAGCTACCACAATAAACTACAAAGGATTAATAGTAAAAAACCGTTTTGCTCTTGATGAAAAAGAAATAGTTTTAGACGAGTCTGAAAGTTTCCTAAAAGTTTTAAAGAGTAAAAGAAAAAAAATTGGGAATTACCAATCTAAAACAGATAATTTAGATTACGAATTTGAACAGGCTTTAGAATCTGCAGAACAGGTTTTACCTTTTTTCCCTTATGAAGAAAACGGAGTAAATTTAGAGATGATTCAATACGATTTTCCAGAATTATCTCAAACAGAAATTGAAGATCAAATCGATTTAATTGATGAGTATTATGCTAGGGCTTTAAATAACACAATTGTAAATCATATGGAAGGAGTTCTAGATCTTGATGATTTTGTTTATTATAATCCTCCTAATAATAATCCTCCCGTTATTCCAACTCATAATTCAGAAAATTTACCAAACGAAGAAAAAAAAGACTGTATTTTAAGGCTTGGAGATATTAATTGGATAGATTTCAAACAACTGTATTCAATGTATTTTGCAGACAAGGGTGCAACAAATTCATCTAGAAGTAAATATGACCACTTAGACCCAAATAATACTAAAAGAGACGATTATAGGCATACTGTTTGGAATGCTTTACTTTCTAGATATTATTGGACAACATCTTCTAAACTTAAAAAGTTTAATTTTGCAAAGAAAATAGCAGATTTAAATGAAAGATGTGCCACTAATGAAGTAGGTACTTTGTATATGGACTATCATAATAACGAAGTTGGTAGGCAATTATACCAAGATAAAACTACATTTAAAAAATTTTTATGGATGAAAACGGGTTTAAATGAACCATCTGCAAATGAACTAAAAGATTTTGCTTATGATTTAATTGAAGATCATGCCGTTTTTATTGATATGAATAATCTTTTTCCAACACAAGGTATTACTGAACCTCAAGAACTTGCTTATTTAAAAATAATTAGAGCAGATAAAACAAAACCAGTTTATTTATCAGAAGAAATAAATAAAAACCCCTATTATGGAAACTAAAAAAATAAAATACTTTATATATTTAATTATTTTATGTGTAAGCTATTCTTGTATTCCTTCAATTGGCAATATTGATGAAGCAGAAGAAAGTGGTTATGAGTTAATAATTAGAAATTATTCTGAAAAAGATTATACTGGTTTTATATTTTATAATGGTGTTATAAATGATAATAATAAATTTGTGATTATAGATTCTATAGAATATGAAAATTTTATAATACCAAATAAAAATATTGGAGATAATGTGTCAGGAAATGGAGAAAAATCTTCTATAATTAGACCATTTATGACTAGTCATCCAAAATTAACAAAGTTTAATACATGGGCACCACCAAGTTTTGAAAAAATTAACGAAATTTCTCCTGAAGCAAAAGTTAGTTTAAAATTTTTATTACATGAAAACAATAAAAGTATTGTAAAAACACCAAATGGTATTGGTACAGTATATATTGATATTTTAGAAGATGGTAGTTTAAGATAAATTCTCAATAATCTTATCATAAACACTAACATAATAATCATGAAACCTTGAAAGCAACACGTTTTCGAGGTTTTTTGTGTTTTTAAGAATATCTAAATCAAATAATTTAATGTCAGTAACTTCTTCTTTTTGAATTTTTAATGATGAAACAGGAACTTTCAATTCTGCAATAAAAACATGGAGGAATAAAGGCGTGGAGAAATGCCAAAGTTTTATCTTTCAATAAAGGAGAAGAAATCCATACTTCAGACTTGAATTCGCGTAAAATTGTAATTAACACGCCAAAATATTCTTTAGGTTTCGACGGAAAAGAAGTTTGGTTAGATGAAGATATCAAAGGAACTTATAAAGGAAACCCTAGTTTTTATTATAACTTATATTTCTATTTTTATGCAATGCCTTTTGTGTTGTCAGATGATGGAATTACTTATAGTAAAGTAGATGATTTAATTTTTGAAGGAACAAATTATCCTGATTATAAAATTTCTTACGCTTCAGATAAAGGAACTTCTCCAGACGATAATTATATCATTTATTATAATCCTAAAACCTATCAAATGGAATGGTTAGCCTATACAGTTACGTTTAGATCTAAAAAACCAAGTGATAAATTTAAAATGATTAGATATCATAAATGGGAAAATGTAAACGGATTGATGTTACCCAAAGAAATTACTTGGTATAACAAAGATGAAAACGGAGTGCCAACAGAACCTGCAAAACCTGCAATAGAATTTACGCTGCCATTAATTAGTCAAGGTCAATTAGATGACTCATTTTATGAAAAGCCTAAAAATTAATCAAGCAGTAAATCTTTAAGTTTTAAATCGTCGTTTTTATTTAAACGAGACAGTATTTTTAAGAAAGCAATCGCTGTAATATATGCATCACCACTTGCTGTATGACGATCGCTTTTAGAAATATTTAATTCATCACACAAATTATCGAGAGAGTAGTGTTTATCTTTTTCTTGATAAACTGTGTGTTTAGATTTTTTATAAAGAGTACCAGTATCAAGCGTTTTGTTTTGTAATTTGGGTAAATTGTTTCTTTTTAAAATTTCGTTCATCATATCTATATCAAAACCGACATGATGACCAACTAAAACTGCATCTTGAATATAGTTTAAGAAAAGTTTTAAAGCAGTTAGTTCCGTTATTTTTTCAATTCTCCCTTCTTTTAAAATCCCATGAATAGGTACCGTTTCTGCAGTAAACACTTTTTGTAAAACATACACCTCAAAAACATCATTTACATTAATTGCATTATCAATTAAAGAAATGGCTCCGATAGAAAGTACCCTGTCATCTCTACGCGAAAAACCAGTGGTTTCTGTATCAAAAACAATAAACCTAGTTTCTTTAATTGGGAGTTCTTTATTTTGTAAAATACTTGCTTCATACTCCAAATAATAGGAAGGTAATACGGGTTTTTCTTTTTTACTAAACCAATTCAACTTCATTGTTATCGAATATTTTTTAAATTAAATCTATTAGAAAGTAATTCTTGAATTTCCCTGATTGGTTTAAAACAGCGTTTTAATTTTAACTTTTCTTCTTTTGTTAAAGACTCTAATAAAATAATTTTACCAGAATCGTTATTTAAAATCCCCTGCTTAGTTTTAAATTTTAGTAAAGCTTTAAAAGCATATGCACAAGATTGGTATAGCTCTTTATTTTGAGGTTCTAATTCTGCTAATTTTTCGAAACGTTGTGATGTATTATTAATTTCTGATACATTTTTTGATAATATTAAAAGCCTTGCAGCATTGATTAATGGCATTAAAGCTCTTTTTTTGATATTAAAAGAATCTTTTCTATCTCCATTATTCTCTACTAAAAACTGTTTAAAGAAACCTAAAGGAGAAGGGCTTGCAATTGCTTCTTTTCCTAAAAAAGTATAGATTAAAGTTCTTTCATTTAGTGTTTCAAAAATACTTTTACTCAATTCTTTTGCTAAGTTAACTTCACCATAAACAGTGTTGTAATCAAAGAAAATCGAAGATAATAAAATTGCTTTATCATCAACATTAATAATCCAGTCGTTAAACTTGTTTTTCCATTCAGACAAAGACATACACCATTCAGGATTGCTAGCCATCATTTCTGCAGGACAATATTCATATCCAACTTTATGAAGTGACTTTGTAATATGACTTGCTAGTTTTAAAAAATATTTTTTGGTTTTTAAATAATCTGCTGCATCAGTATCTTCAAAAATTAAAGCATTGTCTTGATCGGTGTATAAAAGCTGTTCCTTTCTTCCTTGACTACCTATAGCTAACCAAGAGAATTTTACAGGTGGAGGAGAATCCATCTTTTTTAAAGAAAGCTCAATAATTCTGATTGTTACACTATCATTTATTTCTGAAATAATTTTAGAAATATGTGATAATGGAATATTCTGTTCTAAATATGATTTTAAAAGTAGGTTCGCTTTATTTCTGATTTTACGAATTTCCTTCGTTTTTTTTGCTCTCTTAATTTCTTTTAAAATAACGGTAGGGTTATTTCCAAGAGAGGCTAAAACATCATGATTTGTTAAAATTCCAATTAATTTAGAATTGCTTGTTCCATCCGTTGTAATACATAAATGCCCTACTTTATGTTTTATCATTTGTAGTTGAGCATCTAAAATAGTAAGGTTTTTAGACTGTGTAATTACAGGCGTAGACATAATTTCTTGCACGGATGTATCTATAGAAAAAAGGCCTGTTGCTATTTTATTTTTAAGATCACTATTTGTAATAATTCCTATAGGATAACATGCGTCATTAACGACTATTATACAACCAATTTTTCGATTGCTCATTTTTATGGCAGCTTCCTTAACAGTCCATTTTACGGTACAACTTAGTGGTTTTTTTGTGTATTTAACAGAGTTTAAATTAGAATCAACTAAATTATTTTTTTCAATATAATCTGTAAATACATTGCTACTTTGCTCATTTGTATAAGGGTCAAAAGATTTTGAGGCAAAAGAAGTTATAAGGTATTTATTAATTTTCAAGTTTTTTTCTGATACTGCTTCAAAAACTTCTATCGGAATTCCAAAAACAATAGATTCTTCATTTGCAGTTGCATCTAATAAATAATTTTCTTTACTAATTAATGGTCTTAAACCAAAAATATCTCCACCATCACAAATATCAATAAGAGTTTTATCGTTTTCAGATTTTTTACTTAAACTAATACCACCATTTCTTACAATGTAGAAATATTTATGAATTTTGTCATTCTGATTAAAAAGTACTTTTCCTTTTTCTAAATAGATGACTTTTACTTCCGTAGAAATTTCTAATATTTTCTTGTTAGTTAATAAATTAAAAGGAGGGTAGTTCTTTAAGAAATCGGAAACACGTTCTGCAATACTATTTTTCATCTTTTTCTGTTTGTTGATAAATTTTATTCAGTTTTACTTACAGGAGTTTTTTCTAAATCATAAACTGAAGTAGATATATCTATACGAAACCATTCTTTAAACATTTTGTATGTTCGTTTTTGTGGCCATTCCTTTTTATTGGTGTGCCAGCCATCTAATTCCATCATAAAATATCTATCGAATTTCTTTTTTAAATAAGCCTCAATATCTTCATAATTACTGTTGTTAATTAAATAAATATTAATTTCATTAAAAGTTGATTCATCAAATTTAGAATCTGGATAAATAGTGTCGTGCCAATTTATAAAAGGATGTAAGGGTTTTAAAGAAATTGCAGATCTATTTATAAAGTTCTCTTCAAAATCATCATTATTAGATTCTGGTTCTGATGTTCCCATCAGCATATCTATCATATAGTTTTCTTCTTTTTCTGTAACTACCTTTAGTTTTAAAACGCCATTAACTTCTTCAATTTCAAAATCAATAATAAAATTAGTAAATTCTTTAAATTTTGACACCTTATGAGTAATCATCTTTTTTATTAAAGGATAATTAATATCACTATCTTTTGCTATCGATATTATTTCTTTAAACTCATTTTCACCTAAAAGGTATTTTATATTTCCATAATTCCAAGCGTCTATAGCAATATCAAAAACCTCTTCTTGATATTCAAAATCAATAAAATTATTTGTAAAAGGTAAAATGAATTTATCTAAAAGGATAGCATATTTTTCTTCGGTATTTTGACTAGCATTGCTGCCTTCAAATAAATTTAAAATTTTTCCTTTTTTCATTTTGATGTAATTTTTATAATTTCATTGTAAACCGAAACATAATAATCATGAAACCTTGGAAGCAAAACGTTTTCAAGGTTTTTTGTATTTATTAAGGTTGATAACTTAAGTAATTTAATGTCATCAACTTCTTCTTTTTGCATTGTTAATTTTGATAAAGGAACTTTTAATTCAGCTATAAAAACATGGTGATGTTCGTTATCTTGAATTCCATTTGCATGAGAAACTTGATGAATTCTTGTCCCAATTTTGATGAGGTCTCTATCTTCTATTTGTAAGCCAATTTCTTCAAAAACTTCTCTTTTTGCTGATGTTAAAATTTCTTCACCTGCACCAACATGTCCTGCAACAGAAATATCCCACAAACCAGGAAATACTTTTTTAGTCAGTGCTCTTTTTTGTAATACTATTTTTTCATCCGAAGTAAACAACCAAATATGAACAGTTGCATGAAACCAACCATTTTTATGAGCTTCAGATTTTAAAGCCGTTTTTCCTGTTGATTTTCCTTCGGGAGTTAAAATATCAATTAGTTCATCCATTTATAAACAAGATAAAATGCAGTTTGTTAATTTAGTAAAATCCTCTTTGGTATTGTATAAATGACAAGAAAGACGAATGTAATTTCCTCTAAAAGAAATAAAAATATTTTCTTGTTGTAGTTTCGATTTCAATTCTTCAATATCTAATTTCTCAGGTAATTCAACGCCAAATAAATGATGTGTTCTAAAGTTATCGTCTTCAATAAAACAACCATTTTGTTTTAATATTTTAACAGCATCAGAAGTAGTTTCTTTACAATACTCTTGAATTGCTTTTGGACTCCAGATTAAAACTTGCTTTAAAGCCTCAATTTGCATTTTTATGTAAATAAAACTTGCATGTTCACCCGTAGAATATCTATTTGCTAAAGGTTTGTATTTAGATTCGTAAGAAGTTAAATGGCTCATGTTTTCGCTATTTAAACGATTAGACCAATTTTCTTCTAATGGATTTCCATTGTCAAAATATTCGCCAAAATAGCCATAACCACAACCATAAGACCCAAATAACCATTTATAACCTGCGCAAATTAGAGCATCAGGTTGAATTTCTTTCACCGAAAAAGGTAATGCTCCAACAGACTGACTTCCATCAATAATTAATAAAGCATTGTTTATTTTTACTTTTTTGCTAATTGCTTTTAAATCAAATAAAGTTCCGTTTGCCCAATGAATATTTCCTATAGTTACAACTGCTGTTTTATCAGAAATTGAATTTATTATTGCTTCATTCCAATTTTTACCTCTATTTTTTCTTTCTTTAGGCATTGAAACAACCGTAATTTTTGCATCAAATTTATTTGCTAGTTTTTCCCAAACATAATAATTACTAGGAAACTGTTCGTCAACTAAAAGAATTTCATCTCCTTTTTTTAAGGTGATATTATTAGCTGCTGTTGCCAATCCATAAGAAGCAGAAGGAATATTTGCAATTCTATTAAAGTCATCTGCATCAATAAGTTTAGCAAACAATTTTTTGACTTCTTTTACAGGCTCAAAATAATGGTCTCCTGTAATTTTATAGGGATGACTTTTCTCTAAAACACCATCAATTCCTGCTTGTTCAACAGCTTTAAAAGAAGGTGATTGACTAGCAATATTTAAATACGTTATTTCTTCAGGAATACTGAAAAGGTGTTTTTGATTGGTGAGTTTCATAATTTAAGGGATTGTAATCATTCCTGTAAGTAAAAAATTGCCTTCTGTTTTATCAAACATATAAATTATATTATGACTCTCATTACCATAATTTTCTTCAAAGCCATAATTAATTCTAATCATTAAATCATCTTGATAAACTGAATACTCTTTTTTGTCTAAAAGATCTTTGTTGTAAAATTTATTTTTATAATTTTTAAATATATAGATACTTGAACTTAGGCTTTCAGTTTCATTCGGAACGCAATCAACACATTTAATTGAGTCAAATGAATTTTTAATTAAATAATCAATATTATTTTTATCTAAATTGATTTTAAATTTTTCCCAATGAACATTTTTTTCAAAATGATTGGGTTTATTATTGCATGAAATAAATGCAATTAATAAACCCAAAAATGTTATATTTTTTATAAAAATTTTACTCAAAGTAAGAAAAAGTTTCTCCGTCTTTAATATTTAAAAGTGTTTCATAAATCATTTTAATCACATTTTCAACATCCTCTTTATGAACCATTTCTACAGTTGTGTGCATGTATCTTAATGGAAGAGAAATTAATGCAGAAGCAACACCACCATTACTGTATGCAAATGCATCAGTATCTGTACCTGTTGCTCTAGAAAGTGCAGAACGTTGAAAAGGAATCTTTTTTGCTTCGGCAGTTTCTGTAATTAAATCACGTAATTTTTGTTGCACAGCAGGAGCGTAAGCTATAACAGGACCTTTACCCATTTCTAAATGTCCAGCAGATTTTTTCTCAATCATTGGAGTAGTTGTATCATGCGTAACATCAGTAACAATAGCAACATTTGGTTGAATTGTATGTGTAATCATTTCTGCTCCACGTAAACCAATTTCTTCTTGTACAGAATTTGTAATGTACAATCCAAAAGGCAATTCTTTTTTATTCTCTTTTAGTAAACGAGCAACTTCAGCAATCATAAAACCACCCATTCTGTTGTCTAAAGCTCTACAAACAAATTTGTCTCCATTTAAAATATGAAATTCATCTGGATACGTAATTACACAACCAACATGAACACCTAAATCTTCAACTTCTTTTTTTGTAGCACAACCTGTATCAATAAAAATATTGTCTGGTTTTGGCGCTTCTTCATTCGCTTTATTTCTAGTGTGAATTGCTGGCCATCCAAAAACACCTTTTACAATTCCGTTTTTAGTATGAATATTTACAATTTTACTCGGTGCAATTTGATGATCAGAACCTCCATTTCTAATCACGTAAATCAATCCATTATCAGAAATATAATTAACATACCAAGAAATTTCATCAGCATGCCCTTCAATAACAACCTTGTATTTTGCATCTGGATTTATAACACCAACTGCAGAACCATAAGTGTCAGTAATAAAAGTATCTACATAAGGTTTTAGATAATCCATCCAAATTTTCTGACCTTCCCATTCATAACCAGTTGGAGCAGCATTATTTAAGTATTTTTCTAAAAATGTAAGTGATTTTTTATTTAAAATTGATTTTTTCGCCATAATATCTTTTCAGTTTGTGTAAAAATAAAACGAATTTTTATGATTTGCCTTAAAATAATCACAAAAAAGTGTAACAAAACTTCTTACTTTAGCACTAATATCAAAAGTAAAATCACTAAAACCAAGAATATGAAGTTAGTAATTGAAAATTTAACCAAGACTTATAAAAACGGAGTAAAAGCTATAGACAATTTAAGTATCGAAATTGGTACAGGAATGTTTGGTTTATTAGGTCCTAATGGAGCGGGAAAATCATCTCTGATGAGAACAATTGCAACTTTGCAAAGTCCTGATTCTGGTTCAATTACTTTTGGAGATATTAATGTTTTAGAAGATAATATGTCTTTGAGAAAGGTTCTTGGGTATTTGCCTCAATCTTTTGGAGTGTATCCAAAAATGTCTGCGGAAGATTTGTTAGATTATTTTGCTACTTTAAAAGGTATTTCTAATAAATCAGAAAGAAAAGCAATTGTAAATGAGGTTTTAGAAATTACTAATCTATTTGATGTAAGACGCAAGCATGTTGCAGGTTATTCTGGAGGAATGAAGCAGCGTTTTGGTATTGCACAATTACTTTTAAATAATCCAAAATTAATTATAGTTGATGAGCCAACTGCAGGTTTAGATCCTGCAGAACGTCATCGTTTTTTAAATGTTTTACGTGAAGTTGGTACAAATACAACTGTTATTTTTTCGACACATATTGTAGAAGATGTAAAAGAATTATGTAATGAAATGGCAATTTTAAATGGAGGTAGAATATTAAAGCATACAACTCCACAAGAAGCAACTAAAGAAATTGCAAATACAATTTGGACTAAAATTATCACTAGAGATGATTTAGAAGAAAATGAAAAAAACTTCAATATTTTATCATCGAACTACAATCAAGATAATACGTTAAATATAAGAGTGCATTCTGCAGAAAAACCTGCGGATGATTTTATTGCTGCAACTCCGCAATTAGATGATGTATATTTTATCGCTTTAAAACAAGATGAACCTGTTACCGCATAAACAGCACGATTAAACAATTTAACAGTTCAACTTTTACACATTTAAATTATGTTTTCAACTATTTTCAAACAAGAATTAAAATACTGGTTTAATAAACCTGCATTTTATATTTATATAGGTATTTTCTTAATATTGGCTTTCTTTTTATCAGCAGCTTCAGCTGGTTTATTCGATTCAGTAACAGCCACAACTGGTTCTTCTAGAATTGTAAATTCACCAATAGGAGTTTCTGGTTTATTTAATGCATTAACCATTTTTATATTCTTCTTATTTCCTTCAATTGTTGGGGTTTCAATATTTAGAGATTTTAAAAGTGAAATGCATACGATCTTGTATTCCTATCCTTTTACCAAAGCAAATTACTTATTTGCTAAGTTTTTTAGTTCAATTGTAATTGTATCTATTATTGTTTTTTCAATTGCTTTGGGAATGGTCGTTGGTTTTCGTATTCCTGGTACAAACCCAGATATTGTAGGTCCATTTAATGTAGTTACCTATTTACAAACGTATTTTGTATTTATTTTACCAAATGTTTTATTGTTTGGTGCTATTGTTTTTGCTGTTGTTGCTTTTACAAGAAATATTGCAGCAGGTTTTATAACGGTAATTATTTTAATGTTTGGTCAAGGGGTTTTAGAAAGCTTGCTTTCTGACCCAGAGCATAGAGGTTTAGCGGCAATTTTAGATCCTTTTGGTTCAGCTGCTTCTAGTTACTATACAAAGTATTGGACGCCTTCTGAACAAAATGAATTACAAATTCCATTAAAAGAAATGATTGTATACAACCGTTTATTATGGTTGGTAATTTCAACGGTTATTTTTGGATTCGTGTTCAAGTTCTTTAAATTTAGCCAGAATGCAATTTCTATTTCTTTTAGTAAACCTAAAGCAGAGAGAGTTACAAAAACCAACTTTAGCGGAATTACAAGAATTTCTTTACCTAAAGTATCTTATGATTATTCTTTTCTTCAAAATTTAAAAACAACTTGGAAATTATCGAATCTCGATTTTAAATACATCTTTAAAAGTTGGGCATTTATTTCAATTGTATTAGTCGGACTTGTATTAATCGTTGTTACGTTATCTGAAGTAGGAGACATTTTTGGAACACCAACATTACCAATTACTTGGAAAATGTTAAACCTTAGTGGCGTTTTCTTTGCTTCTATAAACATTTGTACATTTTTATATGCGGGTATGTTAGTGCATAGAGCAAAAATTGCCAAAATAAATCATTTGGTTGATGCAACTCCGATTCCTAACTGGACGTTGTTGTTATCTAAATTAATTGCTTTAATAAAAATGCAATTGGTTTTATTGGCAGTAATTATAGTTTCTGGTATGGTTTTTCAAATGTATAAAGGCTATTATAATTTTGAAATTGGTCATTATCTTTTTGAACTTTATTGTTTAAATTTCTTAAGTCTTCTTGTTTGGGCTTTATTATCAATATTTGTTCAAACCTTAATAGGGAACCCTTATTTGGGATTATTTGTATTGCTTGTAATTTCTATTGGAATGCCATTTTTATCATTGGCAGGAATAGAGCAATCTATATTTAAATATGGTCAAGGTCCACGTTTTAACTATTCTGATATGAATGGTTATGGAATTTTAGAACCTTTTTTATGGTATAAATTATATTGGATTTTATGTGGGGTGGTACTATTATTTGTCTCTTTTCTGTTTTGGGTTCGTGGAATACCGAATTCGTTTATAGAGAGAATTTCAATTGCTAAAACACGATTTAAAGGGTTTGCAGCTATAGGATTTGGAGTTTTCTTAATTGCATTTTTAGGTTTAGGATATTCAATTTATCAAGAAACAGGAGCAAAAGCAAAAAGAACATCTTCTAAAGAAGCAGAATTGCAAAGTGTTAATTGGGAGAAGACGTATAAAAAATATGAAGGGTATGCACAACCAAGAATTATTTCCGTAAAAACAGATGTAAATATTTTTCCGAAAGAAAGATTATTTGATGCTTCTGCAACTTTTGTAATGGTGAATAAAACAAATAAAGCGATTGATACGTTGTTTTTAAACCATAATTCTTTAGAAAGTACTTTTGAGTTTAATAAGCCAAATACCTTGGTTTTAGAAGATACAATTCAGCATTTTGATATGTATCATTTTAAAGATAAAATTTTACCAGGAGATACTTTGCAGCTTTCTTTATCTGTAAAAAGCAAGAAAAATACAACGTACAGAAAAAAATCTCCAGTAAGAGAAAACGGGACATTTATCAATAATTTTTCTATGTTTCCTTCTTTAGGATATTCTTCTCAGGCAGAATTAACAGATAATAAAACACGTAAAAAATACGATTTACCAAAAAATGATTTACGTCCAAAACCATCAGATTCAACAGCTTTAGGAGATACTTATATTTCTAAAGATTCAGATTGGATCGATTTTGAAGCTACAGTTTCTACATCTAAAGATCAAATTGCAATTGCTCCAGGGTATTTGCAAAATGAATGGATAGAAAATGATAGAAAATATTTCCATTATAAAATGGATAGTAAAATTTTGAATTTCTATGCTTTTAATTCAGCTAGATATAAAGTAAAAAAAGAAAACTGGAAAGGAATCAGTTTAGAAATTTATTATCATAAAGGACATGAGTTTAATTTAGATAGAATGATGAAAGGGATGAAAGCATCTTTAGATTATAATTCTAAAAACTTTAGCCCTTATCAACATAAACAATTAAGAATTGTAGAGTTTCCAAGAACAGGAGGAAGCTTTGCGCAATCTTTTCCAAATACAATTCCTTTTTCAGAAGGTGTTGGGTTTATTGCTGATGTAGATGATAAAAATGATGATGGAGTAGATTATCCGTTTGCAATTACTGTGCATGAAGTTGCGCATCAATGGTGGGCGCATCAAGTTATTGGAGCAGATGTTTTAGGTGCGACAATGTTGTCTGAAAGTTTATCTGAATACGTTTCTTTAAAAGTATTAGAACATCAAAAAGGAAAAGAGAAAATTCGTACTTTTTTAAAGAAAGCATTAGATGATTATTTGATGCAAAGAACGATGGAAAGAAAGCGTGAAAATGCATTGATGTATAATGATGGACAAGGATATATTCGTTATCAAAAAGGATCTTTAGTCTTTTATGCTTTGAGTGATTATATAGGTGAAGAAAAACTAAATGGAGCTTTAAAGAAATATGTTGAAAAAGTGAAGTTTCAAGAAGCTCCTTATACAACTTCTATAGAAATGGTTGATTATATTAGAGAAGCAACTCCAGATTCGTTACAATATGTAATTAAGGACATGTTTGAAACGATTACTTTATATAGAAATAGAATATTAGACGCAAAATCTACTGAATTAGAAAACGGAAAATATGAAGTAGAAATAGAGTTTGAAGTTTCTAAATACAGAAATGATGAAAAAGGAAAACGTTATTACGGTGAGCAAGTAGGCGATACATTGACTTATAAAACTGATAAAATGAAGAAACCAATTTTATCTGTGCCTTTAGCAGATTATATAGATATTGGAATTTTCACAGAAGAAGAGGTTGATGGAGAAAAGAAAGAAAAAGAGCTTTATTTGAAGAAGTATAAGATTACGAAGATTAACAATAAGATTAAAATTATAGTTGATAAGAAGCCTGTTGAAGTAGGAGTAGATCCGTATAACAAGTTAATTGACACGCAATCTGAAGATAACAGAAGAAAATTATAATTTATGAAAAAGCAGACCAAAGTATTTTCGGTACTATTTCTAATTATAGTTGTTTTACATATTTTTGGGCTTTTGTATAATGAAACATTAGGTGCTTTAACAAAACCATTTATAACAATTCTTTTAGCAGTTGTTTATTTATCCGCAGTTAAAAAACCTAGTTTCTGGTACATCTCAGCATTATTCTTTTCTTTTTGGGGTGATACCTTTTTACTTTTTAAAGACCAATTCTTCTTATTTGGGTTGGTTTCTTTTCTAATGGCTCACATTTTATATATAAAAATTTCATCGGGTTATTTGAGAAAAATAGGTTTTACCAAAATAATTACAGCTTCAATTCCATTTGTACTTGTTTTTGGAAGTATCGTTCTTTTAATTAAAGACAATTTAGGAGATATGTTAATTCCTGTGATAATTTATGGAATCATAATTTCTGCTTTTGGTACGCTAACTTTATTGAATTATTTACAACAAAAAACTACAGAAAATTTATGGTTGTTTTTAGGAGCTTTAATTTTTATAATATCAGATAGTTTCTTAGCTGTTAATAAATTTCATGAAGCAAGAGAAATGTATGGTGTAACTATAATGGTCACTTATATTGTAGCTCAATATTTAATATGTAAAGCAATGATTATTAAAGATTCTTAGAAGAAAAGATATTGAAATAAAAAAGCAGTTACTAAAAGTAACTGCTTTTTTTTGTTCTAAATAAATAGATATAGTTTTTTATTCTTTTGATCAATTATTAGTTTAATTAGGGGGAGCCAATAATTAGGGGGATGATAAAAAAATAATTTACGTCATATGTATTGATCTAGGGGAAAATAGTAACTATAATAATATAATTACACTACAATAATATAAATAAAAAGGATACAAAACAACTAAAATCGTAAAAAATATTCTTTATTTTATTAAATCATTATATTTTGATTTTATCCTTTGATAAAGAAAATTGAAATGATTTATTTTTTGTGTGTAAATATGCTAGTTTTTGAATTGAATACTAGCTTGTTAATTCGTGTTCAATAATAAATGTAAAACTTATGGAGTTTTAAATGAATTTTAATTTTTAAAATATTAGTGAGTTTGTTGATTATATAAATGATGAGAAGTTTATAATAAACAGTGTCATTAAATTTCTAATATGTAAACTTATAGAAAGAATATTTTATAAATAAAAAAAGCAGTTACAAGAAGTAACCGCTTTTTTATTCTAAATGAATAGATATATTTTTTTATTTTTCAATCAATTATTAGATATTTTAGGGGGCTCCAATAATCAGGGGGATGATTTCAAAAAAAATTATTTCATATGTATTGATTTAGGGGAAAACAATAATTACTTTTAAAATGTTTAATTGTAATTACACTACAATATTAAAGATATATATTCTAATACGCAAATAAATGTCAAAAAAAATAATAATTTTTTTTCAATCATTTTTCCTATTAAAGGATTTTTTTTCTTTAAAAATATAAGACGATTGCTCCTGCAATAAATATTATAAAAGCGCTTGTAAAAAGAAGTCCACTATCATTATTATGTTCAATGCCTAATTTTGTTAAATGATCAAAAATTGCTCCACTGATTAATTCTACAGTTAATCAAGCGCCCATCCATGTTGTTCTAGGGATAAGAATTAATATTGAAGCAGTTAACTCTAATACTCCAGTTCCTGTTCTCCTAAAAGCTTCATTCTCTCCTGCTAGTTTTGTAAAAAGACCAATACTTTCTTTAGCTCAATAAAATTATAAAATAATATTTGAAGCATAATTATTACTGTAATTATTTTTAAAATGAATAATGTTTTTTTGTTCATCTCAGTGGATTTAAAATTTTTGACGAAGTATTTATTTTCAACTTACATAAATCATTATATTTGGTAACTCTGTTAAATATTAATCCTATAAAAGATAGTAATGAAAAATATTTTATATGTTCTTCTAGTGTTCTTTATTTTTTATTCTTGCACTAAAAAGAAGGAAGTAGAACTTGTTTTTTTAGACGAATATGTAGTGAAAGATTCACTAGAAATAAACAATTCTTTTATTGGTGGACTTTCAGGTATAGATTATGCAAACGGATTCTTTTATTTTGTAGTTGATGATTCTAAGAGTCCAAGATTTGTAAAAGCAAAAATTGATATTCAACAGAACAAAATTAAATCTGTAGATTTTAAGAATGTTTTTTATTTAAATGACACTACAACTGCTTTTTACAATGAAAATTTTTTAGATTTAGAATCAATCTTCATAGATAAGGAAACTCAAGAAGTTAATTTTGTTAGTGAAGGATCCATCCTTAAAGGTAAAAGTCCATCAGTTTTTGCAACCGACTCTTTGGGTAATTTTGTATGCAGTTATACTATTCCAGATTATTTTATTCCAAATAAAATTGTGAAATTAAAGCATAATGGAGCTTTTGAAGGTTCTTCTAATAGTATAAATGGACAAGGTTTTTGGGTAGCAATGGAATCGCCTTTAATAGTTGATGGAGATGAACCTACTTTTAAGAAAGCATCTTCACCAATTAGAATTACTTATTTCGATAAGGAATCTAAGAAGGCAACAAAGCAATTTGCATATCAATTAGAACATATTACCAAACCTTCAAAAGGCAATATCAATTTAAATGGCTTAACATCTATTTTAGAATATAAAGAAAATCATTTCTTTATTATTGAAAGAACTTATCAAAGTGGGTATGGAGCTTTGGGGAATATCATAAGAATTTTTGAGGCAACTGCTGATGAAACAACAACCAATGTTTTAGATATTGAATCATTAAAAGAAACAGTTTTTACTCCGCTTAAAAAAAGATTAGTATTCAACTTTGAAGATGTAAGAGGTGAGCTAACAGAAGGAATAGTTGATAATATTGAAGGAATTTCATTTGGCCCAAAATTGGCAAACGGAAATGAATCTTTAGTTTTGGTTTCTGATGATAATTTTCAACTTTATGGAAAACAGTTAAATCAGTTTATTTTATTAGAAATTGTAAATAAGTAGATGAATTTATCTAATTTAAAAGAATCTCGATTAAGAAAGAAGTTTGATAAAATAGTATCAAAACTTCAAGAAAATAGAATTGTCTCTCAAAAAGAGATTATTACTGTTGGTATACTTACAACTGAAGCTGTTTCATCAAAAACAGACCTACAATCAGAAATTGAAGCTGTCTTAGGTTTAAAGAATTCTAAAATATATTCCTTTAAGAAATTTGATAAATCAGACGAAGTCTCTTTTAAACATTTTTCAGAAAAAGATATAAATTGGAAAGGGAAATTTATAGAACCAACCTTTCAGAGCTTTTTAGAACAACCATTTGATTTATTGATAGGTTATTTTAATCAGCATCATTTGTATTTAGAAAAAGCTATTTTAGACTCTAATGCAGGTTTTAAAGCAGGTTTTTCAGAAGTAAACTCAAAGTTATATGAGCTTGAAATTTCTACAGAATTAGAAAATGTTCAGCAATTTTCTTCAGAACTAAAAAAGTACCTTCAAATTCTGAAGAAACTAAAAAATTAAACTTTAATAATAAAGTTGTTTATTCTTACTAAGAATAGCTTTTTTTATAATTAAATCCGTCTTAAAATCGTAATTTTACAGCTTTAAAATACTATAGAATGCAAAAATTTATTGGAACTGGAGTTGCGTTAATTACGCCTTTTAAAGAAGATTTAAGTGTAGATTTTGATGCGCTTATAAAATTGGTGAATTACAATATTGATAACGGAACAGATTATTTAGTTATCAATGGTACAACTGGCGAAAGCGGAACGATTACTAAAGAAGAAAAACAAGAGATTATAAATGTTATTATTAAAACTAATAATAAGCGTTTACCTTTAGTTTTAGGAGTTGGTGGTAATAATACAGCTTTAGTTATAGAAGAATTAAAAACTAGAAATTTTACTGGTATAGATGGTATTCTTTCTGTTGCACCTTATTATAGTAAGCCAACACAAGAAGGGTTTTATCAGCATTTTAAAGCAATTGCAGAAGCTACAGATTTGCCAATTATTTTATACAATGTTCCTGGTAGAACAGCAAAAAATATGGAACCAGCTACAACTTTACGTTTAGCAAATGATTTCGATAATATTGTAGCTGTTAAAGAAGCAGGTAACAACAAGCAACAGTATTATACTTTATTAAAAGATAAACCAGCAGGTTTTTTAATAATTTCTGGTGATGATGATTTAGCATTAGGAGTAGCCTTAGCTGGTGGTTCTGGAGTGATTTCTGTAATTGGACAAGCGTTTCCAAAACAGTTTTCTACGATGATAAACCACGGTTTACAAGGAAATAATAAAGAAGGTTATGATATTCATTATAAAATGATGGATATTATAGATTATATTTTCGAAGAGAATAATCCTGCAGGAATAAAAACAGTTTTACAAGAATTAGGTATTTGTAAAGATGATGTACGTTTGCCTTTGGTAAAATCTAGTACAGAACTTTCAGTTAAAATAGCTAAATTTGTAGCGAACTTTAAATAAGAAATATGTTATCACCAATTATTCAAGACGCATTAAATAAACAAGTAGTTATTGAGGCAGAATCTTCTCAAGTATATTTAGCAATGGCTTCTTGGGCTGAAACACAGGGTTTTGAAGGTGTTTCGCAATTTATGTATGCGCATTCAGACGAAGAAAGAATGCACATGTTAAAATTAGTGAAGTTTATAAATGAAAGAGGAGGGCATGCAATTATTTCTGCTTTATCAGCACCACCAGTTTCTTTTGGTTCTTTTAAAGAAATGTTTCAAGAATTATTTAATCATGAAGTTGCTGTTTCTGCATCTATAAACGATTTGGTTGATATTTCTCTACAAGAAAAAGATTATGCTACTCATAATTTCTTGCAATGGTATGTTTCAGAGCAAATAGAAGAAGAAGCATTAGCTAGAAATATTTTAGATAAGATTAGTTTAATAGGCGATGATAAAAGTGGTTTTTACCTTTTTGATAACGATATTAAACAATTAATTACTCCAGATAATACGCAACAATAATATTAACATACTTTTAGTATCAACTTATCGCTTTTTTTACGTTTTTTGTAGACAATTACACTACACAATTTACTGTGTAAAAAAACGTTTTATTAATCCATATTTAATCACTAATTTTGCACGATGCAAAAAATTAAAAATTTAGCGTATTTACTGATGTTCTCACTTGTCTTATTTTCATGTGGCGAATATCAAAAAGTATTAAACAAAGGTACATCTGAAGACCAGTATAAAATGGCTACTAAAATGTACGAGAGTAAGAATTACGGAAAAGCTTTGCGTTTGTTCGAGAAAATTACACCTACGTATAGAGGTAAGCCACAAATGGAGCGTATTCAGTTTATGGTAGCTCAATCAAATTTTAACGAGAAAAACTATAGTATTTCTGGTTATTATTTTGATCGATTTGCAAAGAATTATCCTAAAAGTTCAAAGAAAGAAGAGGCAGCTTTTTTATCTGCTTATAGTTATAAATTAGCTTCACCACGATTTAGTTTAGATCCAACTGATACAAATAAAGCATTAGAAGCTTTTCAAGGTTTTATAAACGAGTATCCAGATTCAGATAAAATAGAGGAAGCAAATACCCATTATAAAGAGTTAAGATATAAGCTTCAGAAAAAATATTTCGAAATTGCTAAGACTTATTACAGAACAGCAGATTACGATTTAAGAAATTATAAAGCTGCAATTCAGGCTTTCGATAATTTATTGTCAGACTATTTAGGGTCTGAATTTAAAGAAGAAGCATTGTATTATAGATTAAAAGCGGCACATGATTTTGTTCTAAAAAGTACATTTAGAAGAAAGCCAGAACGTATAAAAGATGCGATTTCTGCTTATGAAAAACTAAAAAGAAATTATCCTGAATCTAAATTCATGGATGAGGCTAATAATATGTTAGTTACCTTAAATGACGAAAACAAAAAGTCAGAGGATTTAATAGCTAAACAAAAAGAATTTAAAGATTCACAAAAGAAATAATAACTAATTATGGATTATAAAGACACAAAGGCACCTTTAAGTACTATTACTTATAATAAGAATGAATTAGAAGCTCCTACACAAAATATTTACGAGGCTATTTCAATTATTGCCAAAAGAGCAAATCAAATTAACGGAGACTTAAAGAAAGAGTTGGTTGATAAATTAGAAGAGTTTGCTACTTATAACGATAGTTTAGAAGAAGTTTTTGAAAATAAAGAGCAAATTGAAGTTTCTAAATTTTACGAAAAATTACCAAAACCAACGGCGATTGCTGTTGAAGAATGGTTAAATGGTAAAGTTTATTTTAGAACTCCAGAAACTGAATAATGTCTATTTTAAGTGGTAAAAAAGTTCTTTTAGGAATTACTGCTGGAATTGCTGCATACAAAACGGCTAGTTTAGTTCGTTTATTTATAAAATTAGGCGCAGAAGTCAAAGTAGTTATGACTCCTGCGTCTAAAGATTTTATAACACCTCTTACACTTTCCACACTTTCTAAGAATCCTGTTCATTCAACTTTTTATGATAAAGAAGATGAAGAAAATGAAATGTGGAATAGTCATGTAGATTTAGGTCTTTGGGCAGATTATATCGTAATTGCTCCTGCAACTGCAAATACAATGTCTAAAATGGCAAATGGAATTTGCGATAACTTGTTATTAGCGGTCTATTTATCTGCACAATGTCCAATATATTTTGCTCCAGCAATGGATTTAGATATGTATATACATCCTTCTACAAAAAACAGTTTAGATACATTAAAATCTTTTGGAAATACAATTATTCCTGCAACTTCTGGTGAGTTAGCAAGTGGTTTAGTTGGTGAAGGAAGAATGGCAGAACCTGAAGATATTGTGTCATTTATAGAAAATGACATTTTATCAAAATTGCCTTTAAAAGGGAAAAAAGTTTTACTTACAGCTGGTCCAACTTATGAAGCAATAGATCCTGTTCGTTTTATAGGAAATCATTCTTCTGGTAAAATGGGGTTTGCAATCGCAAATGCTGCTGCCAATTTAGGAGCAGAAGTATATTTAATTTCGGGTCCAAGTAATCAGCAAATAAAACATTCTTTAGTACATAGAATTGATGTTGTTTCTGCAGATGAAATGTACAATGCTGCACACCTATATTATAAGGATGTTGATATTGCAATTCTTTCTGCTGCTGTAGCAGATTATAAACCAAAAAATATTGCAACTCAGAAAATAAAAAAGAAGGATTCTACGTTAGAGATTGAGTTGACACCAACAAAAGATATTTTAGCTTCTTTAGGAGAAATTAAAAAAAATCAGTTTTTAGTTGGTTTTGCACTAGAAACAAATAATGAGCTAGAAAATGCAAAAAGCAAACTTAAACACAAGAATTTAGATGCAATTGTTTTAAATTCTTTACAAGATAAAGGAGCTGGTTTTGCAACAGACACAAATAAAATCACTATTATTGATAAGGATTTAAATGAGAAATCTTTTGAATTAAAATCTAAAGTTGAAGTAGCTAAAGATATTATAAACGAAATTGTAAAAACTATAAATGCGTAAACTTGTATTCCTTTCTCTGTTAATGTTTTCAATCTCTGTGATGAAATCACAAGAATTGAATTGCTTGGTTACTGTAAATTATAATCAAGTTCAAGGTTCAAATACACAAGTTTTTAAGACATTAGAGAATTCTTTGTCAGAGTTTGTGAATCAAACAAAATGGACAAATAAAGAAGTAAAAGCAGAAGAAAGAATAGATTGTGCTTTTACAATCATTATTTCATCAAGAGACGCAAATACTTTTAAAGCAACCTTACAAGTGCAATCTACAAGACCAGTTTTTGGTTCTACGTATGCGTCACCAATATTAAACTTAAAAGACAACGATTTTAACTTTAAGTATAATGAGTTCGATCCGTTAATTTATAACAAAAACTCATTTGATAGTAATTTAATTTCGACGATTGTTTTTTATGCGAATATTGTTTTAGGCGCAGATGCTGATACTTTTAAAAATAAAGGAGGAGAAGTATATTTAAAAGAAGCTCAGAATGTAATGTTGCAAGCACAACAAAGTGGATTAGCATCATGGCAAAATGTGGTTGGTAAACAAAATCGTTTTTTATTGATTGATAATTTTTTATCACCAAAATTATCAGCTTACAGAAATACTACATATAATTATCACAGAAACGGATTGGATAAATTAGTTACTGACAAAAATATAGCAAAACAAACTATTGAAGATGCTGTAATTTCTTTAGAAAGTATTTATAATAAAACGGTTGGTAATTATTTAATTAGAACCTTTTTTGATGCAAAATCAGATGAAATAGTAAATTTATATTCTGATGGACCAGCAACCAGAAATCAAAATAAATTGATAGAAGTTGTTAGAAAATTATCTCCGAACAACAATTCTAAGTGGAAAGATATTAAGTAAAACATTAATTGTTCTTTATCCTTTATTCTTGATACAATTTTCACTAATTTTATTTTCTAAAATTCAGAGAATTTGTTAACACAACTTTCCATTAATAACTACGCGTTAATCAATAAGTTATCTATTGATTTTTCTTCAGGTTTATCTATTATTACAGGTGAAACAGGTGCAGGGAAATCGATACTTTTAGGTGCTTTAGGATTAGTTTTAGGTAACAGAGCAGATTTGTCGTCATTAAAAGACACATCTAATAAATGTATTGTTGAAGCAAAAGTTGCTATTTCAAATTATAGTTTAGAAGACTTTTTTAATGAAGTCGATTTAGATTATGAACATGAAACAATAATAAGAAGAGAGATTTTACCATCAGGAAAATCACGAGCATTTGTAAATGATACTCCTGTTACGTTAGCAGTTTTAAATCAATTAAGAACAAGGTTAATTGATGTTCATTCACAACATCAAACAATGCAGTTGTCTGATAATCTTTTTCAATTCTCTATTTTAGATGCATTGGCAAAAAATCATGCAAGAATAGCTTCTTACAAAAGAGGTTTTGTGCAGTTGAATAAACTAAGAAGGGAACTTTCTCAATTAGAAGCCAAACAACTAGAAGCAAATCAGCAATACGATTATAACTTACATTTATTTAAAGAATTAGAAGAAGCTAAAGTTAAGATTGATGAACAAGAAGTTTTAGAAGAAAAGTTAGAAAAATTAAATAATATAGAAGATATTAAAGACAATTTATCTGAAGCTTTATCCCTTACGGTTAATGACGAAATCGGAATTCAGAATTTACTAAATACTTTAGAAAATAGACTGACTAAAATTTCATCGTTTTCTAAAGAATATCAAGAAATTTCAGAGCGAGTTACTTCGGTAAAAATTGAAATTGATGATATTGTTGCTGAGTTAGAAAATGCAAATGAAAATGTAGATTTCAATCCCAATGAAGCAGAAGAAATTAATGATAGATTGCAATTGTTGTATAATTTACAGAAAAAACATACTGTAAATTCAAATGAAGAATTACTAGCAGTTTTCGAAGATTTATCAGAAAAAGTGGGAGTTGTAGAATCTGCAGGTGAGGTTATCAATAAAAAACAAGAAGAGATAGATTCAGTTTCTGTAAAGTTAGATAAAGTAGCAGGTTTAATATCGAAAGCAAGAACAAGTTCAATTCCGAAATTAACAAAAGAATTACAAGTTTTATTAACTGATCTAGGAATGGAAAACGCACGTTTTTCAATCACTATAAAACCAACTAAAAACTATTTTGCTAACGGAAAAGACGAATTAGAATTGTTGTTTTCTGCAAATAAAGGAGGGAACTTTGGAGAGTTGAAAAAAGTGGCTTCAGGAGGAGAATTATCTAGAATTATGCTTTCTGTTAAAAAAGTATTATCAGAAAACACACAATTACCAACCATCATTTTCGATGAAATAGACACAGGAGTTTCCGGTGAAGTTTCAAATAAAATTGCAGCTATTATGCAGCAAATGAGTAATAATATGCAAGTAATTGCAATTACGCATTTACCTCAAATTGCAGCAAAAGGAAGCAATCATTACAAAGTATATAAAAAAGAAATAAACGGAGTAACCACAACCAATTTAAAGCAATTAACTACAGAAGAAAGAATTGTAGAGATTGCAGAAATGTTAAGTGGTAAAGATATTTCAGATTCTGCACTTACACACGCAAAAGAATTATTGAATTAGATTTTTTTTAAGCTATTCCTGCTTTCGCTACTCGCTTTTTTCGTACCTCAAAAGAGCTCAGACATACCGCTCAATCAGGGCTAAACTTGTTTGCCAGCTTTTATTTATTTTAATAAATAAATCTGTTTAGGTTTGCATTTTTTCTTTGATGTCATTTTTGTAGATTCGTTTAATATATTTAATATGGGAATATTTAAAAAAATTGATACCGTTTTAGCTTCTTTAGGAAATTTAAAAGCTATGAAAAGAACTCATGTAGATACATTTACTGAGGATAAAATTGAAAATGTTTCTGGAGAGAAATATGGGGTTTCTAAATTAGGTTTTATTTACGTCGAGTTTCAAGAATTAGGTGGGTTCTATTTTCTAAATACAACTGTAATAAGTGCTTCTGATTTTAAAACAAATAAAGGTTCAATTTTAGAATTTAATTCGGATGCTGAAGAGTTAATTTTAAAATCTGATGATTATATGTTAGAATCAGACTTTTCAAATGTTTCAAATAGATGGATTACAAAAATAAATTACTCGGTTTCAGAAGAAGAATTGAAACAGATTTATAATAAGGAATTTAACTCTGTATGTTTTAAAGTTAAAAAATATAAAATTGAATTTAATATAAACATTTGAAACTAAATTTCTCCATAATAATTCCAGTTTACAATCGTCCACAAGAGATTGATGAGTTGTTAGAAAGTCTTACAAAACAAGATTTTTCTGATAGTTTTGATGTTTTGATTATTGAAGACGGTTCAGAAGATTCTTCAGAGAAGATTGTTGAGAAATATACAAATCAACTTGATGTAAAATATTTTTTTAAAGAAAACAGTGGAGCAGGAGCAAGTCGTAATTTCGGAATGCAAAAAGCTTCAGGAAATTATTTTATCATTCTAGATTCAGATGTTATTGTTCCAACTCAATATTTATCCGAAGTAAAAAAAGCTTTAGAAACTAATTTCACTGACGCATTTGGTGGTCCAGATGCAGCACATTCAAGTTTTACAGCATTACAGAAAGCTATTAATTATTCTATGACTTCTGTTTTAACAACAGGAGGAATTCGTGGGAAAAAACAAGCGGTTGGTAAATTTCAACCAAGAAGTTTCAATTTAGGGCTGTCAAAAGAAGCTTTTGATAAAACACAAGGTTTTTCAAAAATGAAAAACGGAGAAGATATCGATTTAACTTTTCGTCTTTGGGAAAATAGATTTGATACGCAATTGATAGCAAAAGCATTTGTATATCATAAACGTAGAAGTTCTATAAAGCAGTTTTTTAAACAAACTTTTGGTTTTGGTACAGCAAGACCAATTCTGAATAAAAAGTACCCTGAGACTGCAAAACCAACATATTGGTTTCCTTCTTTATTTATTATAGGAATAGATGTAAGTATAATTTTAGCGATTTTTGGCTACAATCAATTGTTGTATTTCTACGGATTTTATTTTGTGCTAATCTTCTTAGATTCTCTATTTCAGAATAAGAATTTGTATGTAGCTTTTTTAAGTATTTTTACTTCTTTAACCCAGTTTTTAGGATATGGATTAGGGTTCTTAGAATCGAAGTTTTATCCAATGAAAAATAAATAATTTTTATAAAGGTATCGACTGCGCTCGACCAGACATTGAATTTATTAAAAGAACAACATCAATTAAAGAGTTTTTAGATTTCTCTTTTTTTATTTAAAGAACTCCTTAGATTTTTCCCAATACACATCCATTTCAGATAAGGACATATCAGAAAGATCTTTGCCTTCTTCTTTAGCTGCTTTTTCTAAATATTGAAAACGATTAATAAACTTCTTATTCGTTTTTTCTAAAGCATTTTCAGGATTTACATCAATAAAACGAGCATAATTAATCATCGAAAATAAGACATCACCAAATTCTTTCTCAGTGTTCTCTTTGTTTCCTGCTTTAATTTCTTCGTTTAATTCAGTTAGTTCTTCTTGTACTTTTTCCCAAACTTGTTCGGGTTTTTCCCAATCGAAACCAACACCTGCTACTTTTTCTTGAATTCTACTTGCTTTTACAACAGCAGGTAACCTTTTAGGAACGCCTTCTAAAACAGATTTGTTTCCTTCTTTTAATTTTAGTTGTTCCCAATTACGTTTTACTTCTTCTTCCGTTTCTGCAACAACATCACCATAAATGTGAGGGTGTCTGTGTATTAGTTTATCGCAAATTGAATTGGCAACATCAGCAATATCAAAAGCTTTCTTTTCGCTTCCGATTTTAGAATAAAAAACGATGTGCAAAAGCACATCGCCTAATTCTTTTTTTATTTCTTGTAAATCATTATCTAGAATTGCATCAGCAAGTTCGTACGTTTCTTCAATAGTAAGATGACGTAAACTTTCTAAAGTTTGTTTTTTATCCCAAGGACACTTCTCTCGAAGATCATCCATAATATCTAACAATCTATTAAAAGCAGCTAACTGATCTTCTCTAGAATTCATAATTATGATTTAGCTTCAACTTCTTCAGTAGCTTTAGTTTCTTCAACTTTAGAAAAATCCATTCCAGCTTTGACTAATGCGTTAAACCATTGAATTACTTTTTTAATGTTAGAAGCATACACTCTTTCTTCATCATAACCAGGTAAAACTTCAGCGAAAAAAGCTGTTAATTTTTTGCTACTTTCTTTATGAGAAATTGCTTCTTTTCCTTCTGTTTTTTCATACATAGAAGTAAGAACGTCTAATAAAGGCACATCTTCTTCGTACGTGTAGATAGCAATGTTTTCTAATAAACTTACGTTTTGAGTAGCGTTAATTGCTAAACGTTTATTGTCTACTAAAGATTCTGCAATTACTGCATTTTTAGATTGAGAGATTACTTGAAATAATCCTGGTTTTCCTGTTACGCTTATAATTTTACTAAATTCCATTTTGTATATTTTTATGTCTTTTTAGACTATTTACCTTTTTTTGCATTTGGAAAACGCATTCTATAATCTGCGTTAATTTTCCCTTTAGAAATATTTTCTAATTTCTTTTTTATCAACCTTTTTTTAAGAGTTGAAAGTTTATCTGTAAACAAGATTCCATCAATATGATCATATTCATGTTGAAAAACTCTTGCAGCTAAACCATCTAAAACTTCAGTATGCGTTTTAAATTCTTCATCTTGATACTCAATTGTAATTTCTGGTTGACGAAAAACATCTTCTCTAACATCAGGTATACTTAAACACCCTTCGTTAAAAACCCATTCTTCACCTTCTTCTTTTATTATTTTAGCATTTATAAAAACTTTATTAAAGTTTTTTAAAGCCTCTCTATCTTTTTCAGATAAATCTTCATCATCAGCAAAAGGAGAAGCATCAATAATAAACAAACGAATTGCTTTACCAATCTGTGGTGCAGCTAAACCAACACCAGAAGCATTGTACATCGTTTCCTTCATATTAGAAATTAATTTTTCTAAATTTGGGTAATCTGCATCAATTTCAGTTCCTACTTTACGTAAAACTGGATCCCCATAAGCTACTATTGGTAATATCATTTTCTTTTTTTTAATGTCTGCAAAAGTACAATTTAGAATTACGAATTACGAATTTTGAATTAGGAATTTTGAACAGTTACACAATTAAACGATTCAACAATTACACAGTTTATTTATTATATAAATATGACTGTAATATGATAGTTGCACTAATTTCGTCAACTAAAGCCTTATTTCTACGTTGTTTTTTATTTAAACCACCATCAATCATTGTTTGAAAAGCCATTTTTGAAGTAAAACGTTCATCAATTCTTAGTAAAGGAATTTGAGGAATTTGTTTTTCAAGCTTTTTTAGAAAAGGAAGTATCAAAGCCTCACTTTCACTATCAGTATTATTCATTTGTTTTGGTTTACCAACTATAAATAATTCGACTTTGTTTTTAGAAATATATTCTTTTAGAAAAGAAATTAAATCATCGGTGTTTACTGTTGTTAAGCCAGAGGCAATAATCTGAAGTTCATCAGTTACTGCTATTCCTGTTCTTTTTTTACCAAAATCGATGGCGAGAATTCTACCCAAATTAAATGTTTTTTGCAAAAATAAAAAGTTATATTTTAATAATAACAGATTAATTAAAATATTATCAATTAGTTAACTAAGTTTTTTTTAAATAATACGCTGTAATTGTAGAATTGTATTTTAAACAACATGGAATAATCTGTTTAAAAAACGTATATTCGTCCCGCTTTTTGCGGATAGATTTATATTTGCAGAAATTAATTTATTAGTATGAAAGACATTAGAATAATCATAGAGTCAGCTTGGGAAAACCGTGAGTTGTTAAAAGAAGAAAATACAATTAATACCATTAGAAAAGTTATTGATTTATTAGATAAAGGAGAATTAAGAGTTGCAGAACCAATTGATGGTGGATGGCAAGTTAATGAATGGGTGAAAAAAGCCGTTGTTTTATATTTTCCAATTCAGAAAATGGAAACTTTAGAAGCTGGTATTTTTGAATATCATGATAAAATGCCTTTGAAAACAAATTATGCTGCACAAGGAGTTCGTGTTGTTCCTGGAGCATCTGCTCGTCAAGGTTCATATCTTTCTGCTGGTACTATTTTAATGCCAAGTTATGTAAATATTGGTGCTTACGTTGATGAAGGAACGATGATTGATACTTGGGCTACAGTTGGTTCTTGTGCTCAAATTGGTAAAAATGTTCATCTTTCTGGAGGTGTTGGTATTGGTGGTGTTTTAGAACCATTACAAGCTGCACCAGTAATTATAGAAGATGGCGCTTTTATAGGGTCTAGATGTATTGTTGTAGAAGGTGTAAGAGTAGGTAAAGAAGCTGTTTTAGGCGCGAATGTTGTATTAACAATGAGTACTAAAATTATAGATGTAACAGGTGATGTGCCAGTTGAAACAAAAGGTGCTGTACCACCTCGTTCTGTTGTAATTCCTGGAAGTTACACTAAAAAGTTTGCTGCTGGAGAATTTAATGTACCATGCGCATTAATTATTGGAAAAAGAAAAGAAAGTACCAACAAAAAGACATCTTTAAACGATGCTTTGCGTGAATACGACGTTGCAGTTTAAGATTTAAAATAGCTATGACAAAGATTACTGCAATTATACCAACTTTAAATGAAGAGATTCATATAGCTGATGCTATCGCATCAGTAAGTTTTGCTGATGAAATTATTGTTATAGATTCTTTTAGTACTGATAAAACTATAGAAATAGCTGAGAAGTTAAATGTAAAAATCATCAAACGAAAGTTTGATGATTTTTCTTCTCAAAAAAACTTTGCTATTGACCAAGCAAAGCATACATGGATTTATATTTTGGATGCTGATGAGAGAGTTACACCAGAAGTTGAAGTTGAAATTATAGAAGCTGTTAAGAATCCAAAAGATTTTGTTGGATTTTATGTAAGAAGAACTTTTTATTTTTGTGATAGAAAAGTAAATTATAGTGGGTTTCAGAGAGATAAAGTTATTCGTTTATTTCTAAAAGAAAAATGTAAATACAATGGTCTTGTTCATGAAAAAATTTCAGCAAATGGTAAATTAGGTTTTTTTAAACATAAAATTGACCATTTTTCATATAGGAGTTATGATCATTACATATCTAAAATGAATCATTATGCTGCTATAAGAGCAAAAGAATTACATGAAAAAAAGAGAAAAGTAAATATCTATCATGTAATGATAAAACCTGCTGCTAGGTTTTTTATACATTATGTAATTCGCCTTGGGTTTTTAGATGGATTTACAGGTTTCTTAGTGGCAAATACACAAGCTTATGGTGTTTTAACAAGATATATTAAGTTATGGTTTTTAAATAATAAGAAGCATTAATATGCAAGAAACTAAAGATATTATTGTTGATGCTGTTATTACTTGGGTAGATGGAAATGATCCTGTTCATAAAGCTAAAATGGCTAATTATATAGAGAATAAATCTTCTTTAAATAATAAGTCAGTTAGAATGCGTTATGACCAAGTAAATGAAATTGAATTTGCTGTAAAGTCAATTTTAAAAAATGCAAAATTTGTACGGAATATATTTATTGTTACAGATAATCAAACACCAGAATTTTTAAAAGATACAGAAAAAGCTGAAAAAGAGTTTCCTAATGTTTTTGTTATAGATCATAAAACAATTTTTGAAGGGCATCATCAATACTTGCCAACTTTTAACTCTATGTCTATAGAGTCTCTGCTTTATAAAATACCAAGTCTATCAGAGTGTTTTGTATACTTAAATGATGATTTTTTTCTAACAAGAGAAACAAGTAAGTCAGATTTTTTTATTGATGGTAAACCAATAATAAGAGGTGAATGGACTTCTTTTTATGAAGATATTTGGTATAAAAAATTGCAATTATTAATCTATAATTTAATAGGTAAAAATGAAAAAGTAAATGCTTTTGGTTTTAAGAAAAGTCAACAATTAATAGTGAAAAAGCTAGGTTTTAAAAAGTATGTTAGATTAGATCATACATTTACATCTTTAAGGAAATCTACATTTAATACGTATTATCAAGAAAACAAGAAGATGTTAGATAGTAATATTAAATATCGATTTAGAAATTCAAATCAATACGTACCCCAATCCTTAGCAGCTCATTTAGAAATAAAGAATAATACTTTTGTTCTAAAAAATGATTATCAACTTGTTTATTTTCAAAATTATAAAAAACCTTTTTTTTGGATTAAATATAAGCTTAGAAAAGCATTGAAAAGTGATAACAAACTATTTCTTTGTATGCAAAGTTTAGATCAGTGTCCTGAAGAAAAATTAAGCTTCATAAAAAAATGGCTTTCTAATAAATACAATTGATTTAATAGAAATTATAAATCAATTTAAAAAGGCTATTTAGATACTTTTTTATTGTTAAAATACAAATACTTTGTAGTGTGATAATAGGCAGATAAAAGGCTATCCATTTGCTGTGTAATATTCGGTTTATCTAGCTTAATATCTTTAATTATATTTGACTGTAAACTAAACAAACTTGCTTTTTTAGAGATGTTCGTTTTTTCATAGTAAAATCCATCTTTTATAAGACCGACAGCTTTTTCTCCTTTGCTTTGAATGTATACAAAAGCAGCAGTATTTATTGCAGTACTGTCTAATAGATTTCTTCCTAAAGTGTAGTTTGTATAATCGATTTTCGCTAAACCTGTAGCTGTAGGAAAAATATCAATTAATTTAGCATACTTATCTATAACTTGAGGTTTTATGTATTTTGGGGCATTAATAAAAAACGGAACATGATGTACTTGAATACCTAAATCATCTTCATTGTTTTTTAAGAAATTTAACTTTTTCATTCCTCCTCTATGATCTCCAAAAAAGACAAAAATAGAATTGTCGTAGTAACCAGATTCTTTTGCTCTTTCTAAAAAACGAGCAACATTAAAATCTAAATAACGAATTGCATTTAGTTGGCCTAAAGATCTAAAACCTCCTGTAAGTAATGTTTCTTCATCAATATCATCTTCTAAAATAGGTGTATAGCTTTCTTTTTTATCAGGTACTGTAAAAGGCATATGATTTGTAGCTGTTTGAATGTAAGTAACAAACGGCTTTCCTTCATCGTATAATTTTTTTAATCTTTTGTCAGCTTCTTTAAATAAGTCGTAATCATCAATTCCCCAAACATCAGCTCTATTTACTTCATCAAAACTGCCTTCTTCATAAATTTTCAATCCTTTTATGTTTGATTGAAAAACACCTCTAATATTTGCCCAATTTGCAGATCCTCCAATAAAATATGATTTTTCATATCCTTTAATTTGATCAAAAACAATACGTTGATCAATAATCATTGGGTTTCTAGAAGCTGTTTTAACATCTTCAATATCTGGCAAGCCTGTAATACTAGCAAAAACACTACCAGCAGTACCAGGTTTATGTACGTAAAATTTAGAAAAACTCAAACTTTCTTTAATAATTGAATCCATTTTAGGAGTACTATTCAATGGGTTTCCATAGAAACTCATTGGCGCTGTTCCTACTGACTCTAACATTACAAAAACAATATTCGGCTTTTCTTTATAAGGATTTTTAAAAGTTACTTTTTGCTCAAAATTAATAGTGTCTTGTGGTAAATTTAAGTGTTTTGCAATTACAGGGTAATAGGTTTTGAATTTCTCAATATCTACACCTTCGCTTCTAAAAGCAAAACTGTCGAAAAAATATAAAACAGGATTTAAAGCAAATTGATTTGCCGAATTATTTTTTGAGAAAAAAGCTTCACTCCAACGTAAAGGATAATGTGTTACACTATTATAAACACCAAAAGATAAGAGTAGAAATGTTGATGTAAAAAAAGCAAACTTTATTTTCTTTGTTATTTTTTGATGTGCTTTTGAAAAGAACTTATACAAGAAGCCCGAAAATTTATAAATGATAAAAGATAAAACTAATAAACCAAAAAGGCCTTTGTAAACAGGGTAGCTTTCAACCAAAACCTGACTAGATATTTTAAAATTACTTAAGAAGCGTAGTGAAGAAGCATCTAATCGAATGGCTAAATACTCATAATACCCAAAATCAAATATGTAAAAAAGGGTAAGAATTAAGTATATTGAAACTAGATAAAAATTTGCTATTTTCTTATAAATAGTGTTTTTGAAAAATTTATAGTTTGTAACTAAAACGAATATTGCTAATGGAAAGAAACTAAGAATAGCTAATTTTAGATCAAAACGTACACCTAGAAAAATTGCTTTTTGTATCTCTTTTGCTGAAGCACCGTCTAAATTAGTGAAAAATAGATAGAAAAAAAATCTAAATAAAAGAATAAAAATAAAAAGGGAAAATACATTTGTAAAGATGTATTTAATGTAATTAGGAATTTTTAAAAACATGTGTTTTGTATAAATTACAAATGTACTATTTTTACAATTACTTAAAATATAAATATTCATTTTAATAAATAGTAATTCCAATTTTGTGAGATGTTTATTATATAGTAAATTCGCGACAAAATAAAGTAAATACAAAATCATCAATTATTTTAAAGATTGATGTAAATACTATTTAGGTCTTAAGAGCGTAAAATAAATGCAAAAGCAATTCTATAAAGAAGCAATTTCTTCAGAAATATTTAATGTAATATCTAAAGCATCAAAAGAACTACAAGTTGATAGCTATGTAATTGGTGGTTTTGTGAGGGACTTTTTCCTGAAAAGAGGAACAGCAAAAGATATTGATGTTGTAGCAATTGGAAGTGGAATTGAGTTAGCTCAAAAAGTTTCTAAACTATTACCAAACAAACCAAAAGTACAAGTTTTTAAAACCTACGGAACAGCAATGTTACGTTATAAGGATGTAGAAATTGAGTTTGTTGGAGCAAGAAAAGAATCGTATTCTGAAGATAGTAGAAATCCTGATATAACTGAAGGAACTTTACAAGATGATCAAAATAGAAGAGATTTAACTATAAATGCTTTGGCATTAAGTTTAAATGAAGATAATTTTGGCGAATTATTAGATCCTTTTAATGGAATTGAAGACTTAGATAATAAGGTGATTAAAACACCTTTAAATCCTGATATTACCTATTCTGATGATCCTCTTAGAATGATGCGTGCAATTCGTTTTACAACGCAGTTAAATTTTAATATTGATGCTGAATCTTTAGAAGCAATTACTAGAAATGGTTACAGATTAAAAATAATTACTCGAGAAAGAATTATTGTTGAATTGAATAAAATTCTAGCATCACCAAAACCTTCAATTGGTTTTTTATTGTTAGAGAAAACAGGATTATTAAAACAAATTTTACCTGAATTAGTTGCTTTAAAGGGAGTAGAGGAAGTAGAAGGTCAAAAGCATAAAGATAATTTTTATCATTCATTAGAAGTTGTAGATAATATCTGTGAAAATACAGAAGATGTTTGGTTGCGTTGGGCAGCTTTATTACATGATATTGGAAAAGCACCAACAAAAAGGTTTAGCCAAAAAGTAGGTTGGACGTTTCATGCTCATGAGTTTGTAGGCTCTAAAATGGTATATAAATTATTCAAGCGTTTAAAAATGCCAATGAATAATAAAATGAAATTTGTTCAAAAAATGGTCATGCTAAGTTCAAGACCAATTGTTTTGGCAACTGAAGTTACAGACTCTGCTGTTAGACGTTTGGTTTTTGATGCTGGTGATGATATTAATTCTTTAATGACATTATGTGAAGCTGATATTACTACAAAGAATCCAAAGAAATTTAAACGTTACCATCAGAATTTTGAGATGGTAAGAACTAAAATTAAGGAAGTAGAAGAAAGAGATCAAGTTCGTAATTTTCAACCTCCAGTTACTGGTGAAGAAATTATGAAAGCTTTTAATTTAAAACCTTGTCGAGAAATTGGGCAAATAAAAGAAGCAATAAAAGAAGCCATTTTAGAAGGTGAAATACCAAATGAAAAAGTAGCTTCTTATAGTTTTATGATTGAAAAAGGAAAATCTTTAGGATTGAAAATTGATTAAGATATTTTAATTTCTATAAGAGTAAATTATAGACATAAAGAAAGACCAATACTTTTAAAGTATTGGTCTTTCTTTTTAAGATATATTCTTTTAACTTAAAGACTGCATTGTTACTAACTTAAAGTATTCTCCTTTTTTAGCTAGTAACTCTTCATGTTTTCCTTGTTCTACAATGGCACCTTTTTTCATTACAACAATCTTATCTGCGTTTTGAATAGTAGATAATCTGTGTGCAATTACTAAAGAAGTTCTGTTTTGCATCATTTTTTCTAATGCAGTTTGTACCAATTGTTCAGATTCTGTATCTAAAGCAGAAGTAGCTTCATCTAAAATCATAATTGGTGGATTCTTTAAAACGGCTCTTGCAATAGACAAACGTTGTTTTTGTCCGCCAGAAAGTGTTCCTCCTCCATCACCAATATTAGTGTTGAATTTTTCTGGTAAATCTTGGATAAACTCATTTGCATTTGCAATTATTGAAGCTTCTAAAATAGCTTCATCAGTTGCGTTTTGAGTTCCTAGTTTTATGTTGTTAGCTATTGTATCATTAAATAAAATAGAATCTTGAGAAACAATTCCCATTAAACCTCTCAAAGATTTTTTTGTAACGTCTTTAATGTTTTTGTTATCAATTAAAACAGCTCCTTTATTAACATCATAAAAACGAGTAATTAAATTTGCTAAGGTAGATTTTCCACTTCCAGATTGTCCAACTAAAGCAACAGTCTCCCCTTTTTTAACAGTTAAAGAAAAGTCCTTTAAAACATACTCATCTTTGTATTTAAAAGAGATGTTTTTAAATTCAATTTCGTTTTCAAAGTTCTCTTTCACAATAGCGTTTGGTTTGTCTTTAATACTGTTTTCAGTATTTAAAACTTCCATTATTCTTGCTGCAGATGCTTCTCCTTTCTTTATGTTGTAAAATGTTGTAGTGATTAATTTAATCGGATTTAAAACAGTGTAAAATAAGAGGATATAACCTAAAAACTTACTAGAATCTAAAGGACTCGTTTTGTTTAAAACTTCAACACCACCATACCATAGAATCGCAATAATTGTTGCAGATCCTAAAAATTCACTCATTGGTGATGCTAAGGTTTGTCGGTGAAAAACACTTGTTGTTAACTGTCTAAATTTCAATGTAGAATTATTGAATTTTTCTTCAATAATTTTTTCAGCATTAAAACCTTTTATGATCCTTAAACCAGTCAATGTTTCTTCAATAAAGGAAAGAAAATTACCTGTTTCTTTTTGAGCTTTTTCTGATTTAGATTTCAACTTTTTACTAATTGATGATATTATAAATCCAGAAACTGGTAATAAAATAAATACAAAGAGCGTTAGTTGTACACTCATAAAAAGCATAAGACTTATTGAGATAATAACAGTTAAAGGTTCTCTAACAATTACTTGTACCGAACTCAAAATTGAATTTTCAACTTCCTGAACATCAGATGTCATACGAGCAATAATATCTCCTTTTCTTTTTTCTGTAAAGTAAGATACAGGCAATTCTACAATTTTATTATAGAGTTTGTCACGTAAATCTTTTACAATTCCCGTTCTTAAAAAAGTAATTACATATGATGCTAAATACCTAAATAAGTTTTTTAGAAAAAAGAGTGAAAGTGCTAATAAGCAAATAAATAACAGTGTATTTATTTGCCCTTCATTTTCTATTTTTTGAGATATAAAATAATTAAAACTATTTTCAGCATAAGTACCAAAACTAGAAATACCTTCATAAATAGGTTTTGTAATTACTTTTTCTTCTTTACCAAATAGAATATTTAGAACAGGAATAAAGGCTAAAACAGATAGCACATTAAAGAGCGCATAAAAAATATTGAAAAGAATATTTAAAAGAGTAAACTTCCGATATTTCTTTTCATATTTTAAAATGTCTTTGAAATAACTCATTAATTCAATTCCATTTCTTTAATAATTCTTTGAATTTTAGCATCTAAAGCTGCTTCAGTTGTTTCAGCATTTTTTGCTGAATCTAAAGAAGTATTTACACTAAAATAGAATTTTATTTTTGGTTCTGTTCCACTTGGTCTTGCTGCAATTCTTGTTCCTGATTCAGTTTGATAAATTAAAACATTAGATTTTGGTAAATCAATGTTTGTTACTTCTCCAGTAATTAAGTTTTTTCTTGTTGAAGCTTGATAATCTGAAAGTGTTTCTACTTTTTCACCATCAATTTCAGTTAATGGATTGTTTCTCATATCACTCAACATTTGCTGAATTTCTGAAGCACCATTCATTCCTTTCTTAACGATAGAAATTAAGCTTTCTTTATAAAAGTTATTTCTAACATAGACTTTTAATAACTCTTCGTAAAAAGAACTTCCATTTTGTTTTGCATAGGCAGCAACTTCACAAGCTAACAATGTTGCAGTAACGGCATCTTTATCTCTTACGAAATCTCCAATCATATAACCAAAACTTTCTTCACCACCACCAATGAAATCCATAGATTCATTGTCTCTAATCATTTTAGCAATCCACTTAAAACCAGTTAAACCAACTTTAGTTTCTACTCCATAACTTTCTGCAGCTTTATTTACCAATTCTGTAGATACGATTGTAGAACCTACAAATTGATTGCCGTTAATTTTACCTTCTTCTTTCCATTTTTTTAGTAAGAATTCAGTCATAACAACCATAGTTTGGTTACCATTCATCAACTTCATGTTTCCATCTAAGTCTCTAACAGCAACACCTAATCGATCACAATCAGGGTCTGTACCAATAACAATATCAGCTCCAATTTTATTAGCTAACTCTGTGGCCATTTTTAATGCTTCTGGTTCTTCTGGGTTTGGAGATTTCACAGTTGGAAAATCACCATTAGGTACTCTTTGTTCTTCAACAATATGCACATCTGAATAACCTGCTTTAGCTAATGCATCAGGTACAGAAACAATTGATGTTCCGTGTAAAGAAGTAAATACTATTTTTAAGTTTTTTCTATCTATATCATTTGATAAACATCCGTTTTTAACAGATCCATCAATAAAAGCATCATCTACATCTTTACCAATAACTTCTATTAAATCTTCGTTTGCAGTAAACTTAATTTCAGAAAAATCTAATGAATTTACATTTCCAATAATTCCACCATCATGAGGAGGAACAATTTGTCCACCATCTGCCCAATATACTTTGTAACCATTATATTCTGGCGGATTATGAGAAGCTGTTAAAACAATACCAGCATCACAACCTAAATGACGAACTGCGAATGATAATTCTGGAGTTGCACGTAAATCTTCGAAAAGAAAAACTTTTATATTATTTGCAGATAAAACATCTGCTACAATTTTAGCAAACTTTTTACTATTATGTCTACAGTCAAAAGCAATTACAACGCTTCGTTGTTCTTTTTTTACATTATCTATTAAGTAATTAGATAAACCTTGAGTTGCTCTACCTAATGTATATTTATTAATTCTATTAGTTCCTGCGCCCATTACTCCACGCATTCCACCAGTTCCAAACTCCATGTCTTTGTAGAATCTATCTGCTAAGGCATCAGGGTTATTGTTGATTAAATCATTTACTTCAGCTTGAGTTTCAGCATCAAAAGTTGATGTTAGCCATTGTTTTGCTTTGTCTAAAAAATCTTTCATAGAATTAAAATATAGATTACTAAATTGAATTACAAATATACAGATTAGAAATTAATCTTTTCTTTAATAGTATAGTGTTTTTCGTTGCTTTTTGTTTTTATTATGAGTTCTCCAATAAAGCCTGCCAAAAATAATAAAGTCCCTAATATCATAGAAGTAAGTGCTATGTAAAACCAAGGATTATTAGTAACTAAAATCGTTTTTATACCATTAAAAACATTGTATAGTTTGTAGGCTCCAATGTAAAATGCAGAGGTAGTTCCGAATAGAAACATTAATGTTCCCCAAAGACCAAAAATGTGCATGGGTCTTTTTCCAAATTTGGATAAAAACGAAATCGTAATTAAATCTAAAAAACCGTTAACAAAACGATCTATTCCAAATTTAGTTTCTCCGTATTTTCTTGCTTGGTGTTGTACTACTTTTTCTCCAATTTTAGTAAAACCTTCATTTTTAGCTAAAACAGGAATGTATCTGTGCATTTCACCACTTACTTTTACCGATTTTATAACCTCATTTTTGTAAGCTTTTAATCCGCAATTAAAATCGTGTAATTTTAATCCTGAAGTTTTTCTCGCAGCAGCATTAAATAATTTTGAAGGAATATTTTTAGTGATAACGTTATCATAACGCTTCTTTTTCCAACCAGAAATTAAATCGAAATCCTCTTTTATAATTAAATCGTATAATTCAGGAATTTCATCTGGATTGTCTTGTAAGTCTGCATCCATGGTAATAACAACGCTTCCTTTTGCGAGTTCGAAACCAGCATCTAAAGCTTGAGATTTACCATAGTTTTTTTTAAAACGAATTCCTTTTACAGGTTCGTTTTTAGATGATAGTTCTTCAATAACTCCCCAAGAGTTGTCTGTGCTACCATCATCGATAAAAATAATTTCATATAAATAACGATTGGATTGCATAACTTTTGCAATCCAATCGTGTAATTCTTGTAAAGATTCATCTTCGTTAAGAAGTGGTATTACTACCGAAATATCCATGTTTATTTGTTCTAAAATTTAAAGTTGTAAAGTTAAAATTTTGAAAAGGATTATTACAAAAACTTTCAAATTTTATAAACGAATTAACTTTTAAATTTATTTAGTAGGCATCTTCTTCAGAATGTTTTTTTACAGCAGCAATAATTGCTGATACAACAAAACCAATAAAAGTCATAAATAAAAGACCAAGTGCGTCTCCAATTATTGTTCCTTGAAATTTACCTTGCATTTCTAATTGAGCATCAATTTGTTCTTCTGATAAACCACTATCTACTAAACCAGTTCTTGTAACTTCTTCTACTTGTTTGTAAAAGTCAGGTTCAATAAAACCAGTAAATATGTGCTGATAAATAAGACTAATTACAGTACCAATAAGAATAATTCCAATTCCAATTTTAACTCCTTGAGACCAGCTCATAAAACCGCCATTGTCTTTTTTAAATTTAGAGATACCAATTATTGGAAAAGCAATAACAATAACTACTAAGATAGCAAGACTGATATAACCAGCTGTTGGATCAAGATGCATGCCTAAAGCATACGTTATAAGACTCGTTAATACTAGGATTAATCCATAATATAGACCGTTGTTTAATATTATACTTTTACTACTTGCTTGATCTTCCATTTTATCTAATTTAGTTAGTTATACAAATATATTGATTTCATTTTGATAGTTTTTCTTTTTTATAAATTATTGTCAGCTATCAGAACAATACATTAGTATTCAGGATGTTGAAATTGTTACAAAAAAATTTTACTTTTTTTAATTGTTTTAATAAAAATGTGTTGTAAATTTGCAGCGGCAAGTCCTACACAACTAGCTCCCTTTGAATCCTCCAGGGCGGGAACGCAGCAAAGGTATTAGGTTGTAGCGGTGTGATGTAGGTAGCTTGCCATTTTTTATTTCTCTAATTTAATTCTGAATCTCTTCAGAATTTTTCTTTTTTATAGCAGTTATTAACTTTCTCCTTTTTAGTTTTCTTCAGTTACTTTTAAGATATTTGTAAATCTATTCAAAGATTAAACGATTGTTTATTTAAAGGTTAATTTTTGATTTTTTTAATAATTTAATTTATTTAATAATAACATGTCTAAAGTTGTATTAATTACTGGAGCTTCCTCAGGAATCGGAAAATCTATTGCTACTTTTTTATCTGAAAAAGGATATAAAGTTTACGGAACAAGTAGAAATCCTAAAAACACAGCAGATTTTTCTTTTGAACTGATTGCTTTAGATGTATTAAAAGTAGATACAATTAATAGTGCTATCGATTTAATAATCAAAAAAGAAGGAAGGTTAGATGTTTTAGTAAATAATGCAGGTATGGGAATTACAGGTCCTATAGAAGATACACCAACTGACGAAATGCGTGCCGTTTTTAACACCAATGTTTTTGGTGCAATTGATGTTATGAAAGCTGCTTTACCACAAATGCGCAAACAAAAATCGGGTACAATTATCAATGTAACTTCTATTGCAGGTTATATGGGTTTGCCTTTCAGGGGATTATATTCTGCTACAAAAGGAGCTTTAGAAACAATTACTGAAGCAACAAGTATGGAAGTAAAGCCTTTTGGAATTAAAGTTGTAAACGTTGCTCCTGGAGATTTTGCGACTAATATTGCAGCAGGAAGATATCACACGCCAGTTTTTGAAAAATCTGCTTATAAAGAGAATTATCAAATGAATTTAGATTTGATGGATGCTCATGTAAGTGGTGGTATGGATCCTTTAGAAATGGCAAAAGCGGTTCATAAAATTATAATTTCGAAAAATCCTAAGATTCATTATAAAGTTGGTGGATTTATGGAAAAATTTTCAATTGTTTTAAAACGTATTTTACCTGATAGAACGTATGAGAAAATTTTAATGAATCATTATAAATTATAAGTTACTTTGTTCATAAATGATAGAAAAATAGACATGATTAGCCTTAATTATAGATGATGTCTAACTATCTTTGCATACAGATTAATTAAAATAAGACAACAAAAATAATATTATGAAATTTTTTATTGACACTGCAAATTTAGAGCAAATAAAAGAAGCGCAAGCTTTAGGTATTTTAGACGGAGTAACTACAAACCCATCTTTAATGGCTAAAGAAGGAATTACTGGTGAAGCGAACATTATTAACCATTACAAAGAAATTTGTGAGTTGGTAGATGGTGATGTTTCTGCAGAAGTAATTTCTACAGATTTTGAAGGAATGGTAAGAGAAGGAGAGGCTTTAGCAGCTTTAAACCCTCAAATTGTGGTAAAATTACCAATGATAAAAGACGGTGTAAAAGCGTGTAAATATTTTTCTTCTAAAGGAATTAAAACAAACGTAACATTGGTGTTTTCTGTAGGTCAAGCTTTATTGGCGGCAAAGGCAGGTGCAACTTATGTTTCTCCTTTTTTAGGTCGTTTAGATGATATTTCTACAGACGGAATGAACTTAATTTCTGAAATGAGACTTGTATTTGATAACTATAAATTTGAAACTCAAATTTTAGCTGCATCTGTACGTAATACTATGCATATTGTTAATTGTGCAAAATTAGGATCGGACGTTATGACTGGACCTTTAAGTGCAATCGAAGGTTTGTTAAAACACCCTTTAACAGATAGTGGTTTGGCTCAATTTTTAGCAGATTACCAAAAAGGAAACTAACCAACGCAGTTGGTTTTTATATATTAAAGTCAGAATGTAGAAAAGTTGTTTTTTACTTTCTGACTTTTTTGTCTTCAATAATTTTTTAAGTTTGCAGCTTAGTCGCTTACCAATAATTTTAAATATAATTATTAGAAGCTATTTCCTGCTTTCCATTATATCTTTTTATTTCTGTCATTGCGAAGTTTACTTTTTGTAAACTGTGGCAATCTCTTAATTAAAAACAGATTACTTCGTTCCTCGTAATGACGCTTTTCTAAAAAGACTATAAAAAGGATGTCATTTCAATCAGGGCTAAACTTGTTTAGAAACGAATAGCTAATAAATAAAATTAAAGAGTCGTTAACTTTCTAAGTAATAAATGAAAGTTTGCGGCTTTTTTGTCTTCAATAAATTTTTGACTTTGTAACTTTGCAGCTTTGCAACTAGTTTTAAAAAATACAGTTGCAAAGTCGCAAAGTTTAAAATAGTTACAATTTGTAAATACTTTTAAACTTTAGGACTTTGTCACTTTGTAACTATAATATGTACCCAAAGAAACCTTTAGCACAAATTGTAATTTCAGCTTGTCGTCAATTTAATATTGATACCGTTGTTATTTCTCCAGGTTCACGTAATGCTCCTTTAACGGTTGGTTTTTCTAATCATCCAGAAATTGAAACATTAAGTGTTGTGGATGAGCGTTGTGCTGCTTTTTTTGCTTTGGGAATTGCGCAACAAACTCAGAAACCAGTTGCAATTGTTTGTACTTCGGGTTCTGCTTTGTTAAATTATTATCCTGCAATTACAGAAGCTTTTTATAGTAATATTCCGTTAGTTGTAATTTCTGCAGACAGACCAAAACATTTAATTGATATTGGCGACGGACAAACGATTCGTCAAGAGAATGTGTTTGAAAATCATATTTTGTTTTCTGCAAATTTGGTCGAAGACTCAAAACTCAAAACTCAAAACTCAAAACTTATTTGTGAAGCTTTACAAATTGCAGTTTCGCAAAAAGGACCTGTGCATATAAATGTTCCGTTTGATGAACCTTTGTATGAAACTGTAAGCGAGTTAGATACTGTCATTGCGAACAAAGTGAAGCAATCTGTAGATGAGATTACTTCGTCGTTTACTCCTCGTAATGACGATACAGATTATAATAAACTTGCTTCAATTTGGAATGCATCAACTAAAAAAATGATTTTAGTTGGGGTTAATTATCCGAATGAAGATTTACATAAATTAATAGATATTTATGCCAATGATGATGCTGTTTTAATATTAACAGAAACAACATCTAATTTACATCAAGAAAAGGGGGTAGATTCTATAGATCAATTAATTTTTTCTTTGGATGAGCAGCAGTTTGAGGCTTTAAAACCAGAAGTGTTAATCACTTTTGGAGGAATGATTGTCTCTAAAAAAATAAAACAATTTTTAAGAAAATATCAGCCAAAACATCATTGGAATATTGATGCGGAAAAGTCAATAAATACGTTTTTCTGTTTATCAGAATTTATTCAAATAAAACCAGTAGATTTTTTTAGAAATTTCAATTTGAAGATTACTGAAATTGAAAGTGATTATCAAAAGAATTGGTTGCAAATTCGTGATGAAAAACGTGAGAAACATTCAGCGTATTTATCAAAAGCACCACATTCCGATTTTAAAGTTTTTGAGCAAATTATAAAAAGTGTTCCTAATAAGAATCAGTTGCAAATTAGTAACAGTTCAATTATTAGATATGCACAATTGTTTAGTATCGATAAAACAAACAATGTTTTCTGTAATAGAGGTACAAGTGGAATTGACGGAAGTACTTCTACAGCAATTGGAGCAGCGTTTGCAAATAAAAATCAGACTGTTTTTATAACAGGAGATTTAAGTTTTTTCTATGATAGCAATGCTTTGTGGAATACTAATATACCTGCTAATTTTAGAATTATAGTCATTAATAATTCTGGAGGAGGAATTTTTAAAATTATTCCAGGACCAAAATCGACCAATGCTGCAAAATATTTTGAAACGCCACATTCTTTAACTGCAGCACATTTATGCAAAATGTATGGGCTAGATTATTTAAAAGCAACATCAACAGAAACAGTAACAGCACAATTAAAAGGTTTTTATGAAACATCAGAAAAACCAAAAATATTAGAAATCTTTACGCCAAGTGAAGAAAATGATTTAATTTTAAAAGAATATTTTAAATATATATAGTAATGGATTTACACGAGGACTTTAGAGAAGAAGACGATAATTTACAAGATGGAGAAGAGAATTCTCAAGAAGGAGAAGACAACTCTCAAGAACCAGAAATGTACTTGAAAGAAGGTGATAAAGTTAGCTTAGTAATCGAAACTGAAACAGGTTTGGGGTACACTGTTTTTATCAATGAAGAATTTGATGGTTTACTTTTTAGAAGTGAAGTTTTTCAGGAATTAGAAGAGAATATGGAAGTTACTGGTTACATCAAACAGATTCGTGAAGACGGGAAAATTGATGTTTCTCTTCGTCCACAAGGTTTTAGAAATGTAATTGATTCTGATGTAGATAAAGTACTTTCTAAGTTAAAAGATAGTAGAGAAGGTTTTCTGTTACTTACTGATAAAAGTTCTCCAGATTCTATTCGTTTTCACATGAAAATGAGCAAGAAAGCATTTAAAAAAGCAGTTGGTAATTTATACAAGCAAAAACTAATAACTATTGAATCTGATAGAATAGTATTAGTTAAATAATTAGTTTACAGTTTTCAGTAACAGTAAACAGTTTGACTGGAAACTGCTACTGAAAACTGCTGACTTTTTTTACATTCCACCAAGTCTTAAAATATTTTCATAAAAAGCGTCAGAATTTGGGTCAGCAGGATCCATTTTTCCATACCCGATTTTATAGTATTTTAAGGCTTTTTTAATTTGTTTTCCACTTTCATAATATCTACCAATATAGTAATCACCTAAAGGAGAACTCGGAAATAATTTTAAAATCATTTTACCAAACTCACGTAATTGATCTCCGTTTTCCTTTTCAATAATTATACTTTCTACAGCGTAAATATCACGTTCTCTAATTCCTAAATTACTTCCAAAAAGGAACTCAATTTCTAAATATTTATTTTCTAAATAAGAAATAGCATCAAGAGGAGAGAGGTCTTTTATATTTTTCTCAAATTCTTCTTTTGAAATTGCAGAATAAATTTCAAAGATTTTATTAATAGCTCTCGGAATTGCTTCACTCATCGCAGAAACACTACTCGAAGTTGCAATAGTATCATTTATAATATTAAAATTCTTTAATTTAAGAGATGATAAACCTGTTTGTAATTCCCCAATTTTAGTTTGCTTTTTTGCTGAAAAGGAAGTGGAATTATTCGTGTACAAATAAAAGGTATTATCTTCTTTTTGGAATTTTGTTAAATTATAAGACTGAAATTGTTGTCCTACAAAATCTGAAAAAGTTGGATTGATACAGATGTATGAATTGATAATCGGAAGAGATTCACTTAAATAATGACTAATTAAATTAGCGGAAGTTCCTTCTCCTACTAAAGAAATAAAAGGAGAAGTTCTGTAGTTACTTTCCATGTAAAAAATAACTTCATCTCTTACAAATTGATAAAAAGCAGTATTGCTTGCTGTTAAATTACCATTGTTTGTATTAAAATACGTGTCTTTTTTTCTGGTTTTCCCCATAGAAATACCTACAACAATTTGTTTTGGCGCTTTGTCTTTTGCCGCAAATAAAACGGAGTTGCCAACATAAGCGTCAAATAAGTATTCTGCATCAAAGACAACAGCAAGAGGGTAGTTTTTAGCATCCTCTTTTTCATACCCTTTTGGTAAATAAATTTTAAGGTTTCTTGTAGTTCCTAATATGTCTGATACTAAGTTTTTTTCAATTAATTTTTGTGAAAATCCACTAAAGAAAAAAAGTATACATATTAGGGTGAACGATTTCTTTATCATAAATTTGAATCTTTTATTTTTGTAACCAATTATTTTGTTCTTCTACAAGAACGTCCAAAATACAAAATTATGATACAACCCGAGTGGAAAACTGTGAAAGAATACGAAGATATTACGTATTCTAAATGCAATGGAGTTGCTAGAATAGCGTTTAACAGACCAAATGTTAGAAACGCTTTTAGGCCTAAAACTACCAAAGAATTATATGATGCTTTTTATGATGCTGGCGAAGATGTAAACATTGGAGTTGTACTACTTTCTGCGGAAGGACCAAGTACAAAAGACGGAGTGTACTCTTTCTGTTCTGGTGGAGATCAAAAAGCACGTGGTCATCAAGGTTATGTTGGTGATGATGGCTATCACAGACTAAATATATTAGAAGTTCAACGTTTAATTCGATTTATGCCAAAAGCAGTAATTGCTGTGGTTCCTGGTTGGGCAGTTGGTGGCGGACATAGTTTACACGTTGTTTGCGATTTAACTTTGGCTTCTAAAGAACATGCTATTTTTAAACAAACAGATGCAGATGTAACTTCTTTTGATGGAGGTTATGGTTCTGCTTATTTGGCAAAAATGGTTGGGCAAAAAAGAGCAAGAGAAATTTTCTTTTTAGGAAGAAATTATTCAGCGCAAGAAGCGTATGATATGGGAATGGTAAATGCTGTGATTCCTCATGACGAATTAGAGTCTACTGCTTATGAATGGGCACAAGAAATTTTAGAAAAATCGCCAACATCAATAAAAATGTTGAAATTCGCAATGAATTTAACGGATGATGGAATGGTTGGTCAGCAAGTTTTTGCTGGTGAAGCAACTCGTTTGGCATATATGACTGATGAAGCAAAAGAAGGAAGAGATGCTTTTCTTGAAAAAAGAAAACCAAACTTTCCTAAAAAATGGATACCATAGGTTTCAGTGGGCAGTGAATTAGTATTCAGTACACAGTCACAGTTTTCAGTAAAGTAATGGAGTATATTCCATTGTTAAAGAGTATTAAATAAACACAAGAGTATTTCCCCCCTTTGGGGAAATTAAAAGGGGCTTATATGAAATCACAAGTAGTTACTTTTTTAATAAAATGTCCAGATCAAAAAGGATTGGTAGCAAAAATTACCAGTTTCTTTTATGAAAAAGGATTCAATATTTTAAGTTGTCAGCAATACGTAAATTCTATTGAAGACACTTATTTTATGAGAGTTCGTTTAAATGCCGAAGGAACAAATATTTCTAAAGAAGATTTAGAAAATAACTTTTTAGAGTTGGCGACTCCTTTAAAATTCGATTGGTCTGTAAATTATGGAGATAAAAAACAAAATGTAGCTATTATGGTTTCTCATACAAGTCATAATTTATACGATTTGTTAGAGCGATCTAAAGAAGGACGTTTAAATTGTAATGTGACCATGATTATTAGTAATCATAATAAATTAAGACACATTGCAGATATGTTTAATGTGCCTTTTTATCATTTGCCAGTTACAAAAGACACAAAAGAAGATCAAGAAGCTCAGGTAATACAATTGCTAGACACAAATGAAGTTGATTTGGTAATTATGGCAAGGTATATGCAAATTTTATCTGCGGATTTTATCAACCATTATCCAGAGAAAATCATCAATATTCATCATTCTTTTTTACCCGCTTTTCAAGGAGCAAATCCTTATAAAAAAGCCTATGAAAGAGGAGTGAAGCTAATAGGAGCAACAGCACATTATGCAACAGTGGATTTAGATGAAGGTCCGATTATTGAGCAAGATGTAAAACCGGTAACACATGAAAGTACGCCAACAACTTTAAAGAGAATTGGTGCTGATATAGAAAAATTGGTATTGGCAAAAGCGGTTAAAAACCATTTAAACCATCAAATAATTGTTTCAGGAAATAGAGCAATTGTCTTCCCAGAAGCAGGTGAATAAACTAGTAAGCAGTTTTTAGTAGGCAGTTTACAGTCGAGAGTAAATCAGTTAACAGTTTTCAGTCAACAGTAATCAGTTAACCTAAATAAAATTTTAAGTTAATTAATTTTAAGAGTATAAAATTAACACAAGAGTGTTTCTTCCCTTCGGGAAGATTAAGATGGGCTTTTTTATGAAAATAATCTGTATTGGGCGCAACTACGCAAAACATATAGAAGAATTGGCAAATGAAAGACCAGAAAATCCTGTTGTTTTTTTAAAGCCAGATTCTGCTATTTTACCAAGGAAAAATCCGTTTTTTATTCCGCCATTTTCTGATGATGTTCATTATGAAGTAGAGGTTTTGGTGAAAATTAATAAAGTTGGTAAACATATAGATGCAAAGTTTGCACATAAATATTATGATGAAGTTGGTTTAGGAATCGATTTTACAGCAAGAGATGTACAAGCAAAATGTAAAGAAAAAGGATTGCCTTGGGAAAAAGCAAAAGCATTTGATGGAAGTGCAGTTGTAGGAGAGTTTTATCCGAAGGAACAATTCGATTTAGAAAATTTAAAGTTTCAATTATATAAGAATGATGAAATTGTTCAAGACGGAAACACAAATGCTATGTTGTGGACTACCGATGAACTAATTTCTTATGTTTCTCAATATTTTACCTTAAAAAAAGGAGATATTATTTTTACAGGAACGCCAGCAGGAGTTGGAAAAGTTGTAGAGAATGATGTTTTAAAAGGTATTATTGAAGGAAAAGAGGCTTTTAATATTAGAGTTAAATAAGTTAGAAAGTAGCAAAGTAGCAAAGTAGCAAAGTAGCAAAGTAGCAGAGGTGCAAAGTCAAAGTTTGTTCTTTTGATATTATAATAAAGAAAAAAAAATACACAAAAAGAAGATATTGATAGAATAGGGAAGTAAGTTTTCTATTTAGAATGACTTAATAACCAATCATAAATATCTTGTCCACCATAAACTCTTCTCCAAGTTTCTACATGATCTGTATCTTCATGAACAGTTAGTCTAACTTTATGATGACCCAACTCTTTTAATTTATTTACTCCAGTGTAAAAATATTCTGCTGGTACTGCTGTGTCTTTTCCGCCAGCAATATTCCAAATTGGTAGTTTCGCTTCTGCAATCGGTTTTATCAAATCTGGAAAAGCATATCCTACTACAGGATTTATTGCAGCAAATTTATCAGGATATTTACTCGCAGTTTGCCAAGTACCAAATCCACCAAAACTTAAACCAGATAAATAAACTCTTTTATCATCAGATTTATAGTCTTTTAGTGTATTGTCTATCATGTTTATTAAATCTTCTTGTACATTATTCCATCCATATTTATTAATGAAATTTATGGTGACTTCTGGTATTGAGTCATTTACAAGGCTATGTAGTTTTTTAGATGTAAACCTAGGTTCTGGTCTTGTAGGAACACCAACTTCTAATCGTCTCGGAATAGATGCTGTAGTTCTATTTGTAATATAATCGATTCCTAATTTATCCATATCAAACATATGTAATTGTGGAGCGATAATAATAAAAGGCAAATCTCTTTTTTGTACCCAAGCTTCATATAAAGGTCCGTGTATTTGTACATAATCTAATTCACTTTTACCATTTCCACGCTCACCATTTCCGTGTAGAAACATTAAAATTGGCCAATCTTTGTCAGATTCTTCATATCCTTTTGGTAAGTATAAAAAGTATTCACGTTCTGCATTGTCTAAAGAACTTGTGTAAGGAACACGTACTAATTGTTCTTCAGATTTTTTTAGATTAATTGAAGAACAAGAAGTTATAAAAACGGACATAATGATGAGTAAATAAGATGTGACTTTCATTTTTATTTTATTTATTCTCAAATTTAATTAAAATATTGATTCTTGTACCTACTTTTGTATGCATAATAATATAGTATGCAAGCAGAAATAATCACTATTGGAGATGAGATTTTAATTGGTCAAATTGTAGATACAAATTCTCAATTTATTGGTCAGCAATTGAATAAAATCGGAGTTTCAGTATATCAAGTAACTTCTATACAAGATGAAGAACAACACATTCTAAATGCTTTTAAAGAAGCGCAAGAAAGAGTGGATATTGTTATTATTACTGGAGGTTTAGGCCCTACAAAAGATGATATCACCAAAAAAACAATTGCAAAGTTTTTTAATGATGTTGAGGTTATAGAATATCCAGAAGTTGTAGATCATATAAAAGGACTCTTTAAAAAGATAAACCATCCTTTTAAAGAAATTCAAAGAACACAAGCGCAACTACCATCTAAAGCAACTTATTTACAAAACGATTTTGGTACAGCACCAGGAATGTGGTTTTATGAAAACGAGACTGTCTTTGTGTCACTACCAGGAGTTCCTTATGAAATGAAAGGTTTAATTACTAGTCAAGTTTTACCAAGAATTCAGAAGCAATTTAAATTACCTTTTATCATCCATAAAACAATTATGACTTATGGAGCAGGCGAAAGTATGATTGCAGAAAGAATTGAAGATTTTGAAAACAATTTACCATCCTATATAAAGTTAGCTTATTTGCCATCATTTGGTAAAGTTAGACTGCGTTTATCCGCCAAAGGCGAAAACAAAGAAATTCTAGAAAAGGCGTTAGATGAAAGAGTGGATGCTGTTTATAAAATAATACCAGAAATAATTACAGGTTTAGACGATGATAGTTCTTTAGAGAAAAGAGTCGGTGAGTTGTTAAAGAAAAGTAATACGACCATTTCTACGGCAGAAAGTTTAACAGGCGGACAGATTGCAGCTACTTTAGTTTCAGTAGCAGGTTCATCTGCTTATTATAAAGGGAGTATTGTAGCTTATTCTGCAGAAACAAAGATGAATCAATTAAATGTTTCACCAGAAACGATTAAAAAACATACCGTTGTTAGTAAAGAAGTAGCGTTAGAAATGGCAAGAGGAGTTAAAGAAAAGCTACAAACAGATTATGCAATTGCTGTAACTGGTAATGCAGGACCAACAACAGATGATACAGATAAAAGTGTAGGCGTTGTTTTTATTGCTTTTGTGTCTGATACTAAAGAGGTAGTACAAGAATTTAATTTTGGTCAACCAAGAGAAAAGGTTATCAATAGAACCGTAAGCAAATCACTAGAAATTCTACAAAAAGAAATTCTTTAAAAATATGTGAAATTGTTTTGTTCAAATTTAGAATTATTTGTACATTTGCACCTCGTTTAGAGATAACACTATAAATACTGTCGAAAAGATGTCTAGAGTTTGTGAATTAACAGGAAAAAAAGCAATGGTTGGGAACAATGTTTCTCATGCCTTAAATAGAACCAAGAGAAAGTTTGACGCTAATCTAATGACCAAGCGTTTTTACATTCCAGAAGAAGATAAATGGATTACTTTAAAAGTATCTGCATCAGCTTTAAAAAATATAAACAGAAAAGGTATTTCTGCAGTTATAAAAGAAGCTAGAGTTAACGGATTTTTAACTAAATAAGCTCAAGCGATTTAAAATTTTATACAGATGGCAAAAAAAGGAAACAGAGTTCAGGTAATTTTAGAATGTACGGAGCATAAAGCTTCAGGAGAAAGAGGTACATCTAGATACATTACAACAAAAAACAAAAAGAACACTCCAGATAGAATGGAAATTAAAAAATTCAACTCTATCTTAAAGAAAATGACTGTTCACAAAGAAATTAAATAATTAAACTATCTAGAACTCAGAAAAGAGCACATAGATTAAAAAACATAGACAATGGCAAAGAAAACAGTAGCATCGTTACAGACATCTTCAAAAAGATTAAGTAAAGCTATCAAAATGATAAAATCTCCAAAAACAGGAGCTTACACTTTTGTAGAATCAATCATGCAACCAGAAAAAGTAAACGACTTTTTAGCTAAAAAGTAAGTTTTACTACATAAAATATTGAAAACTACTTTCTAATTTAGAAAGTAGTTTTTTTTGCGTCTTATAATTATGTATTTTTGGGTATTACCTTAATGACAATTTGACCAAAACCAACAATTGGCACGTTTTTTAACGTACTGTTGTATAGCATAAAAAATAAAAATGAGTTTTTTAAAAAAAATATTTTCAAAAGAGAAAAAGGAAACCTTAGACAAAGGACTAGAAAAGTCTAAAGAAAGTTTCTTTGGTAAATTAACAAAAGCAGTTGCAGGTAAATCTAAAGTAGATGAAGATGTTTTAGATAATCTAGAAGAAATTTTAGTAGCTTCTGATGTTGGTGTAGATACAACTCTTAAAATTATTAATAGAATAGAAGCAAGAGTTGCTAAAGATAAATACGTTGGTACAGATGAACTGAATAAAATTCTTCGTGAAGAAATTGCAGGTTTATTGTCTGAAACCAATCTTGGTAATGAAACCGAATTTACGGTTCCAAATATTTCTGTAGATAAAGAGGGCAATAAAATGCCTTATGTAATAATGGTTGTTGGTGTAAATGGTGTTGGTAAAACAACGACTATTGGTAAATTAGCAAGCCAGTTTAAAAAACAAGGTTTAAAAGTAGTTTTAGGAGCAGCAGATACTTTTAGAGCAGCAGCAATAGATCAATTACAAGTTTGGGCAGATAGAACAGATGTACCAATTGTAAAGCAAGAAATGGGTTCTGATCCTGCTTCTGTAGCTTTTGATACGTTAACTTCTGCAGTTAAACAAAATGCAGATGTTGTTATTATAGATACAGCAGGTCGTTTACATAATAAGGTTAATTTAATGAATGAGTTGACAAAAATTAAACGTGTAATGCAGAAAGTAGTAGACAACTCTCCACACGATGTTTTATTAGTGTTAGATGGTTCTACAGGACAAAACGCATTTGAACAAGCAAAACAGTTTACATTAGCAACAGAAGTAACTTCTTTAGCAGTTACCAAATTAGATGGTACCGCAAAAGGTGGTGTTGTAATTGGTATTTCAGATCAGTTTAAAATACCCGTAAAATATATTGGTGTAGGAGAAGGAATAGACGATTTACAAGTGTTTAACAAACATGAGTTTGTAGATTCTTTTTTTAAGTAGCACTTTAAAATTTCATATAAAACTAAAAACTCCTTTTACAAATTGTAAAAGGAGTTTTTTTATGTTTAAAATTGATGAGAATTTTTACAGGTTGGCAAGAACTAGTAGATAATTAAATGCAGCTTAAGCTTGTCTTTTTTTGGTTTGATATGAAATAAAAACAGATAGAGTAAGAAAGTGCAAGTGTAATTATTAAAGAAATAATCCCTATTAAAAGATTTCTATTTTGTTCTTTTCGGAATTGAGTTTTAATACGTTTTCTAATTTCTAGTTTTTCAATTTTCAACATTTGAGTAATTTCAGTCTGCGTTTCAATCCGAAAACTTTTTCAATTCAGATTGAGTGAATAATTCCGCAACTTGCTAAATTCCGTACAATATTTTGTTTTAAAAGAAACTTCCGATTGTAATCACTGTACAAATAGCTAATGCTAAAACACTAAATGTTGTGATTAAATTTCTTTTATTTTTTATTAAATATTTTATTCCGATTACTAAAAAGACAATTTGAGCAAGAAGAAATGGTATTGTCAACATTTCTCTAAAAACTCCGATTAAAACAGAATCAATTTTATAAATCTTAATTAGCCAAATGAGTATAAAGTAAGATACAATTCCAAAATTCACAATTATCAAGTTTCTATTTGTTATTAATTTCCTCATTTTATTTGGTTTTGAGTTCGTTTTGCAGTGAATGGCAACGTGTTATAAAGCAATTTTTTATTCAAGTTATTGTGTGTTGTTAATGTTTTTTCATTCCCATAATCATTTCAGAACCTTGTTCTTTTATTGAAACAATTAACTTGTTTTTTGTTACCGAAATTAGTTTTTGTTCGGCAATTCCGTCTAAATCATTGGTTTTTATAACGTTGTTGTACCTCGTTATTTTTTAATTTCTCTCAACATTTTAGGTATTTCATCGTAATCGGTATACCAAATTATAGAAACACCTAATTCTCTCATAATTTCCTCATTTAGGTTATGGTGTCTATCTAAGAATTTTTTAGCTCCATCAATATTGTCAATTACTTGCTTTTCTTTGATATGAGTAAAACTATCAACAGTAAGACGTTTCATAAATGCAAAGTGACGTGTTTTGTCACTATTTCTCGATGCAATGTCTAGTAGTCTTCTCAAATTAGGATCTGTCATTGATAAGCCAACCATTAGACAATTATTATCTCTCAAATTTGATAGTTGAACTAAATTAGACCAATGATAGGAATCTGAATAAATTAAGTGATATCCTTCCTCTGAAAAAACTAAAGTGCTTTTGTCTAATGATTCATAAGTTTCTGTTTTTTTAGGTAAAAATCCGTGAACGTGAAAAACAGGTAATTCATCAGGGTCAATGAAATCATTGTCAGTATATATACTGTGATGTTGAATGGATTGAGATTCTAACTGTCTTTCTATAAGGTCGTCAAAATTATAAGTTACTACTGATTTAATTTTTGCACCTGTTCTTAGTGGCATACACATTTCCACAATTGACTTTATTAACTCTGAGTCAAGTCTTTTATTTTCATCTCGCAGTTTGTAAAGATTTTTCGTTATTGTTTTTGTAAACTCCTCAGATTCTGTGTTTCTATTATCTAAGCCTTTTCTTAAATATCTTGCAGCCATTAAAGCTGAAGGCTCATCAATTTCATTTAGTCTATTCACAATTTGATTAATGTCAGAATCCATAATTTTTGATTCGTTATCGAATTCATTCGTCAAGTAAGTTACAAAGAGAGAGTTTAGTAATGTATTCCAATCTGGCATTCCTGCGCTACTTGAAACGCCTGCTCCTAAAAAGAAAGAGAATTGTCCCTTTTTATATAATCTATTTAATAATTCAATTTTTTCTTGACGTTCTTTCTTCCAGTCTTTAGAACTTTGAACTACAGCAGATTCGATTCTTAATGAAAAAAGGTTATTCGCAATTTTATTAGCTTCTTTTCTGTTTTTAGCGACAATTTTATTAATTTCTTCTGGACCCCAAAAAAATATTTTGAATGATAGCTTGTGTTCCTTAAAACGACGAGTAAGAAAATCCCTGAATTTCGCTGATATTGGGCTAGATGTTATAAATAATAAATTAGAGAAAGGTTCTTTTTCCTGTATTTTCGATTGAACACGAATTATATGGTCAATTAATCGAAGTGGTGAAATTCTTTCTAAATTAAATTTTATTTCAATTTGTGTTGCATCTATTATTTCTTCGATTCCTAGTGGTGCGTATGCATCAAATCCAATTCTTCTCGGTTGAGATATAAAAGGTTTGTTTGTTTTTTCAAGATGTACTTTTAGAAGATTAAGTATGAATGTTTCAAATGTGTAATGTCCTCTGTGTCCATCATTAATGTCAATTTTTTTTAAAAGGTCATCTATTAGCATAGTTTGGATTTAATGAGGTACAACGTATTTGTGTTATGGAAAGTTGCGGTTTTGTGCGCGAGGATTTTCCACCGGAAAATCAAAGTGTGCAAAAATGTAACTACCTTTGGTAAAGCACTAACTTAGCAATTTTTTATACACGGTGTTGCCATTTCGTTGTTTTTTCAGTTTGTTATTATTCCGCAAAATTTCGTTTTACTATTTTCTACGTTTGAGTAAATTCGTTTAGTATCAAATTCTTATATTCTCAATTAATATTTATGTTAGTTTTAAGTAAATGGAAAAAAAGTTCCTTTAAAAAAATAGTAACTTATTTCTATTAAAAACAGCACAACAACTATTATTAAAACTTTTTTAAAATATTTTTTCATTTTATTTGTTTTCAGATTGTTATTATTTCAACAAAATTCGATTTCCCGATTTCCCGATTTTCTGCATTTGAGTAAATTTGGTTTGCATTTTATTCCGCAATATTTTTTCAATTCCGATTGAGTAAACAATTCCGAAACTTGCTAAAATTCTGATTATTTATTTTCTTTTTTCTTTATATCTCTAATTGTAATTAACATTGCTAAAATCAAAAGCACATTTGAAACAATTCCCGCAAAAGGTCCTTTTTTTAAATTATTAAAATCAAGTTCAGAAATATTATAAATCATAAGTGCAATACTCGAAATGATTATGAAATATATAAAATAAAATTTTTTCATTTTTCGTTCAATTTTTGTTTCAGTTTTGAGTGCGTTCCGCCAATGAATGGCAACTCGTTATATAACAAGTTTTTTATTCAAATTATTAAGTGCGGTTAATGTTTTTTCATTCCTATAATTATTTCAGAACTTTGTTCTTTTATTGAAACAATTAGCTTGTTTTTTGTTCATAAAATTGGCTTTTATTAGGAATTAATTTTATACTGTTAGCTGTAATTTTTTATTCATTTGGAATATTCTTTTCTTTGCAATATTTTTCAATTTCAGAATCGTTTTTAAAATAATCGTCACAAAATCCATCAAGTTCTTTTTCTGTTGATTCTGTGTATTTTTCATTAGCAGTTAAAAGTTTTTCAGTTTGAATAATGAATTTTTCAAAATCTGAATTTATTTTACAAAGCTTGTCAATTGTCTTAAAATCTAATTCTTTATATTTTGAAGGGAAGAGTATTTTACTTTCATATGGGTTATGTTTTAATTCGATTATTCCAATTCCAAAAGATTGATTTAATCTTTCCATTTCTTCATTTAAACTATCTGCAATTTCAAATGCAACTAAATAACCATAATTTGCCCAACTTGAATTTGATACCGCTTGAAAGAATGTTTTTTTTAGTTCATAATCAGTGTTTATTTCTTTTTTAACCTCATATGATGTGATTTTAAAAATATCAGCTCTATTGACAGCTTTTAAAAGTGTTTGACTTGCTTTTGATTGAAGGTTTAAAAAACTTATTCCAACTAAATCTGGATGAATCCATTTTTGATGATTATCCCTACTATTTTTCGATTGTTCATGAAATATTGTTTTGGAATAAACATTATTACTTTTCAAATATGTACTTAACAATAAATGTAAATCTCTTTCGGCGTATGAATTCTGTTTATTTATCCTTTTTACTGTAGGTTCAATTTGAGTCAGAACTTCAATTCCTATTTCAGGTTCGTTTTTTGTTAAATAATATGAAAATGTTCCGTTTTTTCCTTTGACTCTTTTTACGCGAGAATCTCCATTTCTTATAAAATCTCCTAATAAAGCGGAAACTGTTGCTGGAGGCGTTTTTGCATCTCCAAAATCATAGTAATTATTTTTAATTATATGTTTACAAACTTGATTTGAAATTGTCAAGCTTTTTAGATCACTTAAACTTTGTAAAATAGCTTCTTTTATTGTCATTCTTTATCGTTTCAGTTTAATTACTTAATTCTAATATGCAAACGTTTATAATGCTATATATCAGAAATTAGCCAAGTTCTTTCTTGCTACTAAATAAATCAACAATAAACTCCTCTTACTAAGTATAAGAAAATTATGTGTTTATTTTAAATGTGTTTATGAATTCTTTCATAGCATATAGAAGAATTAACCCCATAAATCTAATGAAAATACTTGAGCAAGAAGTATTTAAAGACAATTATTTTAAACACAAATAAAAAGGGCATTTATTATGTTTTCTAAGAGCCCTCAAAATTGTATGCGGACGAAACTTTTATCGCATCAGTATGCAACTCACATCTCATCAGCATCGGACATGTATTTCATCAGTATGTAATTCCGGTACTTATAAGTAATTGTTTTATAGGTAGTTATAGTGTGTGTTTTTAAAGGGTTTTTAAGCCACTTTTATACCGTGTTTCTAATCAATTACCGCATTTATTTTCGCCCATAAATCATCATCAAAATTAGACAATGCAAAATTGGAATTTTCAGCAGATGCTCCCATTCTAATAATTACTAATTTTTTAGAAGGAACAACATATATTTTTTGGTCGTTTTTACCCAAAGCAGCAAAAAGATCATTAGGTGCATTTGGTATTAATTTACCATTAAATTGAGCTTGTGTTGCAGGTAAATGATAGCTCTCTTTTCCGTTTAACCACCACAAATAACCATACGCTTTATTAATAGTTTGAGAGGTATTTGTTGCTTCGTTTAAAAAAGATTCAGAAACAATTTGTGTGTCTTCCCATTTTCCATCCGCAGAAATTAACAAACCAAAACGTGCCATACTTCTTGTGTTGCTCCAATAAACACTTAAATCGTTAACATTTGTCCAAAGACCAGACATTCCTATTTTGTCTTTTAACTTGGTGTTAAAATAATTTGTAAAAGTGGTTTTGCTTGCGTTTGCAACAACATCTTGCATTTTTACATATACATTATGATATGCCCAACGATTTTCTGCGTCTGCAACGTATTTTAAGTTTTCAGGAGAAACGTCATCACCCAAACTATCATCTAAACCAGAAGTCATCGATAATAGGTTTTTACAGGTAATTTGGTTTTCTTTTTCAAGAGAAGTGCTTGTCCAACCAGTTCCTAAATAATCAGAAACTTTATCATTTATATTCAATAAGTTTTCATCTTGTGCAATGCCAGAAACGGTTGCTGTTAATGTTTTACCTGCACTTGCCCAATACCAAGAAGCGGTAGCGGTATGATTGTTAAAATATTCTTCAACCACAATTTTACCGTTGTAAAGAATCATAAAACTTTTGGTGTTTTTTTCTTCTAGAAAATCGAGTAAAGGTTGCAATTGATTTTCATTCCAATTTAAAGCTGCTATTGATTTTGTTTCCCATTCCGAAGAATTTAATGGCGGAAAATAAGTCTCCTCTGTTAGGTTTTCATCAAGCATATCTGAATCAACATCTTTTTTTGAGCAAAAAGAAAACGTGAATAAAAATAAAAGTAATAACGAATAGACTTTGGTTGAATTCATTTATAAGATATTATGTAGCTTAAGACTTCTCTTTTTGCAAAAGGTTTAAAACATTATATTTGGATACTAAATGGAATATAATGAAAAAATTACTTTTATTAGGGTGTTCGCTTTTCTTTTTAATGGCTTGTAATGAGAAAAAAGCAACCGTTTTTTTTAAAAAATATGATGAAACTTCAGCATTAGAAATGCAGCAAGATCATGAAAAGGTTAGAATGCAATTTAAATTAATTCAGTCTAAGTATTTAGATATGAATGCCGTTTTTAAGCCTTTTGAAAAAGATTTAGCTTCTTTTTCAGAAGAAAGTTATACGAGCTTAAAGCCTTTAATTTTAGAACAAGATATTCCTACGCTTCAAAAAAGTATAAAAAAAGGAAAGCTTTCGTATGAGAAACTCACACTTTTTTATTTATATAGAATTAGAAAATTTGAAAGCGATAGCATTAAATCTTTAAATGCCATTATTGCATTGAACCCGAATGTTGTTATAGAAGCAAGAGAAAAAGATAAAAATTTAAAGGAGTTATCGTCTGATTATTCAGTGTACGGAATGCCAATTTTGTTAAAAGATAATATTAATACCAAAGAAATGCCTACAACTGCAGGAGCAATTGCTTTAGCAGAAAATAAGAATACAGAAGATGCTTTTATCGTAAAAAAGCTAAAAGAAAATGGCGCCTTAATTCTAGGGAAAGTTAATTTAAGTGAATGGGCCTATTTTTTCTGTTCTGGTTGTCCTTTAGGATATTCTGCTATTGGTGGCCAAACCTTAAATCCATATGGAAGAAAAATATTTGAAACAGGAGGCAGTTCTGCAGGAAGTGGCGTTGCAGTGGCAACTAATTATGCTGTAGCTGCTGTTGGTACAGAAACATCAGGTTCTATAACATCACCTTCAAGTCAGAATTCAGTTGTGGGTTTAAAACCAACAATTGGTGTTTTAAGTAGAAGTGGTATTGTTCCAATTTCTTCAACATTAGATACTCCAGGGCCAATGACAAAAAACGTTATAGATAATGCCATTTTTTTAGATGCAATGTTAGGTTATGATAAAGAGGATTCTAAATCAATAAAAAATAAATATGATTTTAATCTATTTGATGCCTATGAATTTAATTTTGTAAAAACGAGAATAGGAGTTTTAAAACCTTTATTAACAGACTCTATTTATGCTTCTACCATTGAAAAAATAAAAAAAGCCGGAGCAGAAATAGTTGAAATTACACCGCCAGAAATTACTTTTGATGGTTTTCTTACATTATTAAATATTGATATGAAACACGATTTGCCTAAGTATTTATCAAACAATACAGATACAGCTATTCATCTAAAAAGTGTAAGTGATATTATTGATTTTAATAAAAAAGATTCTATTTTAAGAGCGCCTTATGGCCAACAATTGTTTGACGGGATTGTAAAAGATTCAACAACATTAGAACAACTAGAAATTGTAAAAGTTACTTTAAAATTAGAAGGAGAAAAATATTTACAAGCTTTAAAGAACGATAAACTAGACGCAATTTTGTCGATTAATAATTATCATTCTGGTATTGCAGCTGTGTCAAAACACCCAACATTAACGGTTCCTATGGGATATAAGGAGTCTGGAGAACCAGTAAGTTTAACTTTTATTGGGCAACCTTTTTCTGAAAGAAAATTATTAGAAATTGGTTATGCCTTTGAACAATTAACCAAAGCAAGAAAAATGCCTGAAAACTATCAATAGAAATAATTTTTATTCATTTTAAAAGAACTATTTTTGCATCCGCTTAAAACACTATATCATGCGTACAAAAACCATCAAAAAAAATAAAATTAACGTTGTTACTTTAGGTTGTTCTAAGAACATTTACGATTCAGAAGTTTTAATGGGACAATTAAAAGCCAATGGAAAAGAGGTGGTTCATGAAGATCCAGAAGATGATGGTAACATTGTTGTAATCAATACTTGTGGATTTATTGGTAAAGCAAAAGAAGAATCTATTGATACTATTTTGCATTATGCGAAAAGAAAAGAAGCAGGTGAAATTGATAAAGTTTTTGTTTCTGGTTGTTTAAGTGAACGTTATAAACCAGATTTAGAAAAAGAGATTACAAACGTAGATCAGTATTTTGGTACGCACGATTTACCAAACTTATTACAAGCATTAGAAGCAGATTATAAGCACGAATTAATTGGTGAGCGTTTAACAACAACACCAAAACATTATGCATATTTAAAAATTGCAGAAGGTTGTGATAGACCTTGTTCATTTTGTGCAATTCCTTTAATGAGAGGGAAACATGTTTCTACTCCGATTGAAGATATTGTTACTGAAGCAACAAAATTAGCAGCAAAAGGAATTAAAGAAGTAATGTTAATCGCACAAGATTTAACGTATTACGGATTAGATATTTACAAGAAAAGGTCTCTAGCAGATTTACTTGAAGCGTTGGCAAAGGTTGAAGGAATTGAATGGATTCGTATGCATTATGCTTTTCCTACAGGTTTTCCAATGGATGTTTTAGAAGTGATGAAGCGTGAGCCTAAAGTATGTAACTATTTAGATATTCCTTTACAACACATTAATACTGAGTTGTTAAAATCTATGAAACGTGGTACAACGCATGAGAAAACGACTGCGTTAATTCATAAATTTAGAGAAACAGTGCCAGAAATGGCAATTAGAACTACGCTAATTGTTGGGTATCCTGGAGAAACAGAAGAAATGTTTCAAGAATTAAAAGATTGGGTAGAAGAAATGCGTTTTGAACGTATGGGCGCTTTCGAATATTCTCATGAAGAAAATACTGGAGCGTATGTTTTAGAAGATGATGTACCTGCAGAAGTTAAGTTTCAGAGAGTAAATGAAATTATGGAAATTCAATCTCAAATTTCTTGGGAATTGAATCAAGCAAAAGTAGGTAAGACTTTTAGATGCTTGTTTGATAGAAAGGACGGAGAGTTTTTCTACGGAAGAACAGAATCTGATTCACCAGATGTAGATAATGATGTTATTGTAGATGCTAAAGAACATTATATTAAAGTAGGTGAGTTTATCGATATTGAGATTCATGAAGCTGGAGATTACGATTTATATGGAACGCCAGTTGTGAAACAAGAAAAGCCAATTCCTTTAAATCAGAAAAGAAAATAAATAATTAAAAATCCTGCTTTAAGTAGGATTTTTTTATACAAATTGTTGTTATGAAAAAAACGTATTTTAATTGGAGTTCTGGTAAGGATTCTGCATTGGCACTTTATAAAATTTTACAAGATGCTGATTATAATGTAGATTTATTAGTCACCACTGTAAACAAAGATTTTAATAGAGTTTCTATGCATGGTCTTAGAAATGAGTTGTTATTTAAGCAAGCTGAATCTATTGGAATCAACTTAAAAACGATTGAGTTTCCTGCGGATGTTACCATGAGTTTGTATTCTGAAATCATGAAAGAAGCCATGGATTCTTTGGTTGAAAAAGAATATTCTCATACTATTTTTGGTGATATTTTTCTGGAAGATTTAAAAGCATACAGAGAAACCAAATTAGCAGAAGTAAATATTAAAGGCGTGTATCCGCTTTGGAAAAGAGATACAAAAGAAATATTACAAGAATTTTTAGACTTAGGTTTTAAAGCAATTACTGTTTGTGTAAATGCAAAGTTGTTAGGCGAGGAGTTTGTAGGTAGGGTTATAGATGAACAATTTATAAAAGACTTACCAGAAAATGTAGATGTTTGTGGGGAAAATGGTGAGTTTCACACCTTTGTTTTTGATGGGCCTATTTTTAAGAATCCAATTGATTTTACTGTAGGCGAAAAAACGCTTCGTTCATACACTTTGCATGACAATGATGATGACAATTGTTATCAAGCTAAAAAAGAAGATGCAAGCCACGATACAAGTTTTTGGTATTGTGATTTGACTTAGTTTTAATTTCGAATCTTTTTATAAAATATAAAAACCCGATCTATTGATCGGGTTTTCTTATGTTTAAAGCTAATTTATTTAGTACTTCCTGTTTTTTCTTGTATTACTTTTGTCATATAATCGGTTATTTGAAACAATTCATTATAAGCTGTTGTATGTTGTTGTGCAGCTTCTGCTAAAAATTGTTTATAAGGATCTAAGCTATTATCTACCTTAATATATTCATGATCTAAAGGACTTCCATCACCTAACAATTGTGTGTATTCACCTCCTTGAGATTTTGTTAAGGCACGTTGTGTAACATTGGTAATAAAAGGAGTCTTTTCTATTCCAAAAGGAACATATATGCTTGGTATTTTCTTAAGTAAAGAATCTTTCCAAGCATGAGGAACAATATCACTTGTATTCCAAAATCTTACTGAATCTGTAGCCATTATTTCATTGTAATGTTCTGCAAAAACGGCGTCACCAGGTGTTGGACCAGCTGTAGACATACAAGAAACATTACTAGCATAATTAGGATTATAATTTATAGAAGCAGGATTTGAAAATTCATCATTAATATATAATGCAATAGAAGGTGATAAAGCACCACCTAAACTATGACCAGTAACTTTTATAGAATTTTTTTGGTTTAAAAGTGGGCTAATAAACTCTATAAAGCTTTTACCTGTGGAAGTATCTTTCATATTAAATAAAATATTTATCCCAGAATAAGTTCCTTTTGATATTTTACCATAATTAGTACTGTCTTTATTTAGAGTTATTTTATTCCATGCAACCATTTCATCAGCTTCAACAGCACAATCTTCAACTTTCCAATCATATAATGATTTAGGGTTGGTGCCTGCAATAGCAATAATATATTTTGTTGGATCATCTACAGAGTTGGCAATAAACATAGAGTTTTTTGAAATCCCTTTTAAACCAGTAGCAACTTGAGGTCCCCAAACAATTTTCCATTCACCTATATCTGAAATTATTCTCGGGTCAGTTAGAATTTCTTGTGTTTTCTTTTTTGTCCATTCTTCAATAGTTTCTGATGTTTGTGTTGGGTCATAATTAGAACTAATACTAGATAACATTGATAGGGAAAAAGTTACTCTTTGTTCTTTGCTAATTTGAGTTTTCATAAATCTATTTATTTTATACCAAAACTACCTTTTAAAGATAAGTATTTAACAGGTAGAAGTACTTGAAATAAAAATAGGATGCTTGTACCTTGATATAGAGCAGTTTACTTGTGGGATTGTAATAAAAAAAAACCACTCAAACGAGCGGGTTTTATGTTTTATATAAATATTATTTACTTCAATTTATCAGAATTTAAAAGGAAAACTGCATTGGCTACAAATAGTTTTCCGTTTTCCCAAAAAGATCTAAATAACGGATTGTCTACCATATAGATAATGCTTCCGTTTCCAATTTTTTCTTCACCAAATAATAAAGATTCAGGAACATTTTTTACAGCCATACTACCTGCATAACCAGAAATGTTTTTTGAATTTTCGTTAAAGTACCCAATATTATTTCCGTCTTTTAAATACTCGTAAGAAGTTCCGCTTAATTTTAATGAAAAATAGGTTTTATCATAACCAAAAGCCAAAGGATGTGTATTGTCTAAAGTGCTATTAAAAACACTCCCAGTAATTAAGTTTGCAACACTTTTACGCTCTCTATCTGCAAAGGGAGTTAAGTTTGCTTTTATCGAATCTTTTTTTGATTTTTTCTTTTTTAGAGAGAATTCTTTATTATCAGCAAAACTATTTAATGCATTTCCTATAGCAATTAATGTTCCACCAGAACGCGTCCATTTTTTTAATTTCTCTAATGTAGTTTTTGTTAATACTTTACGATAAGAACCGCTAGGTATTATAATTACATCGTATTTAGAATAGTCTAAATAACCAAAAGCATCAGAATTTATGTTGGTAATTGGGTATTGTAATTGAGTTTCAAAGAAATGCCAAACTTCACCAAAATTTAAAGAAGAAGTTCCTTTACCAGACAATACTGCAATTTTTTGTTGGTTGATAGGTTTTACAGAAGCTGAACCAAAATCTACTCCAGAAGATACAAATCCTGAATTTACAGCAGCCATTTCTCTTTGATGTTTGTTTGCGATATCTACTAATTTTACATCAAAATCATTATTTCGATTATCATTTCTTAGAATAATTAAAGTTCCTCTTTTATAAGATTTACCTGCGATAGAAAAAGGTTTTTCAGAAAAACGAGGTGTAATATCAGCTTTTAATAAAGCACCTAAAAAAGTAGCATCTTCTAAACTATTCCATTTAGAAATGTATGCATAGGCGTTTTTATCAATAGTATTGGTAATCAAATTTGTTTGGTTGCTTTTTGATGAACTTACCTTGTTTTTAGAAGCAATTGCTTTAAAGCCATGAGCGTAAGGTAAAGACCAAGAAGTAATATCGTAGGTTAAAGAATCTACTAACTGTGTTTTAGGTTCAAACAATACTTTTACCATTTTTCCTTTTGACTGATTTGTATGAATCACCAAATCGGCAGCAGAAACAGTCATTTTCTCATCTTTTTGAGTTGAATAATCATACCCTTTTACGGTTCCATTTTTAGTGTTTTCGTATTTAATTTCATGCGTATCTAATAATGCTTTTAAACGATTTGTTTTGTCTTCATTTTCGTTTTTTAACACATAACTCTTGTATTTAAAGTTATTGTTGTCAAAGAATTTCACGAATTCAGTATTTAATTTATCAGCATTATTTGAAGAAATTTCTACAGTAGATAAACCTGTTGTTAAATGATGTGTTGCTCTATCTTTTAAGGTTAATACTTCGCCTTCGTCCGTATTAATTCCTAATCCTGCCATTCCATGACCAGCTTGTTCGTAGGTCATGCCAATTGCACCCATATACGTTGGGTACGTGTCTCCATAACTTGGGTACAATAAATCGAAACTTTCTTTTGTAAAATATAACCAACCTTCTTTATCGAAATACTTCGCGTGATTTTTTCCTACTTCTACTTGAAAATCACGTTGCCAATCAGAAATAATTTCATGAAAAGGTGCTGCTGCAGGAGCAAAATAATAAGGACTATTTATGTATTGTTCGTGAAAATCTACATGAACATGTGGCATCCATTTGTTATAAATAGCAATTCTTTGTTCAGATTCTACTTGTGTAGCCCAAGCCCAATCTCTATTTAAATCGAATAAATAATGATTTGGTCTTCCAGAAGGCCAAGGTTCTACATGTTCTTTTCCTTTTTGATCTGTATTAAAAGGTGTACTTTTTACTTGATTGTACCAATTTACATAACGGTCTCTTCCATCAGGATTTAAACAAGGGTCTATAATAACAATTGTATTTTCTAACCAAGCTTTTTTTGTAGTTACTAATTCGTAAAGTGTTAACATAGCTGCTTCTGAACTAGAAGCTTCGTTACCATGAACGTTATAACTTAACCAAACGATGGCTTTCTTATTTTTAGCATTTCCAGAAATGATACCTGTTTGAGAAAGATTATTTTTTCTGATATTCTCTAAATCCGCAATATTTTCTTTTGAAGAAATGTAACTCACATACAAAGGTCTGTGCTCATTGGTTTCTCCATATTTTTCTAATTTCACATTAGATAAAGTACTGCTTACATATTTAAAATAGTCTACAACCTTATGATGTCTTGTAAAACGAGCACCAATTTCATATCCTAAAAACTCGGAAGGAGATTGTAAAGTTTGAGAAAATAAGCTTCCGATTGTTAAGAAAGCAGTGATAAAAAGGACTTTAATTTTCATAAAAATGCGTTTGGAAATCAAAAGTAAGAATATATTTTTTTGTTTTTCAGCAGATTGATTCATTATCTTGTTAAAACTTTGTTAGATTGAATATTGATTTACGACTTAACATCAAAATTTAGTATTTTTGATATATGACTACAAACGAAAGTGATTGTAAAATTACTGATCCAGACATCAATTATAAAAAACATTGGAATACCGCTTATTTAACTAATTCTACAGAAAAATTAGGTTGGTATGAAGAAAACTCAGAGCAAACTTTAGCGTTAATTAAAGAAACAAGAATCTCTAAAAGAGCTACAATTTTAAATGTAGGTTCAGGTTCATCTACGTTAATTGATAACTTATTAGAAGCAGGTTTTACCAATATCATTGCAAATGATCTTTCTGATGAATCTCTAGATTCTCTTAAAAACAGAGTTGGTGATAATAATGAAATTCAGTTTTTGGTTGATGATATCATAAGTCCAACTAAATTGAATGAATTAAAAAATATTGATTTATGGAATGATAGAGCAGTGCTACATTTCTTTTTAAAAGACGAAGAAACGTCAACATATTTTAACTTATTAAAGAAAGTTTTAAGTCCTAATGGGTTTGTTATTATCGCTGTTTTTGCAAAAAATGGAGCAGAAAAATGTTGTGGTTTACCGCTAAAAAGATATGATATAGATATGTTGCAAAAAGAGTTAGGAAAAGAGTTTGAACTCTTAAAAACGTTTAATTATACATTTGTAAATCCTTTTGGAGGAGAAAGACCTTATATTTACACACTGTTTCAAAGAAAGAATTAAAAAAGAATGAAAGTAACACATATTCCTTTTAAAAACACGGGATTTTTCTCTAAAACAATGTTAGATTATTTAGAGAAGAATGTAGAGATCCAACCTTTTTACAACAACTTTCCAGATATTTCTGGTTTCCATAATCAGATAGAAGAGAAGCAAAAATCATTTCGTTTACAATCGAGATTGGTGTTAGTTGATGCTTTAAGAAATCAGTATAAAGACTTTACCGTTTCTGAAAAAACGAATGATTATATTGATAGTTTAAAGAAACAAAATACCTTTACAGTAACTACTGGTCACCAATTAAACCTTTTTACTGGACCTTTATATTTCTTATATAAAATTCTTTCTACCATTAATTTGTGTGAAGAATTATCAGAAAAATTTCCTGAGCAAAATTTTGTTCCAATTTATTGGATGGCAACAGAAGATCATGATTTTGAAGAAATTAATTATTTTAATTTCGACGGTAAAAAAGTATTGTGGAATAGAGAAGATGGGGGAGCAGTAGGGAGATTTTCGACAGATGGTTTAGAAGACGTTTTTGATGTTTTTTCGAATCATTTAGGAAATTCTAGAAATGCAGCATTTATAAGAAACTTGTTTTCTGAAGGATATTTAAAACATAATAATTTAGCCGATGCAACGCGTTACATTGCAAATGAATTGTTTAGTGAATACGGTTTGGTCATTATTGATGGTGATGATGCTAATTTAAAGCAATTATTTAATCCGATTGTAAAAGACGAATTAGAAAACCAAACTTCTTTTAAAGCAGTTTCTAAAACAATTACAGCTTTAGAAAAAAACTATAAAATTCAAGTAAACCCAAGAGAGATTAATTTGTTTTATTTGGGTGATGATTTTAGAGAACGCATCATTTTTGAAGACGGAATTTATAAAGTTAACAATACAGCGATTACTTTTTCGAAAGCTGAAATTTTAAAAGAGGTTGATGAAAACCCGAAAGCTTTTTCGCCAAACGTAATTATGAGACCTTTGTATCAAGAAGTTATTTTACCAAACCTTTGTTATTTAGGTGGAGGAGGAGAAATGGCGTATTGGTTAGAGTTGAAGGATTATTTTGAAGAAGTTCAAATTCCTTTTCCTATTTTATTGTTACGTAATTCTGTTCAAGTCGTTTCTGAAAAACAAGTAAGTAAGCTTAAAAAGTTAAATATTTCTTTTGAAGAGCTGTTTTTAAAGCAATATGATTTATTGTCAAATAAAGTAATTGAAAACTCTGAGATTAAGGTTAACTTTGACGCCAAGATTCAGTTCTTAGAAAAGCAGTTTTTAGAATTGAAAGAAATTGCAAAACAAACCGATGTTTCTTTTGGAAATGCAGTAAATGCACAAGAAAGAAAACAAGTTAAAGGATTGCAAAATCTGCAAAAACGTTTGTTAAAAGCAGAGAAAAAAAGACAAAAAGATTTAGTTGATAGAATTACTCAACTTCAAAATGAAATTTTACCAAACCAAAGTTTAGAAGAGCGACAACGTAACTTTTCTGAATATTATTTAGAGTATGGTTCTTCATTTATAAAAGCGTTAAAAGGTGCTTTAAAACCTTTACAATTAGAGTTTACAGTACTAGAATTATAATGAAAGAAAAAGGCCTACACCCAAAGAATAATTTCAAAAATGGATATAATTTTGATGAGTTAATTGTCAAAAACCCAGCATTAAAAGAGTTTGTTGCTAAAAACGAGTTTGGTACTGTAACCATAGATTTTTCAAATCCAGAAGGAGTAAGAGAGCTTAATAAAGCTTTAATATGTTCTTTAGATAAAATTTCTAATTGGAATTTTCCTAAAGAAAATTTATGTCCTCCAATTCCAGGACGTTTAGATTATATTCATTATTTGGCAGATTTACTTTCATTTAAAGGTGAAGCTAAAATTTTAGATATCGGTACAGGAGCAACGTGTATTTATCCACTTTTAGGTGTTTCTGCTTACGATTGGAACTTCGTAGCAACAGACATCGATTTAGATTCTTTAGATATTGCTCAAGATATTATTGATGATAATAAATTGAGAGGAAAAATTGAATTACGTCAACAATTAAAAGAAGAAAATATTTTAAAAGGTATTATCGTTGATGGAGATTCTTTTACAGCTGTAATGTGTAATCCGCCTTTTTATAAATCGGCAGAAGAAGCACAAGGAGCAAATGGTAGAAAATCTAAAAATTTAGGAAACAACGCTGTTAGAAACTTTGCTGGTAACAATAACGAATTATGGTACATTGGTGGAGAAAAAGCCTTTTTACATAATTATTTATATGAAAGTTCTTTATACAGAACGTCTAGTAAATGGTTTACAAGTTTAGTTTCTAAGAAAGACAATGTAAAAAGTTTAGAAAAGTCATCTAAGAAATTAGGTGCTACTGAATTTAAAGTAATTCCGATGCAACAAGGAAATAAAGTAACTAGAATTGTAGCTTGGAAGTTTTAGATTGATATAATTATGAGGAAGAATAACGAAGTAATCTGTTTTTAAATAGATTGATTTAATCTTCACTATAAAAATTAATATAGGCACATAGAAAACAGAATTTTGTTTTTTATGTGCCTATTTTTATGTTGAAAATTTTGGAAGTAATTTTTAAAGAGTTCAAAACTAGAAATTAATTGACTAGTTGTCGTAAGCAATTTTAGAAACTCTCGAACTGAAACGACATTCACTCATTCAAAAGGTGTGTTTACTAAATTATAGTTTTTTAAAAGAACTGAAAAAATTACTTTCGATTGAAATAAATCGAATTATGAATAACCAAATAAGACTGATTTCAATAATGTTACTTATGATTTTCGTTTGTTCGTGTGCAACTCAAAAACCCACTTACCGAGCAAATAATTCTAAAAGGATTATAATTGTTGAGAATGACTCAATATTGAGGTATACCGAATTAATCGGTTGTTTAGGAAACTCAAATACTCTGAATTATAAAAAAGAAAATGGTTTATTAAAAGTGTCTGGAATTGCAGACACAAAACAAATAGGAATTTTTAGTCTTGCAACAGACTTATATGGTTCTGAATTAAAAATTGAAACGGATAGTTTGATCATAAAACGAACAGGAGAAATTTTTTACGAAGACAAGTTTTTAAAAACAAAAGCTGATCGAAAATTTCAAGAGTTTTATATTGTTTTAAACGACAAAGATAAAAAAATCAAGAAATCAAATTTTAAACGAATTTTAACTAATCTAGATTTAGAAAATTACACAAGTGTAGAAATGGACAAAGATGATGCTAAAAGAGAATACGGAATTGACAAAAAATATAAAACATTAAAATTAGTGCGGAAATAAGAACTGCCTAGAACAATGAGTGTAATTCATTGCTAGGCTTAGTAATTGTCCGACAATATTTCTTTATTTTTAAACCTGATTTCTAGTCCGAAAATACTACTGGATTTGTCGCGACGAAATTATACTCTAACCTGTTAGGGCACGTTTTTTATTTCTGGCAGCATTTTATTCAATTCAGAATATTTTTCTAAATTAACTAAACTATCTCTTACCTTAATTAATTGTTCAACAAGCATTATATTAACCTTGAGTGCTTGGTTTTCATTTATTCTTTCATAAAAATCAAGTTCTTTAGAATCATCTAATATAATTTTTGATTTATTTATCAATAGAATCTCTTCTCTTAAAATCTTAAAAAGTTCTTTTGTTTCATATGATTCACTTTTAAAATAATTAATTTGTTTTAAAATATCTATAGGCAATGCATATTGCCAATTAACTAAAGTTCGAGAATCACCGTTATACCTATATCTGTCTCTTGCTTTTAAATTATGAATGATAATTTTTTGAAGAATAATTGTATCAATTGATACTTTTTTATCTTCTGCAAAAGATTGTTTTATATTCCAAATCTGTCGAGTTGAACTCCAAGTTTTTCTTTTTTTAATAGCCTCTATCGCTTTATTATTAAATTTGATACCATATTCCTTTTTAGATTTAGATATTATGTCTTGAGTATATTTAAAAGAGTTTTTATATCTACTAAAGTATGTTTCATTAAGTATGTTTTGGTCTACCGTAATTGTTTTATTTAATATAAAAATTGTTATTAATGAGATGATTAGAGAAAATAATACCCATTTTCCAGTTCGATATACAAGTCTAACTAAAAACCAATTTTGAGTAAAAATTACAATTGGTATAAGAATGAATAAAATAGAATGTTCTTCATATAAGTTTATTGGATCATCATAAAAACTTGAAACTTTACCTAAAATCAAGAATAAAAAAAGACAACCTAATTGAGCTGTTAGAAATAAAACTAACCAAAAAAATAATTGAGTATTAGTTCTAACTTGTTGTTTATAAATTTTATGCTTTCTCTTTTTATTTACCGAAGTTCCCATCCAAACCCAAATAGTAATAGAAAGCCCTAAAACAGTAGAAAGAGAAGCAAAAAAATAATTGAAGAAGGCTAATTCTTTACTTTCAAAAATTAATAAATCTTCTGATAAACTTGTTAAACATCGTATAAGTTCTCTTGTTTTATTAAAGATTAAAGAGATTGTATTAGCGAATATAAAACCAGAGATGACTCCAAACCAAAAACGTCGCTTTCCTATATTCTGAATTGAAATTTCATCTTTTTTGAAGTCTATTTTTTTCATTCAATTTCTAATTCGTATTTTTAAAGGAATATGTTTTTACATATTATATTACAAACAGTGTAGAATTAACAACCCTGTTTTTTTTAAAGAATATCTAATTAAAAACGATATCTTCAATTTTATACTTTTTACAAATAAAATGTAAAATAGTATAGACTAACATATGCACAAATACCAAGCAGATAAAAGCATATAAAGGCACTCCAAATATTTGATAGGGCCAATAGTACGTCCAAACACCTAAGTAAATTGTAATGACTTCACCAAAAGCAGGCAGAATTAATGCCAATACAATTGCCAAAAGAATCTTGTTTTTCTGAGTTTGCGCTGTTAATAGAGGAATTAAATTTCGTTCTAATTTATATAAGTAATGAAAAGCTAACATCCACGCAAAAGGCAACCACAAAGGTAGCTCTCTTGTCACTTCATGATATTCCCAATACCCATTTGCAACTCCCCAAGTTTCACCAACAATTCCACCAAAACCAGTAAGTAACATACCCACTAGAAGCAACCAATTTTTATTTGTCCTTGGCTGAATGATTTCTTTGTAAATATTATGTACAATTTTCAGGATTAAGATTCCTGCAATTATAGCATCATATTCTTTTAAAACCCCAATAAGGATTCCTGCAATAATTAACTTAACAAGCGCTTTAAGTGTTTCTGTAAAAAACTTTTTTTTATATGTGATCAAAGTTCTAGTCTTGTTTTTTTAATTTTTGATATTTTTTTTCATAGATATTATAAGAAACATAATAGGTAAGTAGAAAATAAACACTAAAAATAGTAAGAAATTTAAATGCGAAGTTTAAGGTTAAAAAACCTTGTAAACTTTCTATTGCTTGAAAAACAATACTAAAAGGAATTGCAAAATAAAGACTTTGTAGAATAGCGTATTTAACTCTATTGCCTCTTTTAGTTTCCCAATATTTTATAATGCTATCGTTTTTTTGTTGTTGTTTTTCTGTAGGATTCATATCTTATTTTTATAAGATTCCAAATATAAAAAAAACCGAAGGAAATTCCTTCGGTTTTAAAACGCTTATTTTTTTATAATTTCCTATAAATTAGGAATTACTAACTCTTGTCCTACTTTAATAAGATTTGGGTTCTCTAAGATGCTTGTATTAGCATCAAAGATTGCAGTGTATTTCATTGCATTTCCATAATAATGTTTTGATATTTTAGCTAGGGTCTCTCCACTTTTTACAGTATGTTTAGCAAAAATAGAAGTATCAGCTACTTCAATATTTGTCATGATATCAGTAGGGTTTTCTCCACCGATTTCTTTTATCTTATCCCAGAGAAGGTTTTTTTCATATTGGTTTTTAGCTCTTCCTGTAACGTGTAAAACTCCATTTTCTTCTTTTACATTTCCATTCTCAATAGCTAACTCTTCTCCTAAATCTAATACTCCTTGATACTTTATTTTCATGCCTTTATTTATGATTTAGTTCAAAAATAAAAAAATCGAAGCTACTAGCTTCGGTTTTTCGATAAATGGTTCCATTTTATAGTTGAACACCCTTTTTTTCAATCAGAATGACAAATAAAAAAATATTCTACAAATGTATCACTTCATCATAAGCATCTGCAACTGCTTCCATAACAGCTTCACTCATAGTTGGGTGAGGGTGAATTGTTTTTAAAACTTCATGTCCTGTAGTTTCTAATTTACGTCCTAAAACTGCTTCAGCAATCATATCAGTTACTCCAGCACCAATCATATGACAACCTAACCATTCTCCGTATTTTGCATCAAAAATTACTTTTACAAAACCATCTGTAGTTCCAGCTGCTGTAGCTTTACCAGATGCAGAAAAAGGAAATTTACCAACTTTTAATTCGTAACCTGCTTCTTTTGCTTTTGCCTCAGTCATACCAACAGAAGCAATTTCTGGAGTAGCATATGTACAACCAGGAACGTTTCCATAATCAATTGGTTCTGTATGTAAACCAGCTAATTTCTCAACACAAGTAATTCCTTCTGCAGAAGCAACGTGTGCTAAAGCTTGTCCAGGAACCACATCTCCAATTGCATAATAACCAGGAATATTAGTTTGATAAAAATCATTTACTAAGATTTTATCTCTGTCAACAATAATTCCAACATCTTCTAAACCGATGTTTTCTATATTCGATTTAATTCCAACTGCCGATAATAAAATATCTGCTGTTAAAGTTACTTCTCCTTTTTTAGTTTTTACAGTAGCAACAACTCCTTCACCAGAAGTGTCAACAGATTCTACAGAAGAATTTGTCATTACTTTAATACCCGATTTTTTAATTGATTTTTCAAATTGCTTAGAAATATCAATATCTTCTACAGGTACTACATTTGGCATAAATTCTACAATAGTAACATCAGTTCCCATTGAGTTATAAAAGTGTGCAAACTCAACACCAATAGCACCAGAACCTACAACAATCATAGATTTTGGTTGCGTTGGTAAACTCATTGCTTTTCTATAACCAATTACTTTAACACCATCTTGTGGTAAGTTTGGTAATTCTCTAGAACGAGCACCAGTTGCAATAATAATATTGTCTGCACTATATTCAGTTACTGTACCATCAGTAGCAGTAACATCAACTTTTTTACCGTTTTTAATTTTTCCAAAACCGTCAATAATATCGATTTTGTTTTTCTTCATCAAGAAAGCAACACCTTTGCTCATTCCATCTGCAACACCACGACTTCTTTTAATAACAGCTTCAAAATCTTTATCAATTGCTTCCGCTTTTAAACCATATTGGTCTACATGTTTTAAATAATCGTAAACCTGAGCAGATTTCAACAATGCTTTTGTTGGGATACACCCCCAGTTTAAGCAAATTCCACCTAAGTTTTCTTTTTCTACAATGGCAACTTTAAAGCCTAATTGAGAAGCTCTAATCCCAGTTACATATCCTCCAGGTCCACTTCCAATAATAATGATGTCGTATTTCATAATTGTAATTTATCTATGTTGATGTTGTTCTTTTTTGGGCGTTTTAACAGGCTTTCCGTTCTATCTTTTGCAGAAAAAGCAAAAGGATGCCACTTCAATCCTTAACGCGTGCTAATTTACTAACTTTTACGCTTACTGCCAACTGCATACTGCAACTGTTCACTAATTTTTACATTCTCTCAGGAACTTTTATTCCTAATAATAAAAATGCAGATTTTATAGTATCAGCAACTTTCTTAGACAATTGAATTCTAAATATTTTTTTATCTAAATTTTCTTCCCCTAAAATATGTACATTCTGATAAAAAGAATTGAATTCCTTTACCAAATCATACGTGTAATTTGCAATAATTGCTGGCGAATAATTTGCAGCAGCTTGTTGCACCGTTTCTGGGTATAACTCTAATTGTTTTAATAACTCTTTTTCCTTTTCGTGTAAGTCTATAGTTACAGGTTGTGAATAATCAAAATCTGCTTTTCTAATGATAGATTGAATTCTAGCATACGTATATTGAATAAAAGGACCTGTGTTTCCTTGAAAATCTACAGAAGATTTTGGGTCGAATAAGATTCTCTTTTTAGGATCTACTTTTAAAATGAAATATTTTAAAGCACCTAAACCAATTGTTTCGTACAATTCATTTTTTTCAACATCAGAATAACCATCTAATTTCCCTAACTCTTCAGAAATAGTTTTAGCCGTTTCTGTCATTTCTACCATTAAATCATCAGCATCTACAACAGTTCCTTCTCTAGATTTCATTTTTCCAGAAGGTAAATCTACCATTCCGTAACTTAAATGATGCAATTGCTTCGCCCAATCAAAACCTAACTTTTTCAAGATTAAAAACAATACTTGAAAATGATAATCTTGCTCATTACCAACAGTATAAACCATTCCTCCAACATCTGCATAATCTTTTACACGTTGTATGGCTGTACCAATATCTTGCGTCATATAAACTGCAGTTCCGTCTGAACGTAACACAATTTTTTCATCTAAACCATCTTCAGTTAAATCACACCAAACAGAACCGTCTTCTTTTTTATAGAAAACACCTTTCTCTATTCCTTGTGCAACCACATCTTTACCTAATAAATAGGTGTTACTTTCATAATATAGGTTGTCAAAATCTACACCCATACTTTTGTAAGTAACATCAAAACCAGCATAAACCCAAGCGTTCATCTTTTTCCAAAGTGCAACTACTTTTTCATCTCCAGCTTCCCATTTCAACAACATTTGTTGTGCTTCTAATATAAGTGGAGCTTGTTTTTTAGCATCTTCTTCAGAAATACCAGATGCAACTAAGTTGCCTATTTCTTTTTTATATTCTTGGTCGAATTTTACGTAGTAATTACCAACTAATTTATCACCTTTTAAACCTGTAGATTCTGGAGTTTCTCCGTTTCCAAACTTTTCCCAAGCCAACATAGATTTACAGATATGGATTCCTCTGTCATTAATAATCTGTGTTTTGTAGACCTTTTTACCTGCAGCTTTAATAATTTCTGCAACAGAATATCCTAATAAGTTATTACGAACATGCCCTAGATGTAAAGGTTTGTTGGTGTTTGGAGATGAATATTCTACCATCATTGCTTTTTCATCCGCCTTTGGCGAAACAAAACCGTACGTAGCATCTGTATAGATAGTATTGAAGAAGTTTGTGTAAAAAGAATCATCAACCACTAAGTTTAAGAACCCTTTTACTACGTTGTAATTTGTAATTTCTGGTACATTTTCTACAACGTATTTTCCTAAATCTTCACCAATTTGAACAGGATTTCCTTTCTTGTAGCGTAATAAAGGGAATACTACTACAGTAATATCTCCTTCAAACTCTTTTCTGGTTGCTTGAAATTCTACCGTTGGAATTTCTATATTGTATAAAGCTAAAAAACCTTCTTTTACTTTGGTTTCTATAATGTTTTGAATGCTCATCTAGTCTTGAAAATTGAAATGCAAAATTACATATTTTTATTTGTTTTTTAGAATGATTTTTGGTCAAGAATAATTGTATTTTTGCAGCATGGAAAAACGCTTGCAACAACTCCCAAAATTAGCAGAAGAAGCTAAAAAAGAAAGTCTTAAATATTTTTCGAACATAAAAAGAAGAGTTCCTAAGAACTTTGATTATGTTGTGCAAGAGTTGCATGATGCTGAGTTTGAAAAAACAGATTGTTTAGATTGTGGAAATTGTTGTAAAACTACGAGTCCAATTTTTACAGATAAAGACATAGAGCGTATTTCTAAGCATTTAAAGATGAAGGTTGCAAATTTTGAAAAGCAATATTTAGAAAGAGATGAAGATAATTTTATGGTGTTAAAAACGGCACCTTGTTCTTTCTTAGATGAAGCTGATAATAGTTGTACTATTTATGATGTTCGCCCAAAGGCTTGTGCAGAATATCCTCACACAAATAGAAAAAAGTTTATAAATATTTCTGATTTAACGGTTGCAAATACAGCTGTTTGTCCTGCTGCATATTCTATTGTAGAAGCATTAAAAAAAGCTTTACCAATGGTTTCTAAAGTAAAGAAGAGAAGGAGTTAAATTGTAAAAATGTTAATTATATCTAAAAATATAATTTATACCAATTTTGGCACACAATTTGCTAATATAAAAATGAAAACAAAGTAGTTAATTGTTTTTAGTTTGAAAAATTTGGTTAGTTGATTAAAAAAACCATCTCTTATGAGATGGTTTTTTAGTTTTTAGAAGTTTAGGGATCAATCAACTTAATATTATTTAAAATTACAATGTTACTTCTGCACTTTCATTTTTAATTGCTTTTTTAAACCACTTTGCAGATTTTTTAGGAATTCTTTCTAAAGTTTCAAAATCTACATAATGCAAACCGAATCGTTGTTCATAACCAGAAGACCACTCAAAATTGTCCATAAAAGACCAAGCAAAATATCCTTTTAAGTTTACGCCTTCATCAATTGCTTCTTTACAGGCAATTAAATATTTTTGGTAAAACTCTAATCTTTCTTGGTCATCAATCTCACCATTTATTAATTTATCGGGATATGCACAACCGTTTTCTGTAATGTAGATGTTTGGTTTATTGTAACGTTCATCGATCCATTTTAATAATTTTTTACAACCCCAAGGCACCACTGCCCAGTCCATTAAAGTTACTTTCCAATCTTTATCTACAGATAAATCTACATCTTGGTCTTCAGAAATACCACCATTTCCATTCACGGCTACTTCTTTTACAATTCCGTCTGAATTTTCAGCATACATGGTTGTGTAATGATTCAATCCAAAAAAGTCTGAAGTACCTTTTATCAATTCTTTTTCTTCATTAGAAAATTCAGGAAGACGTTCTTTTAGTCTTTCTTTCATCACTTTAGGGTAATCACCTTTATAAATAGGATCTGCAAACCAAGCAACAAAAAACTCAAGCGCTCTTTCTGCTGCATCTTTATCCTCTTTGCTATCAGTTAAAGGTTCTCTCCAATCACAATTATTTGAGATTCCGATTTCTCCATTTTGATACGAATATTTTTCTCGATATAATTGTACGGCTTTTGCATGTGCTAAAATTAAATGATGTGCCGCCAAATAAGGTTCTGAATTCGAAACTCTACCTGGAGCAAATGCACCTTGTCCGTAGCCTAAAATAGAAACTACCCAAGGTTCATTTAAGGTAATCCAGTTTTTTACGCGGTTACCAAAGCGATCAAAACATACATTTGCATATTCTTTAAAATATTCAGTAATATCTTTGCTTAACCAACCATCATTTTCTAGTTGTAAGGCCAAAGGTAAATCCCAATGATATAAAGTAACCCAAGGAACTATATCAGCTTTTAAAAGTTCGTCAATCAATTCTGAATAAAACTGAATTCCTTTTTCATTAACGGTGCCTTTTCCTGTTGGCATAATTCGAGACCAAGCAATTGAAAAACGATATGCTTTAACACCCATATCTTTCATTAATTGTATGTCTTCTTTAAATTTATGATAATGATCACAAGCAACATTACCCGTTTCACCATTATTTATTTTACCAGGAATGCTACAGAAAGCATCCCAAATAGAGGGACCTTTACCATCTAAATCACTCGCACCTTCAATTTGATAAGAAGATGTTGCTGTTCCCCAAACAAAATCTTTCGGAAATTTATTCATAAGTATATAATATCAATATTTTTAAAATCTATTTTTCTTGTAATCTTCTTGCATTTAGTTCTAATGTAATTTCATCTAACTTTGATTCTGTCAGCGGATAAAAGAACATTACAATAGCTGTTAAAATTGTAATTACTGAAGGAATCCAACTCATTAACATCACAACTCCTGGTAAAGCGCCTTCTATGGCAACTGAATCTTGACCACTATAATGAAATGCTGCTAAAACCAACCCTATAATTGCGCCTGCAATTCCTCCTCCAAATTTTGTTGCAAAAGAACCTGCGGAATATACTAAACCAGTTGCTCTTCGTCCGTTTTTAAATTCTGAATAATCTGCAGCATCACCTAACATTACAAAGAATAAAGTGGGTAGAATTGCAGCACCAAATTCAGAAATAATACCTAGCGTAAAAATCAGAGTAATATCATTTGGTCCACAAAAAATTAGTAATGCATTTACACCTCCAGAAAATAATAAAGCATAAATGAATAACATACGTTTCCCAAATCTTTTTCCTAACGAAGCGGTTGCCATTGCACCTGCTATAGAAGCCAACATTAAACCAACCATAAAACTTGCTGCTAATAATTGATCATTTAAATAATGGGTAAAATAGACCACAACGATTCCTTGTTTTATAGAATTGTAGACATTAAATAATAAACCAATAGCAAGTAAAAATAACCAAGGTTTATTAGAAATTAAATCTTTTAAATCTTGTTTTAAATTGGTTTTTTGCTCTTTTGGAGGTAATACTCTCTCTTTTGTTGAATAGAAAGTAATAATCATAAACAGGGTTAAGAAAATGGACATCACATACATAGAATTACTATACCCTTTTTTCTGATCAATAATTGAAAAAGAAGCTTCAGTAAGACCTTTTTCTCCTTCTACAATAAATGTGTAATTTTTATTGGCTTCTATGGTAAAACTTTTTCCTTTTGTTGGTGTATTTTCTTTTTTGTCAAGAGTATCCCAAGTGAATAAAGCAATACCATCTTCTGTTTTAATATTTGCATTTAATACATCTTTAGGAGCAGATATTTCAACTTTAAACCTTTCAGTATCTAATTTATCAACCTTAATAGTTGGGTTTACATTACCAAAATAGGCAACTAGAAAAAGTAAGGCTCCTTGTACCAACATTCCACCACCAAATGCACCCACCATTCTAAAAGAACCAATGCTTGTTCTTTCTTTATCATTACCAGTCATTACTGCCATTAAAGCTCCATAAGGAACATTATTTGCTGTATAAATTAATGTAAAAGCAATGTAGGTGATGTACGCATAGATAATTTTACCTGTCGGGTTTAAATCGGGACTAGAAAAAAGTAATGAAAGACTGATTCCTAATGGAACTGCGGTCCATAAAATCCAAGGTCTGAATTTTCCGTATTTTGATGTAGTTCTGTCTCCAATAATACCCATTAAAATATCACTTATTCCATCGCTAAAGCGGGAAACTAGCATTAAAAGTCCAACTGTTGCTGGATGCAAACCAAAAACATCCGTATAAAATATAAACAAAAAAGCAGCGACACCTCTCCAAGCTATATTGGCAGCACCATCACCTAGCGCATATCCTACTTTTTCTTTTAATGGAACTTTGTTTATATCTAGCATCTTCTAATTGTATAAGTTGTTTAGTGGTTAAGTAGTTGGTTTCTATTTATATAAAATAGGCAGTCGTAAATCTTTTTTTAGTTTTTGATTAATTCAATTTCTAATTCTTCCAAAGACTTCCCTTTAGTTTCTGGTAATATTTTTAACATGATAAAAAAGCCAACGAATGCGATAGCTCCAAACACGAAAAATGTAAAGGCATTTCCTAAATGAGATAATTCCCAAGGAAAAACGAGTTGTACTAAAGAACTAATTAATGAGTTGATGAAAGCAATAACTCCTATTGCCAAACCTCGATATTTTATTGGATATAATTCTGATAATAAAACCCACATTACTGGTCCTAATGAGAATGCAAAACAAGCAATAAAACCTAAAATCCCTATTAATATTAAGTTGGCATTAATTGTTGTTGCAGCTTCTAAAATAGCGCCGTCATTTTTACTATAAATCTTATTTCCTAAAGCAGCTTTTACTTCGTTCTTGAAGGTAATATCGTCTTTATATAATGTATCTGCTAAAGGCAATAATTTTTGAGAATCAGAAAACTCAAATTGATTAATTTTTTCTTTTGATAATTGATACGTTGCTTGATTAAAACCATAAGCACATAACAATAAACTAATAGCAATACCAGCTGTACCAATTAATAATAAAGGTCTTCTACCCATTCTATCAATTAAATAAATAGCTACAAAAGTAAAAATAACGGAAATTGTGCTTAATAAAACTCCAGAAGAAAAAGCAGCGTCTGTACCAATACCTGTCTGTTTAAAAATGGATGTTGCGTAAAAATATACAGCGTTAATACCAGTAATTTGCTGTAAAACACCAACAACCAAACCAACGACTAAAATAAAGCGTAAAGAAGGTTTTAAGATGTCTTTAATTTTTAACTCAGATTTGTTTTTTTCTTTTAGAATATTTTTTTCTATGGCAGCAATTTCTAGACTTCCTCTTTCTGAACCGTGAATTTTATTTAGAACTTTTTTAGCTTCTTCAAAGCTTCCTTTTAAATACAACCAACGTGGACTTTTAGGAACAAAAAACAATAAGATAAAATAGAAAACAGCAGGAATAAATTCTACACCCAACATCCATCTCCAAACATTTTCATCCGTTAAAAAAGCACTTTCTTGCGTATTGTATTTATTGAAAAAATAATTGCTTAAAAAAGCGGCAAAAAATCCAAAAACGATGTTCAGTTGTTGTAGAGAAACCAATTTCCCTCTATTTTCTGCTGTAGAAATTTCTGCAATATAAATGGGAGCTAAAACTAAGGCAGCACCAAAAGCAATACCACCAATAATTCTTGCTATATACAGCATTTCGTAAGAAATAGACAAAGCAGATAAAATAGCAGATATTGCATACAGGAAGGCTACAAAAATTAGTAGTTTTTTTCTTCCTATTTTATCACTTAATCTCCCGGAAAACAACATTGCAAACATTGCAGCAAATGAAGGAGCACTTACTACCCAACCAGATTGTATTTCATTTAAATTAAATTCTGGTCCTGCATAAGACATGACTCCAGATATAATTCCAGCATCAAAACCAAATAGAAAACCACCTAAAGCTACTATAAAACTGATAAAAATAGTATATGTTTTATTATTCATAATTGTTATTCAATCTTTAAAAATAAGTTTAATAAATTATTGATTGCATTGCACGTGGAGCGATTTCAACTTCCGTTTCACTATCTCCAACAATCAGTTTATAAACTATTTTGGAATCTGTTTTATTCATAACTACAGTTACAATTTGTCCATTTTTATTTTTAAAAGAAGTGCTTTCTATTGTTGTTCTACTCGTTGTTGTACTAACACGTAAAGCACCCGGTTTTATAAATTTAGAAAAGTGACCGATGTAATAATAAGTTGGTGTATATATTAACTCTCCAGTTTTTGTATTTGCATGAATTGGTGCAAAACAGAAGTTCTGAACGTGATTTGGCCCACCTCTTTCATCTAATAAGATATTCCAATCTGTCCATCCTACAACTCCGCTATTAAAATCATTTATCATAGAATTTCCATAACGTTCTGCATTTGGCCAAAACTGTAATTTTTCAATATCAAATTTTTCTTGACAACCTTCTGTAAACAATATGTTTTTAGTAGGATAAGATTCATTTATGTTTTTCAAGTTATCATATTTTGGCAAACCACCAGTCCAAGTTTCATACCAATGAAAACCAATTCCCCAAGCATATTTTGACGCTTCTGGATCTTCGAAAATAGTATTTGCTCTGTCGGAAATTAAATCTCTATTGTGATCCCAAACAACAATGTTTTTATCACCTAAACCTTCTTTTTCTAAGGTTGGTCCTAAATAATCCTTTAAAAAATCTCTTTCTTCTGCGGCAGTGTAAATACAAGATTCCCATCTTTGAACTGCCATTGGTTCATTTTGAATGGTTAACCCCCAAACAGGAATTCCTTCTTTTTCGTAAGCTTTAATAAATTTCGCATAATAATTTGCCCAAGATTGTCTAAACTCTGGAAGTAATTTACCACCATTTAACATGTTTTTATTAGTCTTCATAAAAGCTGGGGGACTCCAAGGACTTGCATAAAAAACGACATCGTCTTTAATTAATTCAATAGCTCTTTTAATTAAAGGAATTCTTTTTTTTCTATCTTTTTCTATTGAAAATGTTTTTAAATCTGCATCTCCTTCATCAATATACGTATGACTTCCCAAACCAAAATCACTACTGTGAATACTCGTTCTAATAATATTATAACCAATACCATCTTTACCATATAAGGATTGTAAAAATTTGTTTTGTTGAGAATCATTCAACTTAGAAAACACTTCAGAAGAAGCGTCAGTAATAGCACCTCCAATTCCTAAATATTTTTGAAAAGTCTTATTTGGATTTACAAAAACTGCAACTTCAGTTTCTAGGGGTTGTATTTTTTCTTTAAAAGTTAATTCATTTGTTTTAGTTAACCTTAAATTGGTGTTTCTTGCTGTTGTATAAACTTGAATTTTTTGATTCAAATAATTAATTTCAGGCAAGTTTTTTGTTTTATTCTCTTTTTTAACTGTCGGTTTTGAGCACCCAATTATTAAAACTAAGAGGATTATTATATAATTTTTAAAGTTCATATTATTTACACTTTTTAGAAATTATTGTTTTACTAAATTTATCTTTCTCTTTGGAAAAATCATTAATTAGTTCTTGATTTTGATGAATTTTTAATCATTATTATATAAGTACTAAAGTATTCTAAACTTGAAAACAACAAAAACTTATTTATGATACATCTAAAGCAAAAGATAGCTCTAATGTGTTATCAGCATGTAAAAAATTAGACTTTTAAAGGAATTGCAACAAATGTTATAATCTTAGTTGAATTAGTTTTATTCATATATCTTGTTAAAAAGTAGTTTTATCAAAAAACAGACAACAGTAAATTAATTATCAAATATGAGAGTAGCGTTTAAAAAAAATATTTCAATACTAACTTTTATTTTATGTCTTCATATTTCATTTATAAATGGACAAAATAAAATACCACAAATTCAATTAGAAAAAAATCAAACTAGTTCTGTATATATAGAGGCAAAAATAGATAGCATTATTGCTGTTTTAACGCTTGAAGAAAAAATAGCATTGACTCATGCACAATCTAAATTTAGTACAGAAGGAGTTTCTAGATTAGGGATACCAGAAGTATGGATGTCTGATGGACCTCTTGGAGTTAGAGAAGAAATTCTTTGGGATGATTGGGGAGAAGCAAATTGGACGAATGATGCAATTACAGCTTTTCCTGCTTTAACTTGTTTAGCTGCAAGTTTTAATCCTGATTTATCTGGAGAATATGGTTTTAGTTTGGGAGAAGAAGCTAGGTATAGAGAAAAAGATGTTTTATTGGGGCCAGGTGTAAATATTTACAGAACCCCATTCAATGGTAGAAACTTTGAATATTTAGGGGAAGATCCTTTTTTAGCTTCAACGATGGTTGTTCCTTATGTTAAAGGTGTTCAAAAAAATGGAGTTGCAGCTTGTGTAAAGCATTTTGTGTTAAACAATCAAGAACATTTAAGAGATAAAATTAATGTAGAAGTTAGTGATAGAGCATTACATGAAATTTATTTACCTGCATTTAAAGCCGCTGTACAAAAAGGAAAAGTTTGGTCTCTTATGGGGGCTTATAATAAATTTAGAGGTCAGTACACAACACATCATAAAATTTTGAATAAAATTTTAAAAACAGATTGGGGTTTTGATGGTGTTGTAATAAGTGATTGGGGGTCTGCACATAACACAAAAGAAGCAGCTTTATATGGCTTAGATATGGAGATGGGTACAGGAACTGATGGTTTAGGCGTAAGTAAAAAAGATAATTATAACTATTATTATTTAGCAAATCCATTTTTAGAAGCCATTAAAAAGGGGGAGTTAAGTGAAGATTTATTGGATGATAAAGTGCGTAGAATTTTAAGATTGGTGTATCGTACAAACTTAAATCCAAACAGATCTTTAGGAAAGTTAAACAATAAAGAACATCATGAAGTAGCAAGAAAAGTAGCTACAGAAGGGATTGTTTTATTAAAAAATGAAGATAATTTTTTCCCTATAGAAGACAAAAAAGGAGTAACAATTGCTGTTATAGGAGAAAATGCAACAAGAAATATGACAAGGGGTGGAGGATCATCTCAATTAAAACCTCTTTTTGAAATATCTCCCTTAGAAGGGATTAAAACAAGATATAAAAATGCCACTATAATTCATACAATGGGTTATGAGTCTGGTGCTTCTGCCTACAATGCAGCACTTCCTGCAACTTTAAATCAAGATTCTTTATATGTAAAGGCAATTGAAGTTGCTAAAAAAGCAGACATCGTTCTTTTTATAGGTGGTTTAAATAAAAGTTATCATCAAGATACAGAAGGAGGAGATAGAAAAGTTTTTAAATTGCCATTTGGACAAGAAAAATTATTAAACGGAATTTATGAAGTTAATAAAGAAGTCGGATTTTTATTAGTAACAGGAAATGCTGTAGAAATGCCTTGGGTTTCTAAAACGAAAGGAATTTTACAAACTTGGTATTTAGGAAGTATGGCAGGTCATGCAATTGCAGATATTGTTAGTGGAGATGTAAATCCTTCAGGGAAACTTCCTTTTTCTTTTCCGAAGAAATTAAAAGATAATGGAGCGCATTCTTTTGGCGAAACTTCGTATCCTGGAGATGGCGTAAATCAATATTATAAAGAAGATATTTTAGTTGGGTACAGATGGTTTGATACAAAGAAAATAGTACCTCAATATGCTTTTGGTTTTGGTTTGTCTTATACTGATTTTGAAATCTCTGATGTAAAAGTAAATCAGAAAAAATATGCTAATAAAGACCAAATAAAAGTAACTTTTAATGTTTCTAATACAGGAAATAGAGAAGGAGCTGAGGTTGTACAATTATATATTGGTAAACATAAATCGAAAGTAAAAAGAGCTTTAAAAGAATTGAAAGGTTTTACGAAAGTATATTTAGAAAAAGGTGAGCAAAAAACAGTTACAATTTCTATTGATGCATCAGAATTAGCATATTATAATACTGAAGTTTCTGATTGGTCTGTTGAGAAAGGAACTTATTATTTGTATGTAGGAAATGCATCAAATAACATAATAAAAAAGATAAAGTTTGATTTGGATTAATTTGAGTTAGTAAATGTGGAAAGCAGTATAAAGTTACTTTATATTGCTTTTTTTTAAACTTTTTAGAGTGAAAAATAAGAACTTAATAATAGTCATTTTTATTTCTTTTTGTTGTAGCTGTAAACCGGTAAAATCATCTACAATAACCTCAGAAATTGAACTTAAATCAGTTTTAGAAAATGTTGATAGCTTATTGATTAGAAATGCTTATAAAGCTACTAATAATTTAGAGTTACCTTATAGATTATTCACTCCAAGCATTCATCAAAATAAAAAGATTCCATTGGTTATTTTTCTTCACGGAAGAGGAGAAAGAGGTACAGAAAATGGCGCACGAATTTATAGAAACGCAGGAATAATTATGAACGAAAATTCATTAATAACTCCACAATCACAAGCAAATTATCCATGTTATATTTTAGTTCCCCAATGTTCTAATAAGACCGAAAATAAGAATGGGCAAAATGGATTGGAAATTCACCAAAAACACCATTTAAAGGTTTGGGTAAAGATGGTTCCTATATTATGAATCCAATACCATCAGAATCTGGTGAAGCTACATTAGAATTAATAGAAAAAATAATTTCAGAGAAGGCAATAGATACATCTCGAGTTTATATAACAGGTTTATCTATGGGAGGTTTTGGAACTTGGGATTTTATAGCAAGAAAGCCTAATTTATTTGCAGCAGCAATACCAATGGCAGGATATTCTGATCTTAATCAAATAAACAAAATAAAAGAAATTCCTATTTGGATTTTTCATGGAAATAAAGACAAATGGAATCCTGTTGAAGGTTCAAGAAAAATGTATTCTCTTTTATCTAATGTAAATAAAGATGTTAGATATTCAGAATATAGTCTTGGTCATAGAGACACATTTAAAAAAGCTTTTCAAGAGGCAGAATTAATTCCGTGGATGTTTTCAAAATCTAAAAAACAAAATTAAAAAATGATTAAAAAAGTATCGCTTTTAATTTTTTCAATTTTATTATTTGCTTGTAATTCTAATAAAGAACAAAAGGTGGACAAAGTAACAGCATCAAAAAAAGTAGCAACACTAGAGTATGAAATTGAAGCTACTTTGGGAGAAGGTGCTATATGGAATTATAAAACCCAAGAATTATATTGGATTGATATTGAAGGAAAGCAATTAAATATTTACAATCCAAAATCCAAAATTAATAGAACATTAAATACAAACTCTAGAATAGGTACCGTTGTTCCTTTTACTGAAATCGAAGCTTTGATTGCATTAGAAGATGGTGTTCATAAAATAAATCTAAAAACTGGTGAAAGTAATTTATTCACCGATATGAAAAGCGAATTACCTGATAGTAGATTAAATGACGGAAAATGTGATCCTGCAGGAAGGTTTTGGGTTGGCTCAATGCATTTTAATAAAGAAAAAGGAAAGGCAAATTTATATACAATAACATCAGAAAATATTTTAGAAAAGAAGATTGATAGTGTTACAATTTCTAACGGTATTGTTTGGACTTCGGATAAAAAAACAATGTATTACATCGATACACCAACTTCTACAATTAAAGAGTTTGATTATAATAATGAAACAGGTGAAATATCAAACGGAAAAATTGCAGTTGAAATTCCAGAATCTTTAGGTTTTCCTGATGGAATGACCATTGATGAAGAAAATATGCTTTGGGTTGGTATGTGGAATGGAAATGCGGTGATCAGATTTAATCCAAAGACAGGAAAAGTACTTTCTAAAATAGAAGTTCCTGCTCATAATATTACTTCTTGTGCTTTTGGAGGAGAAAACTTAGACATCTTATATATAACTACTGCAAGTGTAGATATGACTGAGAAAGAAATAAAAAAATATCCTTTAGCAGGATCTGTATATAAAGTGAATCCAGGTGTTAAAGGAGTACAAAGTAATTTTTATAAACAAAGTAAATAAACCAAACGATGAAAAAAACATTCCTTTTACTATTATTGGTAGTAGTTGTTTTAGGTTGTAAAGAAAGCAAACAGACGTTTGTGAAAGATACAACTCATGAAAAAAAGATTGATGCGTTAATTTCTAAAATGACGCTTGAAGAAAAAATAGGACAAACCAATTTAAGAGGCGTTTCTAGTAGAGCAAAATCGTTACCAGAAAATTTAAAAGAAGCTGTAAAAAAGGGGAATGTTGGAGCTTTTTTAAATATTATGAACCTAGATTATGTGGATGAATTACAAAGACTAGCTGTAGAAGAAAGTCCAAATGGAATTCCATTAATTTTTGGAAGAGATGTTATTCATGGTTTTAAAACTATTTTTCCAATACCATTGGGATTAGCAGCAACTTGGAATGCACAAATAGTAGAAAAAACTTCAGAAATTTCTGCTTTTGAAGCTTCAGCAGCAGGAATTAGATGGACGTTTGCACCGATGTTAGATATTGCTAGAGATAGTCGTTGGGGAAGAGTAGCAGAATCTCCAGGAGAAGATCCATATTTAGCTACAATTTTGGGAGCAGCATATGTTAAAGGGTTTCAAGGAGAAGACTTAAGTAATCCATTTAGAATGGCAGCTTCTGCAAAGCATTATATTGGTTATGGAGCAGCAATTGGTGGTAGAGATTATAATACGGTTAATTTAAATGAACCTCTTTTAAGAAATGTTTATTTACCTCCATTTAAAGCTGCTGTAGATGCTGGTTCTGCAACTGTAATGAGTGCTTTTAATGAGATAAACGGAATTCCTGCAACAGGTAATAAATATCTGCTAAAAGATGTTTTAAGAGATGAGTTACATTTTGATGGTTTTGTAGTTAGTGATTGGGATTCTGTTATAGAAATGGTCAGTCATGGTTTTGCAAGTGATGAAAAACACTCAGCAGAATTAGCCGCAAAAGCAGGATTAGATATGGAAATGACTAGTCAGGCTTATGAAAATCATTTAAAAGAGTTAATCGAAGAAAAGAAGGTAACTATAGAAGAATTAAATGAGTTTGTTCGAAATATTTTACGCGTTAAATTTAGATTAGGGCTTTTCGAAAATCCATATAGAAATAAAGAGCATACTGGTAATTTTTATGCTGAAAATCATATAAAAGAAGCTAAAAAAGCAGCAATAGAAAGTACAGTATTATTAAAAAATAAGAATTCTATTTTACCAATATCAGAAAAAACAAATGTTGCAATTATTGGTCCTTTGGCAAATGCGCCACATGAACAATTAGGTACTTGGGCTTTTGATGGAGAAAAAGAGCATACAAACACACCTTTAGATGCTTATCAAAAAGCAAATGCAAATTTTAAATTTGCAAAAGGGGTAGATTATAGTCGAGATAAATCAAAAAAAGGATTTAAGGAAGCGATTGATATTGCAAAAAAATCTGATGTTATTTTATTTTTTGGAGGTGAAGAAGCTATTCTTTCTGGTGAAGCACATAGTAGAGCAAATATGGATTTACCAGGAATTCAAGAAGAATTGATACATGAACTTGCAAAAACAGGAAAACCTATTGTTTTAATTATCATGGCAGGTAGACCAATTACAATTACGAATATTATAGATGAAACAGAAGCCGTTTTAATGGCATGGCATCCAGGAACAATGGGAGGTGAAGCTTTATATGAAATTATTAATGGAATAAAAGCTCCAGAAGGTAGATTGCCAGTTTCTTGGCCAAAAACAGCGGGACAATTACCGTATTTCTACAATCATAAAAATACAGGGAGACCTGCAGATAGTGTAACCTTTATTCCGATCGATAAAATTCCAGTTGCTGCTTGGCAAAGTTCTTTAGGAAATAAATCTCATTATTTAGATGCTGGTTTTACACCTCATTTTCCTTTTGGTTATGGTTTATCGTATACTACTTTTAGATATTCTGATTTGACAATTTCTAAGGATAATATCAATTTTAGTGAAGATTTAGAAGTGAAGTTTTCTTTAACAAATACAGGAACTAAAGACGGTAAAGAGATTACTCAATTATATATTCAAGATATTGTAGGTAGTATAACTAGACCTATAAAAGAATTAAAAAGGTTTCAACATGTTTTCTTAAAAAAGGGAGAAACAAAAGAAGTTTCTTTCAAAATATCATCTAAAGATTTAGAATTTGTGAATCATAAAATTGTGAAAGCAGCAGAAGAAGGTCAGTTTAATCTTTGGGTTGGCCCAAATGCAGCACAAGGTTTAAAAACATCTTTTACGCTTAAAAATAAATAAACTTTTTATTAAAAAATAACTGTCAAAAAGGAACTCTCTTTTTGACAGTTATTTTTTTTTAGACAAATACTATTATGATAGATTTTACTCTTATTTCTGCAGTTTTTATTGGAATAGCTATTTTACTTATCTTAATTCTTAAATTTAGAATTCCTGCTTTCATTGCACTTTTAATTGCAAGTATTTCTGTTGGAATATTTTCAGGAATGGATCCTTTAGATATTATCCGCACTATAATAGAAGGTATGGGAAATACTTTAGGTTTTGTAGCTACAGTTGTAGGATTAGGGGCAATGTTTGGAGCAATTTTAGAACACTCTGGTGGTGCTGAAGCTTTGGCGAATTATTTATTACATAAATTCGGAGAAAAAAATGCTTCTTGGGCACTGATGATAACAGGTTTTTTTATTGCAATTCCTGTTTTTTTCGATGTTGCATTTATCATTTTAGTCCCATTAATCTATTCACTGCAAAGGAAAACTAAAAAATCACTCTTGTTATATGCAATTCCTTTATTATCAGGTTTGGCAATTACGCATGCATTTATTCCTCCAACACCTGGACCAGTTGCTGTTGCAGATATTTTAAAAGCAGATTTAGGTTGGGTTATCTTCTTTGGTTTTATTGTAGGAATTCCTTCTGCTATTATTAGTGGACCATTATTTGCAAAATATATTTCAAAAAAAATATTTGTTGAAGCACCTAAAATAGATGACAAACAAAATCATAAAGAATCTCCTGCAGTAGGAATGATACTTGCTATAATTGGTATTCCTATTATTTTAATAGTGAGTAATACCGTTTTAAATAGCCCTTTATTCGATGAAGGTACTATTCCTGAAAATGTTAAAAACTGGTTGCAAATGATTGGGCATCCATTTACCGCATTAATAATTGCTAATTTAATTGCATGGTATTTATTAGGAATTAAAAGAGGTTATCATAAAGAAACGTTATTAAAAATAACAACAAAATCTATGGAAGCTGCAGGTATTATTATATTATTAACTGGAGCAGGTGGCGTTTTTAAACAAATTTTAATAAATACAGGAACAGGTACAATGCTTGCCAATTATTTTGCAGATAAAGGTATAAGTATTCTTGTCTTTGCCTTTTTAGCTGCAGTAATTGTAAGGGTTTTACAGGGTTCATCAACAGTTGCAATGATAACTTCTGCTGGTATTACAGCGCCTTTATTAGCGGATTCAATTACAGAAATAGACAAAGCACTTTTAGTAATTGCAATAGCAGCTGGAGCCTCAATAATGTCTCATGTAAATGATAGTGGCTTTTGGTTAGTAAGTAAATATTTAAATATTGACGAAAAACAAACGTTTAGAAGTTGGTCTGTAATGACAATTATTTTATCGCTCGTTGGTTTTAGTTGCGTAATGATATTATCATTTCTTCTCTAAATCTATTTTTCAATTTTTAAGTATTGTACTGCATCATTATTTTTACCAATGATAATGTAATGTTCATTATTAATTGTTATTTCAGACATTTCTTTTACATCACCAGAAGTATAAAAACCACTTTCTAAGACAGAAGTTGGTTTAAATGTTCCATCTCCTTTTCCTTTTAAAAACACTCCATAACTAGCGTCATTTCTTGGCGTTTCAACTTCTGAATTATGTAAGTTACCCGCAATAATAGCATCTAGTTTTCCATCTTTATCATAATCATTCACCAATATTTTTTGAATGCTAGAAAATTGAGCTTCAATAGGAAGTTTGTGAATTGCAAAAGTATCGCCTTTGTTTTCTAAATAAATACTTGCAAAAGATTTTACTTGATAATGTAAAGCATTTTCTAAATTTTGTTTTCCATAAACATCAACTAAAGTAGCTTGAGAAAATTCATTGTAATCTTTAAATTTATTCTTGATTCCTGGTATTTGTTGAGATGAACATTGTCTTCCACGAAGTGGATATTGTTTCCCTTCATTATAATAACTTAAAACAATGTCGCTTTTTTTATTGTTATCAAAATCATTGACATAAATATCAAAAGTTTCATTCTCAGTGGCTTTGTATTTATAGTTTAAGCCATTATTTCCTAAAATGTAGTCTATATCACCATCATTGTCAAAATCTCCTTGATTAATGCTCCACCACCAACCAGTAGTGTCTTTTGTTAATCTCATTTCTTCAGAAACTTCAGTAAAAGTTCCTTTGTTATTTTTGAAAACTCTTATGTTCATCCATTCGCCAACAATAATAATATCTTGCCAAGAATCATTATTAAAATCAGTAATAACAGCACTTGTTGCCATTCCTAAACCTGAAAATAGGGTAGTAGAGGTGTCTTCAAATTTAATGTTTGAAGGAGTCGAATTATTTTTAAGTAAATAACATGTTGCGGGTAAAGGGTATTTTCCAGAGACTTGTCTACCAAGAACTAAAACATCTTGTTTGCCATCTTTATTATAATCTAATTGATATGCTTTAGAGCCACTACTAGAAAATTTAGGTAAACTATTTACCAATTTTTTAAAACCACCTTTTCCATCATTTTCATAGAATCTATCTTGTAACATTGATGAGTTTTGAGCATATTCATAACCACCACTAACCACATATAAATCTTTATCACCATCTAAATCAGCATCAAAAAATAATGCTCCTAAATCTTCAGAAAGTTTGTCTTTTTCTATAGTTGGAATTTCAGCCTTTATAAAATTGCCTTCTTTTTGTAAATATAATTGTGATGGATTTCCAAAAGAACCACCGATAAAATAATCATCTAAACCATCATTATTTACATCTGCAACTGCTAGAGCAGGACCTAAAGTTGACATTTTGTGAGGCAATAAAACTTGTTTGTCAAAATCGTTAAGCTCGTTTTCTTTATGTTTTGGTTGTAGTAAATTATCTACTTCTGTAAATAAAGTTTTTTTTTTGTTGATTATTTTCTTGTTGAGGTTTGGCTTAGCATCAGCATAATTAATTGTCAATAATTGATTTGCTTTTACGTTCTTTAAAACTTGAATGTTTCCATTTTGCCAAATAATTTTTAAACTGTCAATTTTTTCATTTTTATTTAATCCGAAATGAATTTCTGGTGCTACTGAAGATTGATAACCTCTTGTTAGCGTTAATTCTTGCATTTGTTTTTTATCAGCAGTAAAAGCATAAATTCTGGTTCCTAATCCGAATTTATTTTTAGAAGATCCATTCAGTTTTATTTTTAAATAGTTAGCTTTTTCTGAATTATTGTTATTGAAGATAGTAGCTTTATCATCTATATTATTTACAATGATTTCTAAATCTCCATCATTATCTAAATCTGCATAAGCAGCTCCATTAGAAAAGCCTTTATGTTCTAAACCCCATTTTTTGCCAACATTATTAAAGTTGAGGTTTCCTAAGTTTTGAAAAGTGAAATTGTCAATCTTTTCACTCGGAATCATTTTGTTTTTTTCTAATAATGAATATTTATCATATTCTTTATGTCCAATTTTTTTGAAAAAATCTTTGTTATTAACTTCTCGTCTTGTTCCGTTTGTAATATATAAATCTTTAAATCCGTCATTATCAAAATCAGCAAATAAAGGACCCCAACTCCAATCTGTAGAAGACATTCCTGCTAATCTTGAGATATTTGAAAACTCAGGAATTCCATTTCTTATTAAACCCGAATTCAATTGTAAACAGTTGTGCATATATTGATTATGAAATCCATATAAAACCGTTTCATAAAACAATTCCGGATTCATACTTGCCATATTTGCTTTCTGACGACGGTTATTATTAGATTCCATATCAACTTGAAAAAGGTCTAAAAAACCATCATTATTAATATCAGAAACATCAATTCCCATTCCGTAAAAAGAAGTGTGAGAAGTCGCTTCTTTTACAATTTCTTTAAAAGTTCCATCTTTATTGTTGATGTAAAAAAAATCTGGAGTACTATAATCATTAGAAACATAGATGTCTTGCCAACCATCATTATTGATATCTGCAGCCGAAACACCTAATGACAAGCTATAATTTTTTACGCCTGCTTGTTCTGTAACATCTGTAAAAGTATTTCCATCATTTCTAAATAATTTATTAGATTCTGCAAGTGTTGCATTGTCCTTTTTGTTTTTATAAATAAAGTTAGATGTTGATTGATGTGTAATAGGGTAGTTTGCAATATAAAGATCTAAATCTCCATCATTATCATAATCAAAAAAAGTTGACTGCATTGAGTTCGCTGTGTCATCAATGTTATATTCTTTTGCTTTTTCTGTAAACGTATTATTTTGATTATTTATAAAAAGCTGATTGTTTTTAATGCCGTTTTTACCTGCAACCGAACAATAAATATCTAAATAACCATCGTTATTTACATCTGTCATTGTTGTACCTGTATACCATCTATTATCTCCAGAAATGTTTGCTTTTCCTGTAATATCTTCAAAAAGTAAGTTGCCTTTGTTTAAATATAATTTGTTTGGTACTTGGTTTCCTGTAAAGAAAAGGTCTATAAGACCATCATTATTAATATCACCAACAGAAACACCACCTCCAAGATAAATAGAAGCGTATTTAAAATAATTTAAAGAATCTGTTTCTGTTATATTATTACTAAAGTTGATATTGGTTTTATCTGATGAAATTTTAGAGAATAAAGTAGTTTCTCTATCTTTAGTTGAACAGCTAACGAAAATTACTATTAGAAATAAAAAACTGAATGCTCTTAACATTAGATTATTTTTTAGGTTGCTATAAAAATAAATAAAGCAGTATGAAATTACGATTCATACTGCTTTATTTTCCTTAATTCAAAATGAGGGACTTTAATATATTAATATCCAGGATTTTGATCTGCATCAGATAATTCTGAATTTTTATCAATTTCTGTAATAGGAATAGGAAATAAGTCATTTGTAGAAGTATAACCAGTTCCAGATAATTCTGTTGCAGCTTTACCCCAACGTACTAAATCCCAGAAACGTTGACCTTCATGAGCTAATTCTAAGAATTTTTCATTTACAATTGCGTCAAATAAATCGTCTCCAATTAAAGAAGTTGAAACATCTGCTAAACCTGCTCTAAACCTTACTTTGTTTAATTCAGTTCTTGCTTTAGCATCTTGTCCGTCTTTATTATAAGCCTCTGCAGCTAATAACAATACTTCTGCATAACGATATAATCTATAGTTAATTCCGTAGTTTAATTCTTTAACACCACCTTCACTTGTATCTTCTAATTTTGTACCGTATTTAATTCTTATAGCACCTTCATAATCCCAAATAACTCCTCCAGCAGCAGCAGTAGGGTCTACAGATCCACCAGCACTAATTAATTCAGCTTCTGTCATAAGAGTTGCAGCTTTTCTTTCAGTATCACCTGCTGCATCAAAAGCATCTACTAATTTACTAGTTGGTAAGTTAAATCCCCATCCATTAATAAGTCCAGAACCTGTAACGTCAAAAATACCATCACCTCTAGGTCCCATTAATTGTATGTGTAAATTACTTTCATTTCTACCTCCCCAAGCAAGGTTACCCCAATCTCTAGCAGATGTAGTTACAAATCCCATTTCAAATAATGATTCGATTCCGAATTCATGATCTACACTCCAAACATCTTCAGATTTTGCTTCTAAATCTACAGCAGGATTGCTAATTACAGATTCAAAGAAAGGTATTGCATCGCTATATTTTTCTTGAAAAACTAATACTTTACCCATTAATGCTTCTGCAGTTTCTTTAGAAGCTCTAAAGCTATCTGAAGCTCCTTTTCCAGGTAAACCATTAATTGCAGCAGTTAAGTCACTTTCAATTTGAGTATACACATCTGCTCTTGATGATTTTGCAATTCCAAAATCTTCTGCTTTTTCAGGTACTGTTAATCTTAATGGTATATCACCAAACATAGTTGTTAATTCAAAATAACACCAAGCTCTCATAAATTTTGCTTCCGCTAAAGCTCTATCTTTATTAGGTAAATTACCATCAGTAATATTATTAATAACTAAATTAGATAATGCAATCGTTCTGTAAAAAAGATCCCATACACTAGTGATAGACGGATTAGAAGAAGATACATTTGTATAATCATCTATGTTTTGAAGTTGAGTTTGATCTCCAGAATTACCACCAGCAGCATTTGCATCATCTCCAGGAAGTAATTTTACAAGAAAAGTACTACTCCAGTCCTTACTGTAATTATGCTGCATTAAATCATAGATACCTATAATAGCAGTTTCTACATTTTCTTCTTCAAGAAAGAATGTTTCTAGCTCTTCTACGTTTATTCTAGGGTTTTCTGTAAACTCATCATTACAAGAAATTATTCCTAGAAAAAGAACCACAATAATTGTTAAAAATGTTTTTTTCATAATATGTTATATTTTTTTATTAAAAGTCTAAAGAAAGTCCAAATACTGCTTTTGCAGCTGTAGGATAAAATCCTCTATCTACACCTATAGAATTATAGTTAAAATTCCCAATTTCAGGATCTAAACCTTTATATCCTGTAAAGGTAAAATAGTCATCTAGAGATACATACATTCTTAAGTTTTTTACATGTATTCTGTTTGTTATGTGCTCAGGTAAAGTATATCCAAATTGAATTTGTTTAATTCTCATGAAAGAACCATCTTCTACCATTAAATCTGTATCATAAGATGCAATTACACTTGCTGCTCCAGGAAAAGAAGCTACATCTCCAGGGTTTTGCCATCTTTCAGTAAAAAAGTGTACTGGTTTGTTTGTAATTGCTCTAGAAGGTTGGTGATAAGTTGAAATTATATCATTACCAATTGTACCTTGAAATTGTAAGTTAAAATCAAATGCTTTATAACCTAAGCTAATGTTACCACCAAATAATACATCTGGATGTGGAGAACCTATGTTTGTTTTATCAGCATTTGTAATACCTGCTACACCATCTGTATCTACAATTATAACTTCACCAGTAGCTGAATCTATTCCATTTGTTTTATATCCATGGAAATACCAAGAAGGTTGTCCTTCCATAAATCTTGTAATTCCATCTGCATTTTGAGGAGCACCAGCACCAGTAAGGTAAGAACCTTCTTCAACAATAAGAATTTCTGTTACTTTATTTTGTAGAGTTGATAAGTTTGCATTAATGTTATATCTAAGACCACCATCTGTAGTATCTCCATAACCAACTTCAAATTCAAAACCTTTGTTTTCTATAGTACCAGCATTAAATTCATTAGATACAAAACCTGCAGAACCAGGAGTAATTAATGATCCATCATTAACAATTGCATCTCTAGTTGTTTTTACATAATAATCCATAGAAAAACTTAATCTGTTATCGAATGCTCTTAAATCTACACCTAAATCTAATTGTTCTGATGTTTCCCAAACTAAATTTGTATTTGAATATCCTGTAATTTGTGCACCAGTAAACCCTAAATAATCAATGTTTTGACCATTAAGAGTTGAAGTAATATATGTTTTGTCTGAGTTACCACTTAAGTTACTTCTACTTCCGTTTTGTCCCCAACTTGCTCTTAATTTAAAATAATCGATTTTAGAATCATCACTCCAAAAATCTTCTTTTGAAGCTACCCAACCTGCTGAAAATGCAGGGAAAGAACCAACTTTATTAGCAGTAGGGAATTTATCTGATTTATCTCTTCTTATAGAAGCTTCAAATAAATATTTACCTAAATAATCATAAGATAATCTACCAAACATAGAAACCATGTTATCTGGAGAAGGATCTATTTGATTTACTTGTGTATTAAAGTCAGGTAAATCAAAATCAAAGCCTGTAAAATTAGCAATAGCAGTAGAACCACTTCTAGATGTTGGTGTTTTAACTCTTGTGTTTTCTGCTGAATATCCTGCTAATAATTTAAAATTATGATTACCCAGCGCTTTTTCATAAGAAGCAAAGTTTTCCCACAACCATCTTTTAGATTCTACAATACTTTGAGAACCACTATAAGTAGTGTTAGATGCTATAGATGATACATAGTAAGGGTTAATTGTATTTCTTGTATCCCATTGATTTTCATCATAACCAAATCTAGTAGTAAATGAAAAGCCTTCAAAAGGTTTAAACTTCAAATAAGCAGAAGTTAATAATTGATAAGAATCTACTGTTGTTTTAGTTATTTCATTTGCATACGCAACAGGGTTTATTACCTCTCCATTAGAATAACTCGGGTATCCATATACATTACCATTTCTATCTCTTAATAACGGCACTCCGTTATCGATTGAGTTTTGTCTAACGATAGCAGGTACTTGTCCGTTAGCATAAGTTAAGGGAGTTAATGGGTCTAAAATAAGCATGTTTTGTATTACACCTCTTGTATCACTATTTTCTGGGATTCCACTTTTATCAGAAGAAGAATATGTAGCGTTTACACCAACTTCTAACCATTTAGCAACATCACCTTTTAAATTTACTCTAAATGTAGATCTTTCGAAAGAAGAGTTTCCTCCGTCAATAATACCATCTTGGTTTAAGTGAGAAGCAGAAGTATAGTAAGAAAAATTATCTGTTGCTCCAGATAAATTAATATCATTTCTATGCATAATTGCAGGAGAAAATGTTTCGTCTATCCAATTTGTATCATATCCATTATCTACAACACTTGTTATACCAGCTTCATTCATGTAAGTAACAAATTGTGAAGCATTCATTAGCTCCATATCTGTTCTTAAAGTTTGAATACCTAATTGAGAATTAAAAGATACTTGTAATCCTCCTTTTTTTCCTCTTTTTGTTGTTATAATAACAACACCATTTGCACCTTCTGTACCATATATTGCAGCTGAAGCAGCATCTTTTAAGATTTCAATATTTGCAATATCTGATGGAGCAATATCTGCAATAGATGATGCTTTCATTCCATCAACTATAAATAAAGGTTGAGAATTTCCACTAGAACCAGTTCCACGAATTCTTATCTTTGCTCCAGAACCAGGAGAACCAGAAGAAGAAGATACTGTAACACCAGATGTTCTACCTTGTAAAACAGCTTCTACTCTTTGGTTTGAAGAACTTTTAATTTGTTTTGAGTCAATACTTGATATTGCTCCTGTAACCAAACTTTTTTTCTTGCTACCATAACCAACAACTACAATTTCATCTAAAGACTCTAGATTATCTTGTAAGACTGCATTAATTTTAGTTTTGTTTCCTACAAGAATTGTTAGGGAATTCATTCCTAAATAAGAAAAAATTAACTCGTTGTTAGGAGAAACACCAGATAAAGAATAGTTACCTTCAAAATCGGTATTTGCACCTTTGGTTGTTCCTTTAATAACAACTGATACTCCGGGTAAAATGTTTCCTGAGGAATCTGTTACCTGACCAGTAATTGTCTTGTTTTGCGAAAAAACATTCTGCATACATAATATTAGGCATGCAATAATCGTGACTTTAAATTTTATCATCATTCATATTAATTGGTTAATTAAAAATACTTTTTTGACTAACAGTACAAAGAAAAAGAAAGAACTTAATTAGATATTATTAAGTATTAATACTAGTAGCAATAACATAAATATTACTAGTAATAGCTCGTATAATAATTTTTTTTTTAAGTCTTTTTGCTTCATATGCATTGTTGTACTATCCAAATATATAAGAACAAAATCATCTTTTTTAACACAGAAAAAACAGAGTTTAGAACTATTGTTGCTATTTAACCTTTATTTAACACGGATGCTACATTTAATTCATTTGGCGCAACATCTGTACTATAGTGTTATTAGGAGTGTAACAAATTAATAATCAAACATATTTGTTATTTATACTGTAAAATAATTAGTACTAATAATTGTTTTCTAATTCTAGATCTCAGTGTCCTTTTTAGTTTCTATTTCAGAAGGTAAGACCCCAAAATGTGCTTTAAAGCATTTCGAAAAGTAAGATGGAGAAGAAAATCCAACACTAAAACAGGCTTCACTAATATTAGCGCTACCAGCATCTAGAATTTGCTTTGCTCTTTCTAATCTTATTTTTCTAATAAATTCATTAACAGTTTGTCCTGTTATGGCCTTAATTTTTCTATATAATTGACTCCTACTCAGTTTTAATTGAGAAGCCAATTCTTCTACACTTAAATTAGAGTCAGATATATTTTTATTTATATAATCTAATAATTTTTTTATGAATTCTTTGTCTATAGAACTTGAGTTTACTTTATCATCAGCACCACTTATTGCTCCAAAGAATTTATCAAAAATTAATTGTCTACTTGTTATTAATTGTGATAAACGGAGTTTCAATAATTTTAAATCAAAAGGTTTTACCATGTATGCATCAGCACCATTTTCTATCCCTTCAATTCTGTTTTCAATGGTAGTTCTTGCTGTTAACATAAGTACAGGAATATGACTTGTAGATGCATCCGTTTTTATGGATTTACAAAATTCAAATCCATCCATTTCTGGCATAACAACATCAGTAATTATAGCATCTGGTAAAGTTTCTTTTGCAATTTTAATTCCTTCTTTACCATTAGTTGCAACAAATACTTTGTATTCATTACTTAATTCATTTTTTAAGTAATCTATTAATTCTACATTATCTTCAACAATTAAAATTGTTTTTGTTTTATTAATAGCGGTATTATCTGTTGATTGCACTTCTGTTTCATCTGGAGTAATTAATAAGAATTGATCTTTTACATTATCTATTTTATCATTTTTATAAATAATTTGGTTTTCTGTATAATGATCTTTACCTATTGGTAATAGAATTCTAAAAGTAGTTCCAGAACCAACTTTACTTTCAACTTCAATTTCTCCTTTATGAAGATAAACAAAACTCTTTACTACTTCTAAACCAATTCCTGTACCACCTATATATGTTTTGTTTTGATCTTCTACTTGGTAAAAACGTTCAAATATTTTTTCAACTTCCTCTTCATTTAAACCTTTTCCAGTATCAGAAATTAATATTTCTATAGCCTTTACGGGTTCTTGTGAATTAAATAAAGGTAACTTATGTAATTTATCATTAGAAAATAATTCAATAGTAATAGCACCTCCTTTTGGAGTTGCTTTAATGGCATTAGATAAAAGATTAAAAATTATTTTTTCTAACATTTTCTCATCTGCCCAAACAGTTATGTCTAATACATCAGAATCTACACTTAATAATATGTTTTTTGTTCTTGTTTCTTCTTTAAAGTAGTTAGAAATATTTTTTGTAAACGGAATTAGATTAATTTTACTTGCTCTAATTTTCATTTTATTATGCTCTAACTTTCTAATATCCATCAACTCATTAATTAGTCTGTAGAGTCTGTTTGTGTTTTTGTAAATAATAGCATGTTTATTTTTAACACTTTGAGGAAGATTTAGCTCTTTGTTTCTGATAATGTCTTTAATCGGGTTAATAATTAGGGTTAAAGGAGTTCTAAATTCATGAGAAATATTCGTAAAAAACTGAAGTTTCTTTTTGTTTAATTCATCGTTTTGTACTTGTATTAAACGCTCATTTTTTAGTATTTCTTTTTCTTTTATTCTCTTTTGAGTTAAGCGATTTAAGAGGTAAACACAAAAAAGAAAAGCTAGCACATAAGAGATTACTGCCCAACTTGTTTTCCACCAGGGTGGAAGAATTATTATTTTTAATTCTAGTGGTACTTCGTTCCAAACGCCATCATTGTTAGAGGCTTTCAATTTAAAAATATAACTTCCTTGATCTAAATTTGTGTATGTTGCACTTCTTTTATGACCAACGTAGTTCCATGTTGTTTCATAACCTTCTAAATAATAAGCATAATTATTTTTTTCGGGTCTTGTGTAATTTAAACCTGTATACTCAATTGTAAAAACAGATTGTGTATGTGTTAAACTAATACTTTTAGTTTCTGAGATTACTTTATCTAAAGGTGAGTTTTCAGTTTGAGGAATCACTTTTTCATTAAACAATTTAAAATCTGTTAAATGTAATGATGGTATCGTCGAATTTGTTTCTAATTCTTTAGGTAAAAAGTAATCTAGCCCTTTATAATTACCAAAATATAGCGTTCCTTTTTCATCTTTTAATACAGCTCCAAAATTAAAATCATTAGATAACAAACCATCACTAGAAGTATAATTTGTAAACTTTTTATCCTTTAAAGATATTTTAGTTAAACCATCATTACCACTTACCCAAATATTATTTTCTTCATCTTCAATGATAGCAGAAACATTTTCTTCAACCAATCCTTTAGACTTATTAAACCAGGTAAAAGAATCTTCATTTTTGTTATATCTGCAGAGACCAGCACCTCTTGTACCAATCCAAATATTATTATCGGATGATTCATAAATGGAAAGTATATGGTTTACATCAGATAAATAACCATACTCTTTTTGCATCCTCGCTCCTAAAGCAATTATTTCAAATTCATCATTTTCTAAATCTTTTATTTTAAACAAACCATCTGCTGTACCAGCCCAAATAGTGTTGTCAGAAGAAACAAAGACCCTCATTATTTTACTATTTAAAGACTTATGTTTAAGAAATTGTTTAGAATCGTGTTTTTTAAATTTCTTTGAATTTAAATTATAAGAATAAAGTCCTTCAAAATAAGTAGCTATCCAGATATTACCTTTAGAATCTTCAGAAAAACTTCTAATTGTATTTGAGTTAAATTTTGATGCAGTATTGGTTTTATTATAATTGATAAATTTTTTAGACCCATTTTTTAAAAGAAAAATACCGTTATCCCAACTTGCAGCCCATAAATTATTTTTAGAATCTAAAAATAAACTTACAATATAATCTGACTTAAGACCAGAATAGGGTTTGTTTGTTTCTTTATTTATATGTGTTATTTTTGATGTTTTTGGGTTGTAAAGATCGATACCGCCACCATCTGTAGAAAGCCACAAATTACCTTTTTCATCTTTAACAACACTACTTACTGATGATATGTTTAATGAGTTGGTTTTATTTGGTGAACTTTCAATACTTTTAAATTTATCAAATAGTTTATCACTAACAGCAATACCGCTATTAAAATATCCCATCCAAATTCTATCATTTTTGTCGATAAAAAGTTCCCAAATAGAATTATGTAATATGCTGTTTTTTTCTGTTTTACTAGAAACATATTTTTTTATGATTTTATCATTTTCATCAATATGAAAAAGCCCATCATTCTCAGTACCAATCATTATTGTATTGTCTGGTAACTGAATAATTTCCATTATTTTTCGAGAAGTAAAATCAAACTTATTTAAACTTACAATATTATTGTTTCTGTCATTTGTTAAACCACATTTGTAAATACCTTCATCTACTTCAAAACCAATCCATAAATTATCTTTATTGTCTAAAAATAAAACTTCAATAGATTTGTTAATCGTTTTTTGATTGTCTGCAAACAATCGTGTGTTTATTAGCTTATTATGAATAATGTCAATTTCCTTTAAACCACGGTCTGTACCAACAAAAGTTTTTCCTTGTCTAGTATGTTTAATACTACGGATACTTATATCTTTAGTAACGTTATTTAAAATCTTATCGATTTTAAGTGTATTAATATTTAATTTATATAACCCTTTTCTATTTGTACCAATTAATAAGTTACCAAAAGAATCTTCTTCAATTGCAAAAACATTCTCTTTATAATTATTTTCTGAATTTAATCTTACTTTTATAAACTGATCTAAACCTCTAATGTAAAGATTTAAACCATCTTCTGTACCAAACCAAAGTCTTTGCTTACTATCTATAAAAGAACATTGAACAAGGTTATTACTTAAAGAATTAGTGTCTTCAAAGTTAAATTTATAGGGTGTATAATCGATGCCATCAAATTTATAAACCCCTGTACCGGTGGTTCCAATCCAAATAAAACCGTAATGATCTTGAATAATACAAGAAACTCCAACTTTTGGTATACCTTCTTTAATATTTACAAAATTATGCTCTTTGTAAGTTTTTTGTGCGTTGGTGTGTATGCATAAAAAAAAGAATAGTAAAGCAGATAATTTTTTCATAAAATAATAACTTTATTGCGTATTGTAATATTACATTTTTTAACCTAATTATCCCAAATAGATTCAAATTCTTCTAGAGATTTTCCTTTAGATTATGAAATAAATTTAATATTATTTTTTATTAAATTATTTAATTGACGTTTTATTAAAAATATGATTTCAATCTTTAAAGATAGTTTTACACATTAAAAACAACTACAACAGAATGAACATCTAATAGAAGAGATGTTGTTTTTAATACATAAAAAGGAGTGAAACCGAGAAAAGTAGTGGGTAGGACTAAGTAAAATTTAAATAGGAATTTTTTTATGGCGTTCCCTAAAGGTCGCGCTTTCATTACTCGCTTTTTTTTGTTTTTCGATAAATCTCAAACAAAAAAAGAGCTCAAACATACCATTCAATCGCTAACGCAAATTGTCTGCTAGCGAATCGTTTTGCTAAAAGTTTATAGAAAGTTTGCGTTAGCGATTACTCATCCTTTAATATTTTTGTTGAAATCGTGAATGCTATGCATTTGAAACGGCATCCTTTTTATGTTGAATTTTTTCAGTATAAAAAGATACAGTGGAAAGCGCGACCTTTTTGGGGAACGTCCAAATATTACGCAAATTTAATTGACTTCGAAGGATTGATTTTTGTAATGATGTAAGAAGGAATAATCAACATTAAAAAAGACATAATTAACGTACCAATATTTAGCAATAAAATGTAAGTAAACGAAATGTGAACTGGCATTGTAGTTACATAATATGTTTCAGGATTAAGCGTAATTATTTTAAAGTAATACTGAATAAAAATAATAGACAAACCAATAATATTTCCCCAGAAAAGTCCTTTTAAGATAAGGTAAGAAGCATTGTATAAAAATATTTTTCTAATACTTGTATTTGTGCTTCCTAATGCTTTTAAAATACCAATCATTTGTACGCGTTCTAGAATTAAAACCAGTAAAGCGGTTATCATATTAATACCAGCAACAAGAATCATAATGGCAATAATAAACCATACATTGTTATCGAAAAGTTTAATCCATTCAAAAACGGTTGGGTAGCTGTCTAAAATAGTTTTGCTATTTAAAGTTGCGCCAATATTACTGTAAATTTCTTCTCCTTTTTCTGTAATGTTATCAAAATTATCTAAAATAATTTCGAAACCACCAATTTCGTTTTCTGTCCATTTATTAAGCTTCTGAACCTCTCTAATATCACCAATCATCATGCTTTTATCGAATTCTGCAAAACCAGAATTGTAAATTCCTACAATGGTATATTTTCTATTTGATGGTAATTTACTTGTTGCAGTTTTTAAGAAAGTAGCTAAAATAGTGTCGTTTAATTTTAGTTGTAAACGATTTACAATTGTTTGTGATAAAAGAACTTCTTTAGTTCTTGGTAGTTTTAAATTTGGAGTTCTACCTTCTAATAAATACTCTTTAAAGAAAGTCCAATCATAATCTGTAGAAACTCCTTTAAAAATAATACCTTCAAATTCGGTTTTTGTTCTTAAAATTCCGCCTTTGTTTGCAAAAACCTGAATATTTTTAATTCCGTCTACATTTTTAAACTTCGGATAAAAATCTTGGTCTTTTTTTATAGGTACTGTAGAAACATCAGAATTATTGGCATCGTAATTGATAATTTGTACGTGGCCTTTAAAACCAGCCAGTTTATCGCGAATTTTATTTTGCAAGCCAGCACCAGTTGCCACAGCAATTAGCATAATAATAATTCCTAACGCAATTGCAGTGATTGCAATTTTTATTATTGGCGATGAAATGCTATTTTTATACTTTTTGCCAGCAATAATGCGTTTTGCAATAAATAACTCGTAATTCAAATTGATGATTGATTTTAAACCTTTCAAAAGTACATATTTATTCTTATTTCTAATGCTGAATTTTCAGCTGATTTCTTGCGCTCAAAGTTCTGGATTAAAAGTTAAAAAGTCGAACGTTAAAAAGGAAAAAGCTGAAAACCTAATAATTAAAACAGGAGCAGAAAGAACCAATTTATACGTAAACTTGCTAAAGGGGAAGTATGTTGCTGTGGTTGCAAACCAGACTTCAGTGTTGTCGCTTTTACAAAGAGCAGAAGTTGCGCCTAATATTATGGGGTCTAAAAAAGTTACACAACATTTAGTAGATTATTTGCATAATTATAATGGCATAAACGTAAAAAAAGTGTTTGCACCAGAACATGGTTTTCGTGGAAAAGCAGATGCTGCTGAACTTGTAAAAGATGGTTTTGATACTAAAACAGGTTTAAAAATTGTTTCTTTATATGGGAAAACTAAAAAACCTTCTGCTAAAGAATTAGAAGGAATTGATGTTGTGGTTTTTGATATTCAAGATGTTGGAGCGCGTTTTTACACTTATATTTCTTCTCTACATTATGTGATGGAAGCTTGTGCTGAACTCGGAATCCGAGTGATAATTTTAGACAGACCAAACCCAAATGGACATTATGTTGATGGGCCAGTTTTAGAAATGGAACATACCTCTTTTGTTGGTAAACATCCTGTTCCTGTTGTTTATGGAATGACAATTGGCGAATATGGACAAATGATAAATGGTGAAAAATGGCTTAAAAACGGAATTCAGTGTGATTTAACAGTAATTCCTTTGGCTAATTATACGCATGATTCTGAATACAGTTTAACGATAAGACCTTCACCAAATTTACCAAATGATAAATCTATAAACTTGTATCCCAGTTTAGGTTTTTTTGAAGGAACCATCATTAATGCAGGTAGAGGAACAGAGTTTCAGTTTCAAAGATATGGAGCTTCATTTTTTCCTAAAAGCAACTTTAATTATATTCCAAAACCAAACTTTGGTTCTAAATATCCAAAAGAAAAAGGTAAACTTTGTTATGGTGTAGATTTAAGTAATATAGAAAAATTAAGTGCTATAAATTTAGAATGGCTAATTGATGCGTATCAGAAAACACCAAAAACAGAAAAATTCTTTGGAAAAACGTTTACGATTCATGCAGGAAATACAAAACTTCAAAAACAAATTGAGCAAGGTTTGTCTGAATCAGATATTAGAAAAACTTGGGAGAAAGATTTGGAGGCTTTTAAATTAATTAGGAACAAATATTTGATTTATGAATAATTTTTTATTCTTGATTGCGCATGAATCCATACTTCAAAAATAAATGAAAACAATCCATCAATATTATGTTTATCTTTTGGCAAGCAAAATTAGAGGAACATTATATATTGGTGTAACAAATGATTTACAAAGAAGAGTTTACGAACATAAAATGGGAATCAAAAAAGGTTTTACTCAAAAATATGGTGTGAACAAATTGGTTTATTTTGAGACGTTCCAAAATATTGAAGAAGCAATTACAAGAGAAAATAATATGAAGAAATGGAAACGTGCTTGGAAAATTAAATTGATTGAAAAAGAGAATATTCAATGGTCGGATTTATCTAAAGATTGGTATGATACTATTTTATAATATATGTCATTCCTGCGTAGGCAGGAATCCAAACTAAGACTTTAGAATACCGAAAAGTTAATTTTTAAAATAAGTAATTGTTTTAAATGAATTTTTAAGTGCTGTTCTATTTACCAATTATAGATTCCTGCGTACGCAGGAATGACAAAATGGTGAGAAGAATTTTTATATAACAAACTCAGAAAACAAGATTAGAATAACCGTAAATTCAAATACTTTTGAGTTATTACTGATCATAAATTAGTAGATTAAATTATATCTATTTTTATATCTTTAATAATTTTGGAATCATATAAAGATGCAATATCAGAAATATCTCCAATTTTAATTGAAAAAGGTTCTAATTTACTCGTTTTTAAAAGGATTCGAAATTCTTTTTGAAATTCAAAATTTTTAGATTTATGAAATAAAGTCATTTCAGATTTATCAATACCAAAATCATGGTATTTTACTAAATCCCAATTAAAACTTACATTCTGTTTTTTTAATTCATTTTGAATTCTCTTTAAAAATTCTCCAACCTTTTCAATTAAAACACAATGTGTATAATCGTCATTCATCATTCGCTCATCTATTTTATATCTTTTTTCATTTATAATATTACTGTATCTTAAAGCATAAAGACAATAAACATTACCTTCTAAATTATTATAAAAACCTCTCATTTGAGCAGTCTTAATTTTCATTTTTATAGGTTTTTTACTTTTAGGATTAATAGTCAAAATATGATTTTTTTCTTCACTGAAATTTTTGATTGATATTGTTCCTTCTAGTTTATCAGCTATAAAACCGTCTTTATCTAATTTTTGAAAATAAGATAAAGGATTGCAATAAATTGTTCCATTTTTAAGTAAATCATTCATATTCTTTTCGGAACCAAATTTCATTAAAAAACCAATATCCATAATTTAATTTATTTCATCTAAGTTAGTTGGTTTTCTAGATCCTAGAAAAGGCTGCTTCAATAGTTCTTTTAAAGAAGAATTTTTAACTTCATCGGGAAAAGTATCTACTCCATAGATGATTTTTTCACGATCCATTTCCATATACGTTCCTAAAAGTCTGTCCCAAATAGAAAAGATATTTCCGTAGTTAGAATCTGTATAAGGCAACTTATAATGATGATGAATTTTGTGCATATCTGGAGACACAATAAAGTAACTTAGAAGCTTATCCACCTTTGGTGATATTTTAATATTTGCGTGTGTAAATTGTGTGAAAATTAAAGAGATAGATTGATACATCATAACAATTGCAATGGGAGTTCCTACTATAAAAACACCTAATAATGTAAATGCAAAACGGATGACACTTTCTATTGGGTGGTGTCTGTTTGCTGTTGTTGTATCTACTTTATGATCTGAATGATGTACCAAATGTACCATCCACAAAGGTGTTATTTTGTGTTCTGTAAAATGTGCTAAATAAGCACCGAAAAAATCTAAAAACAAAACTCCTAAAACAACATATAACCAAAGTGGCATTTCTGGTAACCAGTTAATCAAACCAAAATTATTGACCTGAACCCAATCTGCAGATTTTAATAATAAAAAAGCTAATGAAAAGTTGATGAGTATGGTTGTAAACGTAAAAAATAGATTAGGAAAAGCGTGTTTCCATTTTTTATAATCAAATTTAAATAACGGAATTGCGCCTTCTAAAAGCCAGAAAAAAGTAATTCCGCCGACTAAAATTAAACTTCTATGTGCAGAAGGAATTGTTTCGAAATAATTAAAGATGGTTTCCAAATTGATTTTTATTTTTTACTAAAATAGTGAAAATTGGGTAAGTCATAAATTCAAATGTGTTTTCGAGTTATATCAGTATTAAAATTTGTAATTTTGAAAACTAGAAATAAGCTACTCAAATTAATTCTAGTAACCCATGTACAAATCTATTGTAAGACCAATTTTCTTTTTATTCGATCCAGAAAAGATTCATTATTTCACTTTTTCTTTAGTAAAAACACTGTGTAAAATTCCTTTTGTTTCTTCAATTTTTAGAAGTTTATACGTTGTTGAAGACAAACGTTTAGAAAGAACTTTATTCGGAATTACTTTTAAAAACCCTGTTGGTTTAGCCGCTGGTTTTGATAAGAATGCTGTTTTATACAACGAATTAGCAAATTTTGGTTTCGGTTTTATTGAAATAGGAACTGTAACTCCAAAAGGACAAGCAGGGAATCCTAAGAAAAGATTATTTAGATTAAAGGATGATCAGGGAATTATTAATAGAATGGGTTTTAATAATGACGGAATGGAAGCTGCCATTAAAAACTTAAAGAATAATAAAGGCAAAGTTATTATTGGTGGAAACATTGGTAAAAATACAGCAACAACTCCAGAAAATTATACAGAAGATTATTGTGAGGTTTTTAAAGAATTACATCCTTATGTAGATTATTTTGTACTGAATGTGAGTTGCCCTAATGTTGGGAGTCATGCAAAACTGAACGATAAAGACTATTTATTAGAGTTGATTTCTGCTTGTAAAGAACTAAATTCTAAAGAAGAAATACAAAAACCAATCTTATTAAAAATTGCTCCGGATTTAAATAATATGCAATTAGATGAAATTATAGATTTGGTAAATGAAACAAAAATTGATGGAGTAATTGCTTCTAATACTTCTACAAATAGAGAAAATCTAACAGTTTCTAAAGAGCGTTTAGCAGAAATAGGAAATGGTGGAGTAAGTGGGCAACCTGTAAAAAATCAAAGTACAGCTGTTATTAAATATTTAGCGGATACTTCTAATAAATCTTTTCCTATTATTGGAGTAGGAGGTATTCATTCAGAAAAAGATGCTTTAGAAAAGCTGAATGCAGGTGCAGATTTAGTGCAAGTGTATACAGGTTTTATTTATGAAGGACCAGGTTTGGTGAAACGTATCAATAAAGCAATTTTACAACAATCTTAATTTCTAATAAATTATATTTATTTTGCAGTAAATAATAATACGCTTTTACTGAATGTTCGAAATTCTCATTTCATTTGCAATAGCAACTTCTATTTTATCACTTTCTCCAGGACCTGATAATATTTTTGTACTCACACAAAGTATTGTTAATGGCACAAAATATGGTTTGGCAACCGTTTTTGGATTAATGTCTGGTTGTTTGGTTCATACTACGTTGGTTGTTTTTGGTGTTTCTGCAATCATCAAAGAAAATGAAAGTCTTTTTTTTGTCATCAAACTAATAGGAGCAAGTTATTTGATTTTTCTGGCTTATAAAGTTTATAAAAGTGATTCTAAAATAGTATTGTCTAATGACTCTGTAAAAAAGGAATCTGTACTTCAGTTGTTTAAAAAAGGATTTATAATGAATGTTTTAAATCCTAAAGTTGCTTTATTCTTTTTAGCTTTTTTTCCTCAGTTTTTGTTTTCTAAAACTATTTCTACTGTCATTCAATTTTATACTTTAGGAGGAATATTTATTTTAGTTTCCTTTATTGTTTTTGGAATTATAGCCGTTTTAGCTGGAAGTATCTCTAATTATTTAAAAGAACATTCTAAAGTAGGTGTTTACTTAAAATGGGGACAAATAATTGTATTCTGTTTTATTGCAATTATGATTTTACTGTAAGTTTATTTTTTATTGCTGATACTTTATTACATATGTATTATCTAAGATTTGTAACAAAATTGAATTCAACTCGTCTTATATATGTAACCAACTAAATATATAAATGAGTTTTTTTAGAGTTTTATTCACCATTATTTTTCCTCCACTTTCTGTAATAGACAAAGGTTGTGGATCATTCTTTATTATCTTTTTACTAACACTTTGTGGATGGATTCCTGGAGTAATAGGAGCGTTGGTAATTTTAAATAATCCTAAGAATTAAGTTATTCTTTAATAAAACCAATTTCTTTTTTCGTTAAAAGAATTTCAGTTTCTTTATTTTTATTTAAAGGTATGTAATCGTAGAGAGCCTTATCTAAATTTATTTCTTTTGCTTTTTTATTTTTTTTACCTTTTTCTGTATTGGTAATTAAAAATTTTTGAGAACTAAAGGCTTTACTTTTTTCATTGTTTATTGTTAAAAAACCATTTAATTCAGATGTAAAGTAACTTAAAGAATATTTGTTTTTAAATTTCTTAAAAAATAGTTCAACTTTATGTTTCGTTGTTTCTGAGGTATAACTAATTTTTGATTTTCTTGAAAGACTAACCTTTTTATTGTCTTTATAGACCATATTTAGAAGTATGTATTTTATACTTTTTGTTTTATTATCTATAGAAATAATAGAGTTTTTATAGTTGAATAAATTTTTTCCATCTTCAAAATAATCAGCATCAAAATTAATATCTGTTGTTTGTATATTTTTATTAATGGAGTTTATATATACATCTTTGGTATGATGTGCCAATAGTATTAAATTGAAATTTAAATTTGAAAACTTTATTAGAGGAATGCTTTTAAGGAAGCCTCCATTTCTTTCATCTTTGTCTGATGAAGTTATTTTAGAATAGTCAACTTTTTCTAAAGATAATTTATTTTGTTTTTTTACTTCAGTATTTAATTCAAAGAAATTATATCTTGTCCACCATTTATATTGAGCTTGAAATAGCCTTACAATTTTGTCATTTATTTCAAAGTTTTCTTTGTAGGTAAGAGTATTTGTTAGTTGACCATTATAATAATACTTCTTATAATTATCTAATACTTGCTTTAATTTGTTCTTTAAATCATAATCATATAGAACAATTTCATCTAAAGTATTTAAAGTTGGATGAATAAAAAGGGTGTCTTTTGTAAATAAGTTTTTAGAAGAGTATACTCTATTTTTATAGTTAATATGACTAATGTAAATAGAGTCTTTTTGTAAGTTTATTTTTACAATTCCATCAGCATTACTAATATTTCCAGTAGATGAATTAGAGTAAGTAATATGAACTAAGTCTATAGGTTCTTTTGTTAGTGAATCTAAAATAGTAATTGTTTTAGATTGACAAAAACTACCGATAGAAAATAATAATAGAATAAAAGATAAGTTTTTCATATTTCTATTTTATCAAAAACAATACCAAGTTTAAGAAACCTGCTCTCCATTTTTAATACCTTTTGAAGCTTGTAATAAAACAACGTTTCCTTCAGTATTATAAACCCCAATTACCAAAACTTCACTCATAAAATTAGCGATTTGTCTAGGTTTAAAGTTGATAACAGCAGAAATCTGTTTATTCAGTAAATCCTCTTTAGAATATAAATCTGTTATTTGAGCACTCGATTTTTTAATTCCTAAATCTCCAAAATCAATAGTAAGTTGATATGCTGGTTTTCTTGCTTTCGGAAAATCATTGACTTCAATTATAGTTCCTATTCTAATATCAACCTTTAAAAAGTCTTCAAAAGTAATTTCTTCTTTCATCTTAATTTTTCTTTTTTCCTAATTTCTGAATTACCCACAAAGGACCAATTAATAAAAATTCTAAATCTTTTAAAAATGAAGGCTTTTTTCCTTCCACTTTATGTCCGTAAAATTGACCAATCCAAGCTAAAACAAAAATTGTAATTGATGCATATAGTAAGTTTACCTGGTTGCCTAACCAAAAATTAGCAATAATAGAAATTAGAATAACAAACAGCATTTCAATTAAATACCAAAACCCTAATCGTAAATAAAAAATAGAAATAACAAGACCAACAATTACTGCCCAATTTTCTAGTAATGGGTTAGATAAATTGAAGGTGTTTTCTAAAAACGTTGTTGGTATACTCATAAGCAAACCAATAACACTAAAGAAAATTAATGGAACACAAACATAATGTATGGCTTGGTTTGTTTCGTTTTGATGACTTACAGCATACTCATCAAAATATTCTTTGGCAGTTTTCATATATCTAAATTAAAGGTTGAAAGATAAGAGTTTTTATAAAAAGAATATTAAAACAGAAAATAACTGCTATTTCCAATTTTTTCTAATCATCAATTGTTCAATATGTGCATAATGATGTTGACAATGCCATGCATAAATTCCGATATTTTCTTTTAAACTAACTTCTTCATTTCCTGAAGGATGAATAAACGTTTTTTCTAAATCATTATCCGTTAAATCTCTTAAAAAATAGACCCATTTAGAATGCAACGCTTTTAAAGCATCAATAGATAAAAAGATAGGCGCAGATTTAGCATCATTTAATTCGGCCCAAATTTCTTCATAATAAGCCTTAATTACAGGTTTGTTTTCTGTTAAAGCCCATTTAAAACGTGTGTACGAATTATGATGACTATCATAACAATGATGTATCACTTGCCTAATTGTCCAACCACTTTCTCTGTAAGGAGTATCTAGTTGATTTTCTGATAAATCTCTGGTTAAAAATTCTAATTCTTGAGGAAATCGTTCTAAATCAGAAATCCAATCTTCAATATTTTTTTTAGTAATTTTTTCAGGGATATCTGCTTGTCCTATTGGGTATTTTAATTCTTCTATTGTCATTTATTTTTCAGTTATTTTCTTTAAGAAACGTTTAGAATTTCTGTTTTCTGGGTTTATAGACAAAGCTTTTTTAAAGTTAACAATTGCATTTACAGTATCTTTTTTTAGAAAATAAGCTTCACCTAAACTATCAAAAACGTTTGAGTTTTTTGGGTATAAGATAGCATTAATTTTAAAAATTTCTATAGCTGCATCAAAATTATCTTTTCTAATATATTTATATCCTAAACTATTTAAAGTACGTTGTTTTATAATTGGACTCAAAGAATCTTTTTCTTGGATCTTTTTAAAAGCGATTAAAGCTTTATCAAATTGGTTGGTTTCAAAATATTCATTGGGTGTTTTTTCTCCATTTTTCATTTGTCTAAAATGATATTTTACACCTTCATGTTCCGTTTTTGGAGCTAATTGAATATGCATTTCTGGTTGACTTACAAACATCATTTTTTCGTTCAATTCTTTCATGTAAAAAGAACTATCATTTACTTTTAATAGCTCAATGTCATCATTACCACGCCATTTTGCATGTAATGTTTGTTCTTTAAAGTAGATTTCTATTACTTCATTGGCATTAAATAAATAACGACCTTGAGTGGAGGTAATAAATTCTTCAGAATTTTTTTGTGATGTACAACTCGCTAATAATAAAAGTGCAAATAATGGATATAGAAATTTTTTCATAGTTATTGGTTTGTTAAAATGACTCTCTATTTTAGACGACTAATTTATAGGTTTTGTTACAAATTTTAACCTAAAATTAAACTATTACTTAATATCTAGGTCAAAGAATAAACTATTATATATGAAGTTATCTTCTTTTACAATCATTATACTCTGTCTGTTTTTAATAAGTTGTGGTTTATCAAGCATTAATACAGAAGACGAAATAGAGGAAATCGAAATACCTGTTACTTCTTCTAAACCCAATATTTTGTTAGTTATTGCAGATGATGTAAGCAAAGATGCAGTTCCTAATTATACAGAAGGTAGCACAAAAGCAAATATGCCAATTCTACAAGATTTAATGAATACCGGAATTACGTTTGATAATACTTGGTGATATTCAGTTTGCTCACCAACTAGAGCTTCTATTATTACTGGTAAATACGGAATTAATACGGGTGTTTTAAAAGTTGATGATCCTATTTCTACAAATGAAATATCTTTACAAAAATATATAAAGGATAATTCTAACGATGCATAATCAACGGCAATTATTGGTAAATGGCATTTATCAAAAGATGCAAACGATCCTATAAAAATGGGTGTAGATTATTATGCAGGGATTTTAAATGGAGGTGTTCCTGATTATAATAATTGGACGTTATATGAAAACGGAACAAGTTCACTTTCTACAGAATATGCAACCACAAAATTAACAGATTTAGCTATTGATTGGACAGCACAACAAACAAAGCCTTGGTTTTTATGGATGGCATACAATGCTCCTCATACACCTTTTCACTTAGCGCCAACAGATTTACATTCTCAAGGAAGTTTACCAACAGATGATGCTTCTATAAACGCAAATCCTTTACCTTATTATTTATCAGCTTTAGAAGCTTTAGATACAGAAATGGGGCGTTTTCTTAGTAGTTTATCCGCAGAAGAAAGAGCAAATACAATTATTATTTTTATTGGTGATAATGGCACGCCAAACAAAGTTGCTCAATTTCCTTATGAAAAAACCAAAGCAAAAGGAAGTTTATATCAAGGAGGAATTAATGTGTCAATGGTTGTGTCTGGAGTTGGAGTAGATAGAATTGGGATAAGAGAAACTGCATTGATAAGTTCTACAGATCTGTATACAACAATTGGGAATATCGCAAGCGTTACAACTACAGAAATTTATAACAGTACAAGTTTTTACGATTTATTTACTGATAAAAAGCAACCAAAAGAGAATTTGTCTATTCAGAAAAAGAAGATGTGTACACTATTAGAAGTGCTAATTATAAATACATAAAGTTTAATAATGGCACAGAAGAACTTTACCAACTGTCTATAGATGCTTATGAAGATTCTAATTTAATAGGAACAACGTTGTCTACAGAAGCTTCAACTGCAAAAACTTCTTTAATAACAGAAGCAGATAGTATTAGAAACTAAGGTTATTAGTAAACTAGAGTAACCTTAGATGTATACTGTTTGATTATTTTTATTATTAACTTAATTTATAAAAAGTAAAAACAGGCTAAGAAAATTCTTAGCCTGCTCTTTGTATTGATAAACCCCCTACAGTTTATCAAAAAGTTTAATAATTATTAATGTCTTCCTCTTTCAATAACGACTCTCCCTGTAAAAATTTCACCACCGGTTTTAATTTTTACAACATAAACACCTTCACGTAATCTATTACTCCCCATAGTTACGCTGTTTTCTCTTTTACAGTCTCTTACATATCTACGTTGAATAAGTCTACCATGTAAATCGTAAAGTAATACCTCTGCTTTATTTTCAAAGTTTTCTAATTTTACTCTAAAGTAACCAGTAGAAGGGTTTGGGTAAATATTCACATCCGTTACAATTTCAGGTTCTACATAAACTTCAGTAGCACAAGTAGCTTCACAACCACCTAATACATCACCATGTTTTAAATGACCGTATACAGCATTTTTACTCACAGTAAGTAAAATATCTTTACTGTCATGATATGTATGTCCTTGGTGATCATTATCATGTTTTCCTTTGCTTGATTTATGATGACCTTTTTGACCATGACCACAATGATGTGAATGACGATGATGTGTATGATGACAAATAATTACTTTACCATTAAATCTACCATGTCTGTCTTTCGCTCTAGCATCAATTACACAAACTTCTATAGAAGCAGTTGCTTGACAACCATTAGCATTGGTAACTACAACAGTGTAAGTTGATGTAATTTCTGGAGTAACTTTAGGATTTTTATCTGTTGAAATTACGTCACCAGATTCATCTGTCCATTCATAACTAAATCCAGATCCACCACTTACTTCAGTTTTTAAATACGTGCTATTTGAGTATCCTAAGAAAACAGTATTTTTCTTTTGTCCATTAGCAGTGTAAAAGTCGTCAATAGAAATTACCGGAGTATCTCCTAATACATTTACGATTACAGACTGTGTTGTTGTGTTACCACTTTGGTCTGTAACAGAAACTTGTACTGTGTTTTCCCCAAGGTTATCACACCCAAAAGTATCAATATCTAAACTCGTACTTGCTATACTACAATTGTCACTGCTAATTACAGTTCCTTCTGGTACGGGTAATTGCTCACAATTAGAGATATCAAAACTAAAAGAACCTTTTTCTTTTTTACCTTTCTTATTGATGTAGTAGAAAGAAGTATATAATCCATAATTACCGTTTTCTAAGTTAGCATTATCACCAACTTGAACACCATACTTTTTATATTTCTGAATAAGTAAAGTTTCATTACCAGCATTGTTACCAGCTCCTGTTAATTTACTTCCTTCAGCCAATTGATAATACATCCAATCTTTATAACTATATCTGATAGTTCTTTTCGATCCTTTGTACTTTCCTTTTTGAGCAGACCAATCTGTCCAGTTTTTAGGATTCTGTAAATTTAAAGTTACTTCCCAAATGTCATTAACATCCTCAGGATTAACAAGTGTTCCTGTAACAACCATTGAACCATCAAGGTTTTTAATTACACTACCTTGGTTTGCATCAAAAGAGAAACAAGCATCTTTTTTGTTGTATTTATCATCGTCATCGTCATCGTCATCATCATCATCATCATCATCATCATCATCATTTTTGGATTTCTTACCTTTTTTATGATAAGAATTATGTTTAGATTTATTGTAATCTTTTAAACACATTGCGTGTTCATCAGCATTTGTTACTGTACAGCTATCACCTCTTAGAACATCATCTTCTGTTAAGATTAAAACATCTTCTGGAGTAATGGTTGCACTTCCATTTGCATCTAAAGTTACAGATACACTTTGAGTACCAACAATAGGAGCAATGTTATCAATAACAGTTACAATCGCTTGATTAGAAGAAACATTACCATTCACATCTGTTACTGTTAAAATAACAGTATTCTCACCAAGATTAGCACAATCGAAACTAGTAATATCAAGCGCTACGCTTTGAATACCACACGCATCATTTGAACCATTGTCTATATCCGAAGGTACAATAGAAGTATTTCCGTTTTCATCTAAAAACACATTAATATTTTGTGTAATTACTTGAGCAGGCACCGTATCATAAACAGTTACTATTGCAGTTGTTGCATTTGTGTTTCCGCTAGCATCTCTAACAGTTAATGTTACTGTATTTTCTACATCTACATTGTTACAACCAAAAGTTGTAATATCTAAAGATGTTGTGAATGTACAATTGTCAAAAGAACCATTGTTTACATCTGAAGGAACAATTGTTGCCGCTCCATTTACATCTAATTGAACAGTAATGTCTTGAGCAATTGCAGTAGGATTGATAGTATCACTTACAGTAACAGTTGCTTGATTAGAAGCACTGTTTCCGTTAACATCGATTACTGTTAAAGTAACCACGTTAGCACCTACATTTGTACAATCGAAATTGTCTTTACTTAAAGATAAACTTGCAATAGCACAATTATCAAAAGAGCCATTATCAATCATAGCAGGTGTAATGCTTACATTACCATTTGCATCTAAAAGAACTGGAAGGTCTTGAGTAATTACAGCTGGATTCACATTATCTTCTACCGTTACAATTGCTGTTTGAGTTGAAACATTACCATTGTTATCAGTTACTGTTAATGTTACTGTATTATCACCAACATTTGCACACGTAAATGAAGTTGTGTCTAAAACTAAAGATTGAATACCACAAGCATCAGAAGAATCATTATTAACAAGTTCCGCAGTTGTCGTTCCGTTACCAGAAGGATCTAACTGAACCGTTACGTTCTGTGTATTCGCAATCGGGTTTACATTATCTTCTACCGTTACTATTGCAGTTTGAGTAGAAACATTATCATTATTATCAGTTACCGTTAATGTTACCGTATTTAAACCGATATCATTACAAGTAAAAGAAGTAGTATCTAAAACTAAAGATTGAATTCCACAAGCATCAGAAGAACCATTGTCAACAAGAACTGCTGTTGTAGTTCCGTTTCCTAAAGCATCTAACTGAACAGTAACGTTCTGTGTATTCGCAATCGGGTTTACATTATCTTCTACTGTTACAATTGCAGTTTCTGTTGAAACATTACCATTGTTATCAGTTACAGTTAAAGTTATCGTATTATCACCAACATTTGCACATGTAAAAGAAGTTGTATCTAAAGCTAAAGATTGAATTCCACACGCATCAGAAGAACCATTATTAACAAGTTCTGCTGTTGTAGTTCCATTACCAAGAGCATCTAACTGAACCGTTACGTTCTGTGTACTTGCTATTGGATTCACATTGTCTTCTACTGTAACATTTGCCGTTGCTGTAGATTCATTTCCATTAACATCTTTAACAAGTAGAGTTACTGTATTGTTGTTGCCAACGTTAGAGCAATTATAATCTTTTGTACTTGTTGATTCTGCACTATAAGTTGCAGTAACATAAAGTCTTTTATAAGTACCACCACAAGGATCTCCAAAAATTCCATTGTTTGCAGGAATTGTTACAGAGTTTTGCCCTAGAGCATAATTTTGTACAATAGATAAACTATTGCTTGCATGACAACTTCCAATTGTAAAATCTCCATGACTATCAACTGGTGTTCCATAACTTGCAAAAGTAATTCCATCAATTACACTACCATTAGGAGCTTGTAATATTAAGTTGTTACCTTCTAAAGTAGTAGCGTTAATAGTCCCTGATCCAGCAAAAGCAACACTTTCTATTTCACAATTATCAAAAGAACCATCATTAATCATATCTGGTGTAATTGAAGCATTTCCAGAAGCATCTAATTGAATGGTAATGTCTTGTGCAATAGCAGTAGGAGCAATATTATCTTGAACGGTTACTATTGCAGTTCCAGAAGCAGTGCTACCTAACGTACTTGTTGCAGTTAAAGTTACTGTAACTGGTATTCCAACATTAGAACAATTAAAAGATGAAATATCTAGTTCTAAACTTTCAAGACCTACAACTGAACTAGAGCCATTATCTATTTGCTCTGGTGTAATAGAAATATTTCCATTCTCATCTAATACAACTGTAATATTTTGCGTAATCACAACAGGTACAGGATCAATTACTGTAACTAGTAAAGGAACCGTAGTTGCGTTTCCACTTGCATCAGTTCCTGTTAATTGAACTGTTACTGGGCTGTTAATTGCATCCGTAGCTCCAAATGTATCTTGGTTAATCGTATAGGTTACAGTTCCACAATTGTCTGACCCATTATCTAACACATCTTCCGGTATAATTGAAACTGTTCCGCTAGCGGTTAAAGTAACAGAGACGTTTTGTCCAACAACTGTTGGTGCAAAAGTGTCGAGTACAATTATATTAGCGATTGCGGATGAAGCATTATTTGAAGCATCTGTAACTGTTAATGTCACTTCTATTGCTTTACTCTCTATTGGTGCTCCTTCAAATGACCATGAAGTTCCTGTTATTGTAAGGTGGTTTCCATTTCCTGAATAATCCGTAAGCGTGGTACCTTCATTGGCCTCAATTTTAAAATAAGCCTCAAGTCCAACAGAATTTGCATCAATACAAAAATCTTTGAAATCATTAATCTCAGCGTTAGTTCTTTCAGTGCTCCATATTCTCACATCATCAATAAGACCTGTAAAGCTCTGACCATATTCGGTTGAACCTCCAATACCCAAAGTAATATCGGGTGTAATAGAACGTGTTGTTCCTGAAACTACCGTTTCAACTCCATTAACATAGAACTTACCGGAACCATTATTCGCTTTATCAAAAGTAAAAGCTACATGAGACCATTCATTGTTTGAAACAGTAGGTCCAGTATATAAATATTGTGCGCTACTGGCTCTTCCTTCATACCATACCTCAGCATATATCGTATTATTAACGATATACAAGTCGTAATCACCAGCCTTTCTAATGATTGAATTAACTGCCCCACCGTTTTGTTTTACCCAAGCTTCCATGGTTAGCTGATTCAAACCTAGGTTTTGAATGTTATCTCCATTGGCACCAGAGGCAATACCTGTACCATTAAATGCAATTGATGAATCAGAGCATGAAACACTAAAATCACCACAATCAAAAGTATTTTTATCTATAGCATATGTTAATGTTCCTCCACAATTATCAAAAGAACCATTATCAATCATATCTGGAGTGATAGAAGCGTTTCCGTTTGCATCTAATTGTACAGTAATATCTTGTACGATTGCAGTTGGTACAGTAGTATCTTGTACAGTAACAACTTGCGTTTGAGAAGCAGTATTACCGCTTTCATCCGTAGCTGTCCAAGTTCTGGTTAACGTATAGTCGTTATTAGAAATACCGTCTGCTCTTGTTTCATTAAAAGTTACTAAAGGGTTCGGACAGTTATCCGTTGCAGTAATTGTAGCCGCATCTGGTACGGTATCACATTCAACCGTTACATCAGCAGGAATTGCAACTAAAACAGGTGCAATGTTGTCTACCACAGTTACAGTTGCTGTAGCATTGTTTCCTTGATATAAAGCAAGGACTTCTGCAGCTGATAATGTTTTATCAAAAATCATTGCTTCATCAATATGGGCATCTAAAGAACCAATTTGACTATTAGAACTATTAATAAAATGCCTTGCGCCAAATATAATCTCTGCATTATTTTCATACCAACTTGTTCTATTACCTATGTTGTAAGTACCATAAAAAGAACCATTTCTATATAATGATATTATAACACTTTTTTTACCTTTTTGATAAGTAATAGCAACCATTATTTTTTCATTAGCAGATGATTCTGCGAAACCTGGATTAAAATCGCTAGTTCGTAGAAAATTGGAGCTACCATTCATCCATCTGTTTGCTTGTCTTTCTGCATAAATAATACCATCAAACTCGTCAGAATTAATAGCGTCTAAGGTAATTGCAGAACCAGATCTTAAGTTTAAATCATCTAAAGAAAGAAAAGAAACTAATGTTTTGTCACTAATTGTTGGGCCAGAATACGAAGAAGTTCTAGCCATACCTCCATTATTAACATCTAATTCTCCATTAGATATAGAAGCATTCCCAGAAACAATTAAGTCTCCCCAGTTACCTGTTAAGTCTTTTAATTCATTACCAGTATCAAATTTCCAATGTCCTATTAAATTAGAAGGTATAGTTCTTACATTTCCAGAAGCATCATTTGCTGTTAAGGTTACTGTATTTTGACCAATATTTTCACAATTGAAGTCTGAAATATCAATTGACATGTCAGTAATACCACAATTATCAGAAGAACCATTGTTAATCATTTCTGGAGTAATAGAAGCATTACCATTTTCATCTAGTTCAACTATAATATCTTTAGTGATAACATTTGGAATAATAGTATCTTGAACAGTAATAACTTGGCTTCTAGAATTGGTATTTCCGCTTTCATCTGTAGCAGTCCAAGTTCTTGTTAATGTATAATCGTTATTAGAAACCCCATCTATTCTTGTTTCGGTAAAGTTTACTGTAAGATTTGTGCTGCAATTATCTGTTGCTGTTACATTTGGTATAGTTGGTACTAAATTACATTCAACAGTTACATCTTCTGGATCACTATTAAAAATTGGACCAGAATTGTCTTGTACAGTAACAATTTGAGTTTGAGAAGCAGTGTTTCCACTATCATCTGTAGCAGTCCAAGTTCTTGTTAATGTATAATCATTATTAGAAGTCCCATCTGTTCTTGTTTCTGTAAAAGTTACTGAAGGATTCGGACAGTTATCCGTTGCAGTAATTGTAGCTACATCTGGCACAGTATTACATTCAACAGTTACATCTGCAGGAATTGCAACTAGAGTAGGAGCAATGTTATCTTCAACGGTTACAATTGCTGTAGCAGTTGATTGATTGCCGTTTACATCTGTAACTGTTAGTGTTACTATATTACCAGAATTATTTAGTGTGTTCCCAGCTACCCAGTCAGAATTGGGGTCCATTTGATTTAATGTTCCAATATTTCCAGATTTTATATCTGTTGTTGTATTACCTGAACCGTCTTCTAAATTGAAATAATAAGATAAATCACTTTCTGAAACACTAACACAACTGTTGTAGTTGTCTTTAATTTCATTTGCAGAACGTTCCTTATTCCAAATTCTAATTTCATCTAATTGACCATTTAAGTTTCGACCACCAAGTGCAAACTGACCTAAGAAAGTTGCTGCATTGGTTTCTTGATTAACAACATTAAAAGCCTGAACAAAATCTCCATTGAAGTAAATTTTAGATCCACTTGAATTTTGAGTAACAGCAATATGTGTCCATGTATTTAAAGAAATAGTTGCATTAGTAGTTACTAAACCTATTCCTCCAAATCTGTATAAAGAAATTCCTCCTGAAGGAGCTAGCATAATTAATACGCCATTATTAGAAGATTCTTCATCTCCAAAAAGCCAAGAACCAATACCTGCTTGAATACTTCTGGGGTTTACCCAAAACTCTGCTGTATATTCGCCTGGAGTTCCAGTTGAAATATAATTAAGATCTCCAAGATTAACATCATCATCTATTCCGTCTAAATCTAAAGAGAAATTTGACGAACAAGAAATACCACCAGCACTTATATTGTCACAATCAAAAGTGTTTTTATCTATAGCATATGTTAATGTTCCTCCACAATTATCAGAAGAGCCATTGTTAATCATATCTGCAGTTATAACAGCGTTTCCGTTTGCATCTAATTCGACAGTTATGTCTTTTGCAATTGCAGTAGGTAAACTAGTATCTTGTACAGTAATAATTTGAGATTGAGACACTGTGTTACTACTTTCATCAGTAGCAGTCCAAGTTCTTGTTAAGATATAATTATCATTAGAAGAACCATCTATTCTTTCTTCATTAAAACTTACTTCTGGGGTTGTAGTAAAATCATCTGTTGCAGTAATTGTAGGCGCCGTTGGTACAACATTACATTCTACAATTGTATTAACAGGGATATCTATTAAAGTTGGTGGAGTAATATCTACAACAGTTACTACTCTAGTTATTGGGGCAGATGTGTTTCCAGAAGCATCTACTGCTGTGTATGTAAGTGTGTAATCACCTAGAACACTTGTATTAACTGTTCCAGAAACTAATACTGCAGGGTTATCATCACAAAGGTCTGTTGCTGTAGCTCCAAGATCTGTATAAGTTGAATTACCATTAACAGATTCAGTTGAATTACCATTTAAAGTTAAAGTTGGTGCAACTGTATCTGGAGAAGTTGTTGAGAAATCTGCCCCGAAAACAAAATTAACGTAGTTTTCATAAACTAAATAGTCAAATGAAAGACTAGAAAACGTACCATTCATTCTTACAATAGCATATCCCTCAGTACCTGTAATTTGAGTTGGTGAGTTTTGAACTACTGGTGTTACTCCTACATGTGTAGACCATAAAATTTCAACAGGTGCACTAAAATTAATAGGCACAGAAATTGGACCACCACCTATTGAAGAAAATACCAAAACTGGATTGGTCATTGGGCTCGCAAAAGTTAATGTATTAGAACTAGGTTCTATATTTTGAATAGTTGGATTACTATTAGGAACATTGTATGACGCTGGAAATGTACCATGAGAAAATAGATTAGTAGTAGTTCTTACATTTACAGAAGATGTATATGTATAGCCTACTCCGTTTATTGTTCCTGTAGCAACTTGTCCATTAACAGTTGGTGCATTAGACCAAAAGAAATTAGAATCTGTACAGCCATCAGTATTTACAACAGCAGTTTGTCCGTTTATTTTTACTTGTGCTCCAGTTAAGTTATTACCAGAAGGACAATCATCAAACTGAACAATTACAAGTCTGTTAATTTCTCCTGGCATAGCTAATGAAGCATAATTAGCAGTAACTGCTGTTTGACCTAGTTTAATTTCGCCAATAAAATCACCATTTGGATGCGCCGAATTAAAAATATAAGCTCTTGCTCCATCATCTGCAGCAGAGAAACTAATATTTAAATCAGAAACATTAAAATTTGAAGGTATGTTTAAAAAAGTTTCAAAATATGTGAAATCAAGTTGATTGAGACAACCTGTTAATATAGATCTAACAGAATAGTTTATTCCCCCAGTTGCGTTAACAGGAGCAAGTTCCCAGTTAGAATCTGATGCTTCAGGAATATTTGCTAAGCTATATGCTGCAGGGTTTCCATGAAAACCAACGGCATAAGAAATTGCTCCAGCTCCTTTATTCATTTTCCATGGTGATATTGTGACCTGAGAGGATATGGTGTAGATAAATGATAAAAAGAATAAAGTTAAAAATAACTTTAAATGTTTAGAAAGTAATATTTTGTTCATAATAGATAAGTTTGGTTAGTAATAATTTTGGGTTGATAATATTTGTTGTTAATTTTTTGGACGTATTTATCCTATTAAAAAATAGAAATAAAATTTTTTAAATCTAAATTAGAAATCAATTAATTCAATAATTGTAGGATGTTTATAATCTGTTAGAAAATAGCTAGAAGAATTGTGTATTCATTTATAAGATTTTAAAAGAATATAGGGATCACTTAGGTTAGTTTTTGGTTCGTTAGTGTAAAAGTATGTGTTAAATTCTGTTAAAAAAAGAATCTGTTTAAAAACGGGTATTAATACGCGGTGCTTAAAAACTGAATTATGGCACCTGCTTTTTACTTAAATACAAATATGTTAAATGAAAGTTGAATTTCCTAAAAACACTAGGGTGGTTTTTCCTACCCACCTACCTTAAGTATTTGTTTTTGAGTGCTTTGTTGTTTTTTTAATAAAGATGCTTTTTCTTTTAATTCATTTCTATTGCTCACGTTTAACTTATTGTAAATATTACGAACGTGATATTTAACCGTGTTTTTAGAGATAAATAATTTTTCACTAACCTGAGTATTATTTAAGCCTTCGAAAATTGCTTTTAAAATGTCAATTTCTCTTAAAGTAAGCGGATTAATTACTAACTTATTTTCCCTTAAAAGATAAAAATAAGTTTCTTTAGGTTGAGGTTCGTTTTTTAAAGGCAATTCAGTTTCAGGGTTTTCAATATGGTCTTGTAGACTTATTATTTTTTTATTTCCTTCTAATTCACTATTATCCATTTTAAAGCTAAGAGCATAAGTAAATACAAAAATATCTAACCAGCTTGCAATTTTTATAATGAGCATTTCTCCATGAACTTCCCAAAACCCAAAAGGAAAACCTATAATAAAAAATACGGCAAAAGGAACGATTAGTAAATAACCTAAAACATAAAAACGTGCATGTGGTATCTGTTTTAGATAATAAAACCCAAAAAACCACAAAATTGGGAATAGAGATATTCCTATAAAATCACCAATTGCAGAAAAAACAAAGTTATTTGTAGAAAAATATAATATGTAAAAGACAAGCACTAATGCTGGAAAAACAAAAAATAACCTTGTAATTAATGGATGTCTTTTGTTGAGGTCTAAGAACTTTATAGAGAATAATAAAAACCAAATTTCGTTAGAGAAATGAGTTAAAAACTCTAGTTTATAATAGAAAGAATTTCCTCTAAATAGGTTTATTAAAGAACCATCATATAATAAAAAAGTAATCATTAAAGACAAAAGAAACAGCATGTAGAATAAGTAGCTATTATCTTTTAACTTTAAATAGAAAAAGAAATTTAAAAAGATAATTACAATACAAGTACCGTAATAAAAACTATTAATTACTTGTTTGTTAGAAATATATGAAGTAAATTTTTTTTCTGAGATAATTTTTAAAGGAAAGTTAGCTTCTTTTTGGAAATTTACTTTCAGATAAAATATTCGGTTTTCTTCAGGATTAATTTTAAAAGCAGGAAACTTATAATCTACAGGAATTTCTTCTCTACCAATATTATTTCCTGTAGATACTAGATACTCTAATTTAGTATCTACAAATTTATAGATACCAATTTCACCTATATTATGTACTGGTAAATAGGCAATTAGTTCTTTGTTTTTTAATGATTTATTTACGGTTAATTCAAACCAGTATTCACCATTAGAAACACCAAAGCTATTGCTTTTTGGCATCTCTTTAAACTCATTTAGTAGCACATTCTTATGAAAATCATTATTGTTGTTTTCATAATATAACAACTTGAAATCTACTTGTTCATGTTTAATTTTTTGAGATTCAGAAATTTTTTGAGCGAAGTTTTTTTGAAAAAAAACAACACAAAATAGTATGAGTAAAAACCGTACTTTATTATTTATATACAAATTGGGGAATAATTTGATGGTTAAATTTTATGTAGCAATTTTTATCTAAATTTTTAATCTTTAAAATAATAACGATTAAAAAATAGGTTCAAAAAAAAAGTAATAAAAAATTATGCCCTAAAATTTAAAAAAAGTAAAGTTTTTAGTTTCTTGTAATTAAAAAAAAGTTTCATTTGGATAGTTTTGGTTATTGCAAAAGTAGTGAAAAAATTAACTATTTTTAACTTAAAACAAAAAGGGGGTATTAATACCTGTTTTTAAAACAGCTTTTATACGGTTTGTAATTGATTGTAGGTTAAGTATTTTTAAATAATATTAAAATTAATTAGTAACCATAAAAATTTTTAAAGTCATTTAAAAACTAGTAATAAAACAGGTTATTTATTAGCATTTATAAGACTTTGTATCACTTTAGAAGTAAGTTCTTGGTTATTTAATTGTGGCCAACCTTCCCAGACAACAATACCATCAGGATTAATAATAATACAATGTGGAATCCCTTTAATTTCTAACTCATTACTCGTTCTTCCTTTTGTGTCAATAGCACTATAATATTTAATGGTAGCCTTTTTAAATCTCTTAATCTTAAATTTAGACTCCTTACTAATACCAATAACAACCAAATCTTTTGCAAACTCTTTACTAAAAGCATTCATTTCTGAAATTCCTTTCACACAAGGCCCACACCAAGTTGCCCAAAAATCAATCAAAACAAATTTATCTTTAGTATTGGGTACTTTAGTTAACCATTTTTCTACCACTAAATCTGGTGCTTTTTTATTCATAAAAGACTTTGCCCATAATCGTTTCTCTTGAGCATAAGAAGTCATAAAAAAAAGGCTGATAAATAATAATGTAATTTTTTTCATAGATTTTTAAATATAGTGATTTTTATGTTTTTTTTTGAAAATTGGCTTTTATTAAGTTTTTATACTGCATAAGGTTCTTTTTTAATTCATAATCAGAAAGAATAAAAGAGAGAATTTATAAATACGCAAAGTGTGTTTTTAAAAGTACACACGACTTTATTGGTTAGTTAAAATACGGTTACAAGAAGAAATTGAAAGTCTTTTTAAGAATTAAATTATATATTGACATCTAAAAAGTACATAGTTACCCTCCATAATAGCAGTGTTTTAAAGGAAAAATTAAAAGTAAAAATATTTTCATTTTTTTTTTTGCTTTTGTTTTTTGTATTCAAAAATAATTTACATTTGATTAACTTATTTAAGTCAAATGTTACGTTTTTCTTATTTCGGAAGTAACTCTCAATCGGAGAATGATAGTTACATGGCATTTTGGAAATGCAACGAAAAAATTAAGGTATCTCCATTTTCAATTCTTCAAGAATTGCAGCTTTTCTCAAAGTTGCACGTAGTTTACTTGCAAATATTACAGTGATAACATCCTTTTTATTAGGGTTATAATTTCTATTCTAAAACTTTTTTTTGTTTTAGTTCAGACGGATTTATCGTACAATTAATTTAAAAGTAAAAGTGAACACAAAATATATAGATTTAGTCGAGCAAACGTTCGATTTTCCTCAGGAAGAATTCAAAACAGAAAATAATAAATTGTTTTGGCACGGAATTAATTTAATGGAATTAATAGAAGAATATGGCTCTCCATTAAAATTTACTTATTTGCCAAAAATTTCAGAAAATATCAATAAAGCAAAAGATTGGTTTCAAGAAAGTATCAATAAACATAACTATAAAGGAAAATATTTTTATAGCTATTGTACAAAAAGCTCTCATTTTAAACACATTTTACATGAAGCTTTAAAAAATGATATTCATATAGAAACATCTTCTGCTTTTGACATAGATATTGTAAATAATCTTAAAAAAGAAGGTAAAATAAAAGACGATACGTTTATTATTTGTAACGGATTTAAGCGTGATCAATACATCAAAAATATTGGAGGTTTAATAAACTCTGGTCACAAAAATGTAATTCCGATTATTGATAATTACGAAGAAATAAATCTATTGTTAGATGAAACAGATAAAAAAATAAATGTTGGTATTAGAATCGCTTCAGAAGAAGAACCAAAATTTGAGTTTTACACATCTAGACTTGGTATTGGCTATAAAAACATCGTTTCTTTTTATGAGCGCGAAATAGCTGGTAACAAACAAGTAGATTTAAAAATGCTTCATTTTTTTATCAATACAGGCATCAAAGACAACGCATATTATTGGAACGAATTGATGAAATGTTTAAACGTTTACATCAACCTAAAAAAAGTTTGTCCAACTTTAGATAGTTTAAATATTGGAGGCGGATTTCCTATAAAAAATTCATTGGGTTTTGATTATGATTATCAATATATGATTGATGAAATTATCAACCAAATAAAACAAGCTTGTGATGAAGCAGGAGTAGAGGTGCCAAATATTTTTACAGAGTTCGGAAGCTTTACAGTGGGAGAATCTGGCGCAGCTATTTATGAGATTTTGTATCAAAAGAAACAAAATGACAGAGAACGTTGGAACATGATAAACTCTTCATTTATAACTACTTTACCAGATGCTTGGGCAATTAATAAACGTTTTATTATGCTGCCAATTAATAAATGGAATAAACAATACGAACGTGTTTTATTGGGTGGTTTAACATGTGATAGCGATGATTATTACAACTCAGAGCAACATGTAAACGGAATCTATTTGCCTGTTTTTGAAAAAGAAAAACCATTATATATCGGCTTTTTTAACACAGGTGCGTATCAAGAATCTGTTGGAGGTTTTGGAGGATTACAACACTGTTTAATTCCGCATCCAAAACATTTAATCATAGACAGAGATGAAAACGGAAATATCACAACAAGAATATTTAAAGAGCAACAAAAAAGTAGTGAAATGCTTTCTATCTTAGGATATGGAGAACCAGTTAAAGAAGAAAAAAATACAGTAGCATTAACAAAATAAGAAGTAGTATAATACTTCAATAAATAAAATGGCAACAAATAAAACCTATGCAGGAATTCCACAAGAATATGGAAACCTACCAACATCAAAAATAGTATTAATTCCAGTTCCTTATGATGGAACAAGTACTTGGCAAAAAGGAGCAGATAAAGGGCCACAAGCTTTTTTAGATGCATCAGAAAATATGGAATTGTATGATATTGAAACAGATTCTGAAGTTTATAAAGAAGGGGTGTATTTAGCACATCCAATTTATGAGAATTCTTCGCCAGAGAAAATGGTAGAGAAGGTACATGAGATTACTAAAAAATATATCAACAGAAATAAGTTTGTGACTGTTTTTGGTGGAGAACATTCCGTTTCTATAGGAACTATTAGAGCATTTAATGAATGTTTCAATAATATTTCTGTGTTGCATATAGATGCGCATGCAGATTTAAGAAAAGAATATGAAGGCTCTTCTTGCAATCATGCTTGTGCTGTTTATGAAGCAAATGAAAATACTAATTTAGTACAAGTTGGTATTAGAAGTATGGATGTTTCTGAGAAAAGAGTAATGAATCTTGACAAAGTGTTTTTTGCACATGATATGGCTGTAAATGAAGATTGGATGGATGATGTTTTAGATCAACTTACTGGTAATGTTTTTATTACGTTTGATTTAGATGCGTTAGATCCTTCAATTATGCCAAGTACAGGAACTCCAGAACCAGGAGGTTTATTATACTATGAAACATTAGAATTCTTAAAAAAAGTGTTTACAGAACGTAATGTGGTCGGTTTTGATATGGTTGAACTTTGCCCAAATTCTAAAGAAAAATCTTCAGACTTTTTAGCAGCAAAATTGTATTACAAAATGTTAAGCTATAAATTTTCTTCAAAAATGGAAGATGAAGAAGATTATGATAATTCTAAAGATGCATTTAGCAAATTATCAAAATTTAAAGATAATGACGACGATTTTTAATTTCTGATGAAAATAGAAAATATAGAAAATATTGAATTGCAGTATTTAACAATTCACGATTATCAAGAGTTAAAACAAGCAATGATTGAGGTGTATTCTAATATGCAAAGTACCTATTGGGAAGAATCTCAAATACAATCATTAATTACAAAATTTCCTGAAGGGCAGGTTGTTATAAAAATAAACGGCGAGCTTGCAGGTTGTGCTTTGTCTTTAATGGTAGATTATGATAAGTTTGATGATCATCACACATACAAAGAAATTACAGGAGATTATACGTTTAGTACGCACAGTAATTCTGGAGATGTTTTATACGGAATAGATGTTTTTATAAAACCAGAATTTAGAGGTTTACGTTTAGGACGAAGATTGTATGATTATAGAAAAGAATTGTGTGAAAAATTAAATTTAAGAGGAATCGCCTTTGGAGGAAGAATTCCTAATTATCACAAACATTCAGATTCAATTTCACCTAAAGAATACATAGAAAAGGTAAAACGTAAAGAAATTCATGATCCTGTTTTAAACTTTCAAATCTCTAATGATTTTCATCCCTCAAAAGTGATGAAAGGCTATATAGAAGGAGATGCAGATTCTAATGACTTTGCCGTTTTATTAGAATGGGACAATGTGTATTATAAAAAAGAAACTGTAAAAGCGGTTATAAAGAAAAAAGTAGTTCGTTTAGGTTTAATACAATGGCAAATGCGTTTGTATAAAGATTTAGAAGAATTAATGCAGCAAGCAGAATATTTTGTGGATGCAGTTTCTGCCTATAGATCTGACTTTGCCTTGTTTCCAGAGTTTTTTAATGCGCCTTTAATGGCGGATAATAATCATCTTCCAGAATCTGAGGCAATTAGAGAATTGGCAAAATATACACCAATAATTGTTCAGAAATTTTCTGAGTTGGCAATTACCTATAACATTAATATTATTACAGGTAGTATGCCAGAATTAAAAGATGGTTTGTTGTATAATGTTGGTTATATCTGTAAAAGAGATGGAACCACAGATAGATATGAAAAACTACACGTAACGCCAGATGAAGCTAAAGTTTGGGGAATGCAAGGAGGAAATGAGTTAAAAACCTTTGATACAGATTGTGGTAAAATTGGTGTTTTAATTTGTTACGATTCTGAGTTTCCTGAGTTAAGTAGAATTTTGGCAGAAGAAGGAATGGATATTTTATTTATCCCGTTTTTAACGGATACACAAAACGGATATTCTAGAGTACGACATTGTGCACAAGCAAGGGCTATAGAAAACGAATGTTATGTTGCCATTGCGGGTAGTGTTGGTAATTTACCAAAAGTAAATAATATGGACATTCAGTTTGCGCAATCTATGGTATTTACACCGTGTGATTTTTCTTTTCCTGCAAACGGAATAAAAGCAGAAGCAACCACAAATACAGAAATGATTTTAATTGCTGATGTAGATTTAGACTTATTAAAAGATTTAAATCAATTTGGAAGTGTACGTAACTTAAAAGATAGAAGAACAGATCTTTTTGAATTAAAAAAGATAAATAAAATTAAAAATGATTAATACAAATACAAAACCAATTTCAGAATTTATAGAAAAATACTTTTTACACTTTAATGCAGCAGCTTTAGTAGATGCAGCAAAAGGGTACGAAGCACAATTAAACAAAGGTTCTAAAATGTTAGTTTCTTTAGCAGGAGCAATGAGTACTGCTGAATTAGGGAAAATTTTTGCAGAAATGATTCGTAAAGATAAAGTGCAAATTATTTCTTGTACAGGCGCAAACTTAGAAGAAGATATTATGAATTTGGTAGCACATTCTCACTACAAACGGGTTCCTAATTATAGAGATTTAACGCCTCAAGATGAGTGGGATTTATTAGAAAAAGGACTAAATAGAGTTACAGATACGTGCATACCAGAAGAAGAAGCGTTTAGACGTTTGCAAAAACATATTGTAAAAATATGGAAAGATGCAGAAGCTAAAGGAGAACGTTATTTACCTCATGAATACATGTATAAATTATTACTTTCTGGCGTTTTAGAAGAGTATTATGAAATAGATATTAAAGATTCTTGGATGTATGCTGCTGCAGAAAAAAACTTGCCAATTATTTGTCCTGGTTGGGAAGATTCTACAATGGGTAACATTTTTGCTTCGTATGTTTTAAAAGGAGAATTAAAAGCAAGTACTGTAAAATCTGGAATTGAATACATGACATTTTTAGCAGATTGGTATACAGATAATTCAGAAAACGGAATTGGATTTTTTCAAATAGGAGGAGGAATTGCAGGAGATTTCCCTATCTGTGTGGTACCAATGTTATACCAAGATATGGAAAAACCAGAAACTCCTTTTTGGAGCTATTTCTGTCAGATTTCAGATTCTACAACCAGTTATGGATCGTATTCTGGAGCTGTACCAAATGAGAAAATTACTTGGGGTAAATTAGATATTGATACGCCTAAGTTTATTATAGAAAGTGATGCAACGATTGTTGCTCCATTAATATTTGCTTATTTATTAGAAATGTAGCATCGCAGATGTTTTTATTATAAAAGCTGAATTGCTAATTTTTAACTTATAATTAAAAAATCACAAAAAATGTCTTAGAAAGGCAGATGAGATATTTTTAGGCGATTGAGGAATCTTAATAGAGATTTCTCTTCGCTCATTCTTTTCTCATTAGAAATAACAAGTTGAATATTAATTTTAAAGCGGAGTGTTATTCCGAAATGAGTCTTTTTTGACGATTGAGGAATCTCATACTAATTGAATAAATTATTATAAAATGAAAAGAGTAATCGTAGAGTACGCAAAGTTAACCACTGATATATTAGATATGTTGGTAGATAAATATCCTGATGGATATGATTATAGCGATATTATTTCCTTTAAAAATGCCAAAGGAGAAACCATAAAAGCGGTTGAGGTTAAAACTGAAGACACCGTGTATTTAGTTAAAATTAGTTCTAAGTTAGAACAAGTTATGGAAGATTATGTAGAAGATGAAGATTCTTTTGATGACAATGATGATTTTGATGTAAATGATTTAGAAGATTAACTTTAAGTAATGAAAAAGCTCGGAAATTATTCCGAGCTTTTATTTTGATAACTTCAGAAAGATATGTGTTGTTTTAATTTCTTAGAATCGACGTTTATTGAAGTTAGGTTTTATTAAATTGATCAATTGTTTAAAAGCGAAATTTACTTTTTTATTTCGTTATACGTTCCCATTCTTTTTCAATCTTATTTAGTTTCAATAAAAAAGGTATTAATAATGCTAGTTCAAGTCTAATTTGGATATTAAAGCCATCATTTAAGTATGGTAAAATCAGCATTGAAATTGCGCAAATTATGATGCCGACGATTGCATCTATTTTTCCAAGTTTAATTGCAAAATCTTTTTCAAACCAAAGAGAAAATGCGGTAATTCCTTTTAAGATTCCAACTGTAATTACTAACATTCCGATAACTGAAAAAGGTTCGTTAGTTTCAAACCCATAAAATGCTAAAGATGGTTTTATATTAGTAAAGCCAAGGAGTAAGCAAACAAAAGCTAGAAGACCAAAAATCATAAATATCCAGCAAAATACTTTTATCCACCAAGGAAGCAATTTTTTCCTTCTTTTATTCGTTTCAAATTCATCAAATGAGTTTTCATTTATGTTGTTTTCGTTCATCGTTTTTTGAGTCTTTTGTAATAACTTGAATGTTGTTATGTTATGGGTAATAGGAGAGAATAAAAAAGCTACTACTTTGATTAAGTTAAAATTAAGCGTTTTTTTACACGTCTTAAGTGTCGTGGTTTTAATTCGGATTAAACTCAATGTTGAAATGAGTCTTTAAATAATCCTCTATTGTTCCCATTCCCATTTCCTTTCTTCTTTCGTTTACAGTTTCAGGATTTTCTAACTTATACAATTTACCGTTTTTTATCTGTGAACCATATATTTGAGGTTCACCTTCATCCATTAAGATTCTATCTTTCATCAATGCATATTGCTGTTTAGATAAATCTCCATTTTTTACAGCTTTCTCTATCTGAGGAAAATACTTTTTTCTATGCTTTTCAGTAGTATGTTGTAGCCCTAACCATATTGCAGTCATATGTTTTTGAGTTACTTCCTTTAATGTTGGCATACCACACTTTTCAATAATGCTAATTACTAATTCTTGATTCTTGTGATCTTCTTTAGCGTATTTTATGAGTTTATTTGACTTTCTAATCCTTTGATCACTTTCATAAACTTCGTTTAAAATTTGACGTTTTTTACTACAATCTACTTCAATAATATTTACTGACCCTACATAGACAAATTTATCTCTATTCATATAAAGGAATATTGATATCATTAAAACAAGAGCGGTTAATATGCTAAAGAATATTTTTCTTTTTTTCATTTCTATTTTTTAAAAATATTAAATTCAGAGTGATTTTTTTAGCTTTTACCCAACGTTTTGTATATGATTTGTTGCGTGGTTAAGCACGTAATTTAGCAAATAAAAACCGAATAGAAAATCCGCGAGGATTTTCGTAAGTAGGCTAGAACTAGCAATAAATTATATACGGTGTTGTAGTGCGTTTTTATTTCGTTATTTCCTTAAATCTCTTTATTAATCTCTTATATGAATTCGGTAAATTTTGATGTGGTAAATTTGTAATAACATACAAAAGCAATTCTAATTTCTTTAAGCCACCTTCAAAGTTTGTTAAAAGGTTATTTGTATTTCTATCTGCTTGTGGAATATTTAGTTTTTGAAAAATTAGATTTTTGGCAGTTGTTGAAGCAACTAAATCCATTTCCATATTATATTTCATACATAGTACGTCAAATTCCAAAGTTAAATCAAGTGCGCGACTATGATTTGATGTTAATAAACCTTCAATCTGTGTTCTTTTAGTTTGATTGTTTAAAATCTCAGAAATTAATGTCTCTGTCTTAAATGTATTTTTATAGTTGAAAAAACCATTTGCATAACGACTATTTGCTTTACTTCCATTTTGATAGTCAAAGAAAAAATCTTTGTCAATTATCATTGTTTTGGGAATCTTTAAATCTCTTAAAAGATAAAAAGCGTATTTTAAAGAAGATATTCCACTAAGTTCAAGAACAGAAATTCCGTTTCTTTCAATGATAACATCTTTTAATTTAAGAAGGTTTCTGAAAACTTCAGAATCAGTAGGGCTTTCAGTTACAATTACGTGATTAGCAAAAAAGAATTCTGAATTTCTAAATTTGTGAAATTTATCATATTGTAAAGTATGTAAATTGTAATTCGACCAAAACTGAGAATTTAATTGATGTATTGTAGTTTTAAAACTTCTTTTTTCATCTTTCTCCTTTCTTACTAATACAATTTTTGTGTGGTCTAATTCATCTATTAATACAGTTGAGTGAGTTGTGAAAATTAATTGTAAATCATTATTATCTGTTTCATCTAAAAGTGCAAAAATTAATTCTTTTTGTGCTTGAGGATGAAGATTTATTTCGGGTTCTTCAATTCCAATTATAAAATTAGTGTGATTTAATTTGGCTAAATATCTATAAATTGAAATAGCAACTAAACTTTGTATTCCACTTCCACATTCTTCAAGTTTGAAGTTTTGTCCTTCTTCAACTATTTTTATGGCAAGGTCATTAATAAAAAGTTCATAATTTAAAGGAAATCGACTGTCAATTTCTAAACTAAAACCTTTCTTAGCAAGATACATATCTTCAATTCCTTTAGAGACTTTACTAAGAGCATTCTTTTTGAAATACTTAAAAGCATCTTTAACTTTAGGGCTTAATGTATCTCTTTTGGCTGTATGATTTGTGAAAAAGTTGTCTAAAAGTCTTTTAAGAATTGTTATTTCATCTTGACCTTTATGTTTTGCTCCTCTTTCAGTTGGTATTAAAACGAATTGGACATCTATAAATAGTTCTTTTACAAAATCTTCACTTGCTATTTGAAAACTTCCATTGTTTTTTACTGAATATTCTAATCTATTTCGTTGCTTATTAAATTCTTGTTTAATACATATTTCTCCATTGTTAGAGAAAGTATTATAAATTGCTTTATTTGGTACAGATTCAAAGTCAATTATAATTCTGGGAACTGCTCTTGTAGGTGAGTACAAGTTAGTTCCGTTTATAAAATTGTGAATTTCAATATCTGGGTTAAAAAATGAATTAAGTGCGCGCATTAACGCAGACTTTCCCGAATTATTTTGTCCGACAATTCCAGTTATTTGATTAAAATGAAATTTTCCATTTTCTACTGACCGAAATTTTGATATGTGAATGTCCTTTATTTTCATCGTTTCTCAAATGCACTACAACTAGCTTATATACATACTTTAATTACTCATATTCTCCATCTACAGGAAAATATGAATATAATATCATTTATTTTGTGGAAATTCTTTCATAGCAAAAAGGAAGAATTTGTCTCTATAAAGATAGTAAAATAAAGAGTTTGTTAAAGATTAACTTATCAACAACAACGGTTTATAAGTTATAGGTTTTGTTGTCTAAAGAAAAGATTGTTTCAGTAGCTGTCAATGGAAAAGAATAAAGAATACTAAAAAGCACGTTTGTGTTTTTTATTAAAGGTTTAATGATGTGTAGTAATTATGTACTAAACACGTCTACATTTTATGAATGTTTGTGCTGTTTTTACTTTAGCATATATCAATAGAAAAGATAGACCGCAAAAGTGAAACATATTTTCATTTTAAGGAATCTTAAAAAAGGATGCTAAAGCAATCACAATAAGGTAAATTAAAAAACTCCTTTTAAAGTTTAAATAACTTCAAAGGAGTTTTATGGTTTTTAATTCAAGAAAAGGTCTAACTCCTCTGAGTTCGTTTTATCAGAAAATTCTTTAATCTTAAAGGTTAATTTTTTTAGCTTAGTTTGCACTAAAGGATCTATTTCAGATTCGGGAGTTTTGTTTAATAACTCTTTTATTTCAAGCTGTCTTTTTAATATAGATCGAAGATATATTTTGTTTAGAGAAACTTTCTTATTAATTTCTATTAATAAAAGTCCAACATTAACAGTTACTAAAGAGTCTTGATCTTTCACTTTCTTTTTTGCGCTCATTTTATATTTGTTTTAAATGTTTATAATTCAGGTTATTAATGAGTGGTTAAAGCAGGCTAGTTTGCATACATATTTTTTATTATTCAAATCTTCCATATATAGGAAAATATGATAACAATATAATTTCTTAGTAGAAATTCGTTTATTGCAAAAAGAAAGAGTTGGTGGTACATAAAGATAGTAAAATAAACGGTTTTTTAAAAAGTTTTTTAAAGATTATTTTATCAACAAACAACGGTTTATAAGTTGTTGGTTTTGTTACCTAAAGAAAAGATTGCTTCGTTACTGAATCAAGTTCAGCATAAACCCTTGTAATGACGAAATAAACTTCCTGCGCTAACCCGACATACTTATACTTTTCTAAAAATTCAATTTTTACGGAATGGCAAGTATCCAAAGCTTGTCCTCAACTCGATTGTGCTGAACTTGTTTCAGTATTCATCAATGGAAAAGAAAAAAGAATAAAAGCACGTCTACATTTTTATTAAAGGTTTAATGCTTTATAGTAGTTCTGTTCTAAACCCGACCTACTTTTATTATTCGTAAAAATTCAATTTTTATGGAATGGCAAGTGTCCAAAGAGCTTTTGCGGTCTGGACACGGGAATGAAATAAAAAGTAGAATTTGAGAATAATAAAATAAGTCTAGATTTTTGGTTCTTTTCATCAATGGAAAAGAATAAAGAATAAAAGCACGTCTACATTTTTATTAAAGGTTTAATGTTTTATATAAGTTCTATACTAAACCCGACCTACTTTTATTATTCGTAATAATTCAATTTTTACGGAAGGGCAAGTATCCAAAGCTTGTCCTCAACTATTTTGTGCTGAACTTGTTTCAGCAGCAGTCATTGGAAAAGAATAAAGAATAATAAAAAACACGACTATATTTTTATTAAAAGTTTGTGTAAAATTTGATTCAATATTCATCAATCAAAAAGAAAATAAGATAAATTCAAACTATCTTTACAATACAAATTAAAAGAAAAATGAAAGTAGTTACACTTACCATCAATCCTGCTTTAGACAAAAGCGCTACAGTAAAAGAAATGATACCTTTTGATAAGTTAGAATGCGATGATATTACGTATCATCCAGGAGGTGGGGGAATTAATATTTCGAGAGTTTTACACAGATTAGCAATAGAAAGTCATTGTGTGTTTCCTTATGGAGGTAAAACTGGTGAACATTTAAAAGAATTGTTACAAGAGCAACATATAGAAGTGTATGCAACACCAATTTCTATTTGGACACGAGAAAATTTTGCGATTTTTAATACAGCAACAGGTTTACAATACAGGTTTGGAATGCCAACAGATTCGTTTTCTGAAAGCGAAATGAAACAATTAGAAGCCTTGGTAAATGAGCAAGTTGCCGATGGAGATATTTTTGTAATTAGCGGAAGTTTGCCAAAAGGATTGCCTGTAAATTATTATTCTAAAATAATAAAACAATTAACTGCTAAAGGAGTAAAAGTAATTGTAGATACTTCTGGACCGGTGTTTAACGAAGTATTAAAAAACGAGTTGTTTTTAATAAAACCAAATCAAAAAGAATTGGCACGTTTAGCAGGCGTAGAAAGTCAAACAAAAGAAGAACAAGAAGCTTTTGCTTTAAAAATGGTTGCTGATAATATTGCACAATATGTAGTTGTTTCTTTAGGAAAAGATGGCGCATTTATAGCGCACAAAAACGGCGTAGATTATGTTGAAGCACCTGTAATTTCTGTAAAAAGTACCATTGGAGCAGGAGATAGTATGGTTGCAGGTTTAATTTACGGAATTGTAAAAAATGAAACTCCAAAAAATATGTTACGTTGGGGAGTTGCTTGTGGTGTTTCGGCTACTTTAAGCGAAGGATCAGATTTAGCACACAAGCACAATATAGATGCTGTTTTAAAACAATTGTAATTGTCATTGCGAGGAAACGAAGCAATCTCCTTAAAATTAAAACTAAAATAATAGTTTGTCATTCCCGTGAAAACGGGAATCCATACAAATCTAATAAACGAGTAAGTAATAAGATTGCTTACTCGTTTCTTATTTATAATGAAGTTTTTAAATTTTGATTGAAAGATTAATTATTAGGAAACTTCTGCACTAAACCCGACCTATTTTTATTATTCGTAGGAATTCAATTTTTATGCAATAAAAAGTAGCATTTCAGAAAAATAAATAAGTCTAGATTTTTGGTGAAGCTTGTGCTTAACTTGATTCAGTATTCATCAATGGAAAAGAATAAAGAATAATAAAAAACAGATCTACATTTTTTTTAAAGCTTTATTGATGTGTAGTATTTCTGTACTAAACCCGACATACTTTTACTATTCGTAATAATTCAATTTTTGATGGAATGGCAAGTGTCCAAAGAGCTTTTGCGGTCTGGACACGGGAATGAAATAAAAAGTAGAATTTCAGAATAATAAAATAAGTCTAGATTTTTGGTTCTTTTCATCAATGGAAAAGAATAAAGAGAAATAAAACACGTCTACATTTTTATTAAAGTTCATACTTAATTTGATTCAGTATTTATCAATAGAAAAGATAGATCGAAAAGTAATAAATATCTACTTCTTATTGATACTTAAGAAAGCTTTCTAAAGCAACTATAATTAGAAAAATTAAATAGATTAAATACCTCAAAACAAGAATAATTTTTAGATTTGTAATGCGTATAATGCAAAACAAAATAGAATATGTTTAAAGGAGTAATTTTTGATTTAGATGGTACACTTGTAAATTCTTTAGAAGATTTAACAAGCGCAATAAATGTAGTATTAAAACAACATAGTTTTCCTACACATAGTGTTGCAGCTTGTCAGAGTTTTATAGGGCATGGACTTAGAGATCTTGTTGTTAAGTCTTTGCCTAAAGAGTATCAAAATGAAGAATGGGTGAATCGTTGTTTTAATGAAATGATGGTAGAATATCGTGTTAACTGTACCGTAAAAACCAAAATGTACGATGGTATTAGTGATTTATTAGATGAGTTAACGGCACGTGGATTAAAATTGGCAGTATTTTCTAATAAGGCAGATGAATTAACCAAGAAAGTAGTAAAAGAGGTAATGCCTAAATGGAATTTTGAAGTTGTTGCTGGTTTAAAAATAGAAGCGCTAAAAAAACCAAATCCTACAGTTGCATTAGAAATTAGTGAAAAGACAGCAATAGCTGTAGAAGACTTCATTTTTGTTGGTGATACAGATGTAGATATGATAACAGCTAAAAGTGCAGGTATGCATCCAATAGGAGTCGTTTGGGGTTACAGAACAAAAGAAGAGTTAACTGCTAGTGGCGCAAAATTCATTTTAGAAACTCCGTTAGATTTAATCAAAGCTTTATAAGTAAAGTAAGGTAAATTTCAAAAATTATAGAGAGACTTCATCGTAAAACTGATTTCTTAAGTAAGATAAAAAATACTGTTTTTATAAAATAATAATACTTCATAAAATTAATAGACATCGTATTTTTTTGTAAGTTAATTAATTGTATATCAATACAATAAGAATGTGTTTGAGAGTTGGGTATAATGTATCGAAACGCTTTTAGTCTAATGCAACTCTATAAAATCTTATTTTTGGTAACTGATTATAATTTGAATAATTAAAGAATATAAAAATGGCAAATACATTATTTGACAAAGTATGGGATTCACACGTTGTTCGTCAGGTTAAAGACGGACCAGATGTGTTTTTTATAGACCGTCATTTTATCCACGAAGTTACAAGCCCTGTAGCTTTTTTAGGATTAGAAAGTAGAGGAAACAGTGTTGTATATCCTGCACGTACATTCGCAACGGCAGATCACAACACACCAACAATAAATCAACATTTACCTGTAGCAGATCCTTTATCTGCAAATCAGTTAGATGCTTTAGAAAACAACGCTGCTAAACACGGTATTTCACACTGGGGTTTAGGAGATGTAAATAACGGAATTGTACACGTTGTTGGTCCAGAAAACGGAATTACGTTACCTGGAGCTACAATTGTTTGTGGAGATTCTCATACATCTACTCATGGTGCTTTTGGTGCTATTGCTTTTGGTATCGGTACTTCTGAAGTAGAAATGGTATTGTCTACACAATGTATCATGCAAATGAAACCTAAAAGTATGCGTATTAACGTAAACGGAAAATTAGGTTTAGGTGTAACGCCTAAAGATGTTGCTTTATACATTATTGCAAAACAAACTACTTCTGGTGCAACTGGATATTTTGTTGAATATGCAGGTGATGTTTTTAAAGACATGTCTATGGAAGGTCGTATGACTGTGTGTAACTTATCTATTGAGATGGGAGCACGTGGAGGTATGATTGCTCCAGATAGTAAAACTTACGAATATTTAGAAGGTCGTGCTCAAACTCCTAAGGGAGCAGATTGGGACACCGCAATGAAATATTGGGAAACTCTTTATACAGAAGAAGGAGCAGAATTTGATGTAGAATTTAATTACGAAGCATCAGATATTGAACCAATGATTACGTATGGAACAAACCCAGGAATGGGAATGGGCGTAACAAAATCGATTCCTACTGCAGAAAGTTTAGAAGGTGGAGTAGATACTTACAGAAAATCTTTAGGATATATGTCTTTTAATGAAGGAGATTCTATGATTGGTAAACCTATTGACTTTGTATTTTTAGGTTCATGTACAAACGGACGTATAGAAGATTTTAGAGGATTTTGTTCTATTGTAAAAGGAAGACAAAAAGCTGCTAATGTTACAGCATGGTTAGTTCCAGGATCTCATAAAGTAGTAGATCAAATAAAAGCAGAAGGTTTAGATAAGATTATTACAGACGCAGGTTTTGTTTTAAGAGAACCAGGTTGTTCGGCTTGTTTGGCAATGAATGATGATAAAATTCCAGCAGGAAAATTATCTGTTTCAACATCAAACAGAAACTTCGAAGGAAGACAAGGACCAGGATCTAGAACATTATTAGCATCACCTTTAGTTGCTGCAGCATCTGCAGTAGAAGGAGTTGTTACAGATCCTAGAACAATTTTAAATCCTAACGCTTAATTATAAAAAACATGGCTTACGATAAATTTGACGTACTAACAAGTACAGCATATCCTTTACCTACAGAGAATGTAGATACAGATCAAATAATTCCTGCTCGTTTCTTAAAAGCAACTGAGCGTAAAGATTTTGATATTAACTTTTTCCGTGATTGGAGATTTGAACAAGATGGAACGCCAAAAGCAGATTTTCCTTTAAACAAAGAAATTTATGCAGGTTCTAAAATATTAGTTGGAGGTAGAAACTTTGGTTCTGGTTCTTCTAGAGAGCACGCAGCTTGGTCTGTGTACGATTTTGGATTACGTTGTGTAATTTCATCAGCATTTGCAGATATCTTTAAAAATAACTGTTTAAACGTTGGGGTTTTACCTGTACAAGTTTCAGCTGAATTTGCAGATACTTTATTTGCAGCAATTATGGCAGACGCTAAAACAGAAATTAAAGTTGATTTACCAAACCAAACTGTAACTTTAGTTGCAACTGGTGAGTCTGAATCTTTTGTAATTAATACTTACAAAAAAGACAATATGTTAAACGGTTTTGATGATATTGATTATTTAAAAAACATCGAAGACGAGATTACTGCTTTTGCTAAAACAAGACCATTTTAAAAAATATTTTTTAAGATTGCAATATGGCAAGAAGAAAGATTGAAATAATGGATACGACACTGCGTGATGGAGAGCAAACATCAGGAGTGTCGTTTTCAGTTTCTGAAAAATTAACAATCGCAAAATTATTACTTGAAGAATTAAAGGTAGATCGTCTAGAAATAGCATCTGCAAGAGTTTCTGAAGGAGAATTACAAGCCGTTAAAAAAATAACTTCTTGGGCTATTGAACATGATTTTTTAGACAAAATAGAAGTGTTAACTTTTGTTGATGGAGGAAAATCTATAGATTGGATGATTGATGCTGGCGCTAAAGTTCAGAATTTATTAACCAAAGGTTCTTTAAATCACTTAACACATCAACTTAAAAAAACACCAACACAACATTTTGAAGATGTAAAAGCTACTATTGATTTAGCAGCAAAGCATGATATTAAAACCAATGTGTATTTAGAAGATTGGTCTAACGGAATGCGAAATTCAAAAGCCTATGTTTTTGAATATTTAGATTTCTTAACTTCTCAAAATGTAGAACGTGTTTTATTACCAGATACTTTAGGAGTTTTAACTCCTGAAGAAACGGCGAATTTTATTACTGAAGTTCGTGAGAAATACCCAACAACTCATTTCGATTTTCATGGTCATAATGATTATGATTTAGGAGTTGCCAATGTTATGGAAGCTGTAAAAGCAGGTGCAAACGGTTTGCATTTAACCATAAATGGGATGGGAGAGCGTGCTGGAAACGCACCAATGGCAAGTGTAATTGCAGTAATCAACGATTTTTTAAAAGAGATTGAAATTTCTGTAAATGAAACTGCTTTAAATAAAGTAAGTAAATTGGTAGAAACATTTTCAGGATTTAGAATTCCTGTAAATAAGCCAGTTGTTGGCGCAAATGTTTTTACACAAACTGCAGGGATTCATGCCGATGGAGATAATAAAAACAATCTCTATTTTAATGATTTAATGCCTGAGCGTTTTGGAAGAAAACGTAAATATGCTTTAGGAAAAACATCTGGGAAAGCAAATATTCAAAAGAACTTACAAGATTTAGGTCTAAGTTTAAATGATGAAGAGCTTAAGAAAGTTACCCAAAGAATCATTGAATTAGGAGACAAAAAAGAAGTCGTTTCTCAAGAGGATTTACCTTATATAATTTCTGATGTTTTAGATAGTGAAACTATTGAAAGACGTGTAGTTGTAGAAAACTACGTTTTAGGTCATGCTAAAGGAATGAAACCATCAACAACTTTACAATTAAAAGTTGAAGGAGTACTATATGAAGCACACGCACAAGGAGATGGGCAATTTGATGCTTTTATGAATGCGTTGCGTAAATTATATAAAAGACATAGTAAAAGAGATTTACCTGCTTTAATAGATTACGCAGTAAGAATACCACCAGGAAGTAATTCAGACGCTTTGTGTGAAACAATTATTACTTGGAAATTAGAAGAAAAAGAATTTTTAACACGTGGTTTAGATTTAGATCAAACAGTATCTGCAATTAAAGCCACAGAGAAAATGCTTAATATTATTTAAAAATTAAACATTAAAAGATTTAATAATTGAATCTTTTAATCATTCAATAAACAATAAACAAATGAAATTAAATATCGCATTATTAGCAGGAGATGGTATTGGACCAGAAGTAATTGATCAGGCAGTAAAAGTATCAGATGCAATTGCTAAGAAATTCAATCACGAAATTACTTGGAAACCAGCTTTAACTGGTGCTGCTGCAATTGATGCAGTTGGTGAACCTTATCCAGATGCAACACATGATATTTGTGTGGCTTCTGATGCTGTATTATTTGGAGCAATTGGGCATCCAAAATACGATAATGATCCTTCAGCGACAGTTCGTCCAGAACAAGGATTGTTAAAAATGCGTAAGAAATTAGGTTTATTTGCAAATGTAAGACCAACATTTACGTTTCCTTCTTTATTAGATAAATCTCCTTTAAAAAGAGAAAGAATTGAAGGAACTGATTTGGTTTTTTTACGTGAATTAACTGGAGGTATTTACTTTGGTGAAAAAGGTAGAAGAGATGGTGGAGAAACTGCTTTTGACAATTGTGTTTACACAAGAGCAGAAGTACAAAGATTAGCTGTAAAAGGTTTTGAATTGGCAATGACTCGTGGTAAGAAATTATGTTGTGTTGATAAAGCGAATGTTTTAGAAACTTCAAGATTATGGAGAGAAACTGTACAAGCTATGGAAAAAGATTATCCAGAAGTAACTGTTTCTTATGAATTTGTTGATGCAGTTGCAATGCGTTTGGTACAATGGCCAAATAGTTACGATGTTTTAATTACTGAAAACTTATTCGGAGATATTTTAACAGATGAAGCTTCTGTAATTTCTGGTTCTATGGGATTAATGCCTTCGGCTTCTGTAGGAACTGAGAATGCTTTATTTGAGCCAATACATGGTTCTTACCCACAAGCAACAGGATTAAATATTGCAAACCCAATGGCTACAGTTTTATCTGCAGCAATGATGTTTGAAAACTTTGGTTTACAAGAAGAAGGAAAAGCAATTAGAGCAGCTGTAAACAGTGCTTTAGATGCAGGTTTTGTTACTGAAGATTTAGCAGACGGAGGAAAAGCTTACGGAACTAAAGAAGTAGGAGACTGGTTAGCAAAAAATATCTAGTATTTACTAGTTTATATATATTTAAAAAGGTTCGCATTTTGCGAACCTTTTTAAGTTTTATAGAATTTCTTTTGGGAGTATTTTTCGCGTCCAAGTTTTTATACGTTTGTATTTACTGACTTCAGAATCTGGGTTGAATTTTAATGTTGTTTCCCAAGAATTTTCTGGTTTAAATTCTATTTCCATTCCTTTTAATACTCCTTTAGATATCTCGTCAGAATTAACGACTACAATACATTCTGTGTTTAGGTTAGCGCTTCTAGGATCTAAATTAAAAGTTCCAATTACTGTTATTTGGTTATCAATAACCATAGACTTTGCATGCAGACCAAAAATGGGTTTGTGGTTTAGTTTTTCTTGTAATTCGCCTGTCATTATTTTTGTTCGCTCTGCAGCATCAGGTCTAAATTCAAAGATTCTAATTCCTGTTTTAAGTAATTTATTTCTATCGGTTTGATAACTACTAAAAGCTTCTACATTATCTGTTGAAGCTAAACTATTTGTCAATATTCTAATTTTTACTCCACGTTTAACAGCTTCTTTAAATAAGTTTTGAGCCAATTCTGTAGTAATCAAATAGGGTGTTTGAATGTCTATGGATGTTTTTGCTTTTTTAATCAAATTAATTAAAGCAGTTGTAGAAATACCTCCACCGCCTAAACCATTAGAACCGTCATTTTTACCTGGAAGATCTGAAATAAAAGAAATATCGTCTAACCAAATTAAATTTCCAGATTCTTGAATGTTCTTAAATGTAGTTGGTAAAGTTGCTATTCTTTGTCGTATTTGCGGCCAAAAATTATCTGGATTACAAGCGTATTCATGTAGATTTTTAAACTTATTTGTTGAATAGATGTTTTTAGGTCTTTCATCTACAACCGTTGTTACGTTTTTACTTAAATAACTTTCCCAGAATTGATTAAATGAACTTTGTACTTTTTTAGATTCTTTACCAATTAATAAAATATCTCTATCTCTAAAATTATATTCGTGATCATAATCAAAGTATTCATCCGCAATATTTCGTCCACCAGTAATCACAACTTTACTGTCTACAATAAACGTTTTGTTATGCATTCGTTGATTTGAGCCTCTAAAATCTGTTGAGAATTTATGAATCTTATTAAAAATATTCTTCCCTAAATTAACTCCTGGGTTATATATTTTTACTGAAATGTTTTTGTGAGAAGCAAATGTTAAAATATCTTCTATGTCAGAATCCACCATAATATCATCTACAATGATTCTTATTTTAACACCTCTGTCTGCAGCTCTAATTAGATAATCACAGGCAATTAAACCAACATTATCCGTAGAAAAAATAAAGTATTGAATGTCAATCGTTTTTTCTGCATATTCTGTTAACCATGCTCTAGCAACCATAGAACCACTCCCGTCTTCTAAAACATAAACGCCTGTTTTCTTTTTCAGAAGTTCGGCAACATCTTTTAGTTCTTTTGAAAGTGTTGTACTGTCATTTCTATGAATATTAGAACAGAAATCATTTTCTGATGCTAATTGTTTAGTTTTATTACAAGAAAAAAATAATAGTAAAGTAACTATATAACAATATTTAAATTTTAAAGTTAACATGATGTTTTTATGTAAAATGAAAGGTTAATATTGCTAGGGTATTGGTAAGTGACTTGAATCAGTATTTAGCGAAGTTATATTTTTTAAACTTATAAACCCAAAAGATAAATGGGTGTTCTTTAATTAGAATCGTTTAATGCTCCTTTTGATTATAAATTATTATTTTATCAGAATAAGTAAATGAATAATAATCTTTATCTATTTTTTAGCATCAACATAAAATATAAAGTTTTTTTTATTAGTATTTTATAATTTATGCTACCCATTCAATTGAGTTAATACTTATTACGTTGAAGTTATTCTTTATTGTAAATATAAAGGAAGTATTAAGTAAATTAACACTTGTTATAAAAAGAACAAGGACTAATTTTTTCTTCTTAACTTATTTGTAATCTGTTAAGATTAATCCATAAAAAAAGCTCTCTAATTTAGAGAGCCTTTAGCATTAATTTTATCTTTTTCCTTTATTTTTCTATAATGAATGTAAGTACCAAATACAATTGCTGCGAAGAACAAAAAGATGATACCATTATCAATTGGTAATGTAGGTAATCCAGGTGCTCCTGGTCCTCCAGCTCCGGGTGGTGGAGGGATAGACGAGGTCATCGCCTTTAAAAAAGTAATCATTAGGGGTAGGGGATTAGGGGTTACTTTATAATTATTTTTTTCGAAATTTTTCCTTTGTTAGTAGTTATTTTACATATATATACTGATTTTGAAATTGAATTTATTTTTAATTTTATTTGTTTTTCATTATTTTTTAAAATTTTCCATGAGTTTATTTTTTGACCTAAAATAGAGTATAATTCAATTTTAGAGATTGTAATGTCATCGTTAAGTTTGATGTTAATTTCTTTATCTAAGTTGTCGTAAAAGAGAGATAGATTTGTTGAAAGAATATTGTCATCTATTCCTAAAACATATTGTTGTTTGTCTGTAAATGTGATAAAGAATCGACCACCATATTCTCCTTTTTCTAGGTCTATAATTGCTTTTTCATCATGTAAAGGATAGAATTTATTTTCTAATTTATCAAACAAGTATATTCTTTGGTTATTTATATTTGATTCATCAATTTCTATCGAAATTTCATTATCTTTTTCTAAAACAATCTCTAAAGGAACACTTAAATTTAGAGAGATTTCTTGTACTCCAGTAATAATATATTTATAATCATAATTTGGGAATTTCCAGTAAATATCTGTACTTGATAAGTCAAAAGTTTGGCTATCATAACCATTATCATAGTCAAAGCTATTATTAGAGTTAAATGAAATACCAATTTGACGATGCATTTTTTTATCTTCAGAATTGGTAAAATTCATTCCAAATTTAATAATAGGTAAGTTAGGTGTGTTTGTTTTTTCAGATTTAAAAAACACAGATTCTGCACCTTTAGTTTTGTACTCTCTTTGACTATTATTGAATACTACTGGTCCACCATCTGAATCACCATTAATAAAAAAACTTTGTCCTATTGGAATGTAGTTTTCAGGCGCAGTGTAATTATCAATACTACCTAATCCTGGTAGAGAATTTTCCGAGTTAGTCGCTAAATTAAAGGCTGAAACACCCATCGCTATGTTTCTTGATGCAAAACCACCATTATAACCATCATATAAGTGACCGGCAGTTGCTGAACTTACTGTATCTTCTTCTCCAACATGTTGCCAGAAATATACAGTTCCCTCTATTGAATTTTCATTATCTTCTATAAACTTCTTTACACTCATTGATGAAGGGTAAGGATTACCTACCAAATAAGCTTCTTCAGCTCCAATGGCTGTAGTTAATTCCCCATCATTTGGTGTGCCTACAAAAGTGTAGTTTTGTGCAATACCAGGACCTTTTAAAGTAAAACCATCCGTATTAGGTATGATTCCTGAACTTGTTTTTTGAACCCAATTAGAATAAGATCCATCTGCACTTGCATAAGAATATATCCAATAATTCGCGATTTTTATAGGGCTACCACTTCCTCCATCATAACCAGAAACAAAATCGATATCTAGTGGATTAGAAGTAGCAGAAGTTGGTATAGTACCATCTTTTAAAACATTTGCAACTGTATAGGATCCACTTCCATTTCCAACAGGAGAACTCATGTAATTATATCTATAGATACTTGCTTGTAAAGAGTTTTGGTCTACATACAAATTACCAGATCCTGATGTTTTTGTAGTAGAATTATGTAGTTGTATTAATTGTGATGTACCTGCTAAACGAATTTCACTTGAGGAATCTAAAAATATAATATCATCTGTAACACGTAAAAAATTATCTGTAATTGTAAGCTTTTTTCCAGAATCTATGATTAATTCATTTGCACTTAATACAGTAGATGTTGTTAGATCTTCTAATATTAGAACTCTTCTAGTAATATCAGGAAAACCATTACTCCAACTTCCTGCAAATCTACTAGTAGGGTTTATTCTATGTTTTCCTAATGACATATTAGATTCTGCATTTGCACTTGTAATTTCTGATAATAATGGAGCATGTGGGTGTCTTTCTGCACCACCAATTTTATAGGGATCTAAATTGTCGTCTATAAATGCAATCCATTCTGTTTCTGTATAATCTTCATTTGTAATTTTTACGTCATCAGTTCTAACGTATGATGTATTGTTCGAAATACTGTTTGTAGTGTCATACCTATTTTTCCAAGAGGTTGTTGTTGTAGATTTTGGGTGTGTAAGTAGTAAGATATCATCTCCATCTCCATCATCAATATTTATAATATTAGTGTTAGAAATTAAAACTGATTCTCCAGGAAGTATGTCTGCAGGAATTGTATAAATTTCATCCGGAACAAGATTTGTTTCAGATCCATCTTTATTAGAAAATAATGAAAATCTTATGGTATTTGCTAGAATAGAATTTGTAGTATGAATATTTGTTACTTCAATAACTTTATTAGATACTGTTTGATGTATTTGTGTAATCATTGGGGTACCAGAAACATGTGCATCTCTATAATCTACGTCTCCAATTGTAAATACATCTTCATCAGCGTCTAAAAGTGTTGTAGGATCATCTATACTTGCATTTATATCTGTAAAATCGTCTGCTGGAAATAATGAATTGTCTAATCCATTATCACCAAAAGTTCCATTAGATATCCCATCATCATCTATGTCAATTGTATAACCTACTTCCTTTGTATCCCATTCACCATCTTCATCCGAATCTAAATCAGTATAATCTGCGTTTCCAAATCCATCAGTATTAACAGTTGACAAACCAGTACCATAAGCTGTATCTAATCCATTTAATGTGTAAATCTTATTTGGAGCAATATAATCTATAGTTGTTTGTGCTTCAATATTATCTGGTATTCCATCGTTATCAGAATCTAGATCTCTTTCGTTTGGTATACCGTCTCCATCAAAATCTAAGCTATCAGAAAAACAAGAAATATCTTCAGTGCTCCAAACAAAATTGTCCATACCATGTAGATCAACATAGGTGCCACTAACAGTACCGTTTAAAACTTTGTGAACAATAGATACTTTTTGAATTTTTGTAGAAGAAATAAAACCTATAGTAGATTCTGTGTTTTGGCCAACCACCATAGTACCTCTACTAATATCATTACCATCAAAAATGTTCACACTTGCCACTGCATCATCTCCAATAAAACCGCTTTCAAAATAAGCAACAAGTTTTGAGTCTGCAAAAACTTCATATCTAACGACTAAATCTGCTGGGTCTTGAGTTGTATCTAAAATGTCTGTTAAATCGAAACTGAATGCATGTACAGATGTGGTAAAGTTAATGTCAATAGAGTAAACCTCTCCCGTAGCTAATTCAATTGATGGTTTTATGTATAAAGCATCTCCAGTAGTACCAGATATAAATGCCCCCCCAGTTGTTCTTCTAAATTCATTTCTACGTGTTGTTGGGTTTGCTGCATTGGTATTATATGATAGGGATCCATTTGTAAAAGTAGCTGCACTTGTTGTAGCGTATCCTTCTGCGCCAGTGCTAGAAAAGTTAAAATCGTTATTACCATTTAAAACAGTTAAATTTAATCCTTTTGCATAAGCTCCTTTTTCAAAGCCAGATTCTATGTAACCAATTCCGTTATTAGAATTCCCACCGATAACGTATATATCGTAACCTTCATCTGAATACTTAATTCTATCTATTTCTGGTTCTGCAGCTCCTTGTTTTATACAGCTTTCATCATCATTTAAGATTCCATCGTTATCAATATCAACATCAACATCATCAGGATAAGAATCACCATCAGTATCTTTTGAGTTTATGGTAAATATTGCAGAAATAAAAGTAATATTATATTTAGGATTGTTTACGTTTAGTAAGCTTCCTTGATTTATATTGTAATCAGCTACTATCTCACCTGCATCTCTAGTTAATTCCCCAATTAAAGTATCACCACTGTCTAAAGCTCCAGATGTAATTGTATAAGTTAAAGTTGGATCTGTATCTCCAAAGTCTTTGGATTGTCCAGAATCTGCAGTTATTGTAATTGGTATTCTAGGTGTTCCAGGATTACTACCGATTACTACATTGTCTATTGATATATCAGATCTGTAATCTGTTCCACAAATACCTTCATATCTAAGAATAATACTCTGACCATCATAAGCTCTTAAATCTATGATTTCTGATAACCAACCATTACCTTGATTTCCAGAAATAGAATGAATATCAGCAAACGATACTCCGCTATCAGTACTTACTGAAATATTTAGCGTTCCCATTGTTGTACTTCCTCCAGTAGAATACATATGGTAGTCAAAAGAAATTTGTGCGTCTATTTCACCTGAAAAATCGACTATTTTTTGAAAGTATGCATTATCTCCTGAAATTCTTGGATCAGATCCTTCTATGTACATAAACCAAGTACCATCTGAAGCACCACTTTGTGGTCCAGTTCCACCAGAAGGAGTATTGGTTTCTCTATTTGTCCAATTAAAAATATCTCCAGTAGTATTTGTCCAGCCATCTAAGGAGTCCTCAAAACTATAACCTATAGTATTTGTAGGAACAGGAAGAGGTATCGTTGGAGCAACGGTGTAAATTGTAGCTTCCCAACCAGATTCTGTAACAGATGTATCTGAATAGAATTCGAAATGTAATGCATTATCTGTATTAGTGGATGTAATAGTACCTGGTGAATTTGAACAAAAAGTACCTAATAAGGTTGCACTATTAGTAAGTCCATCATATATTCTTAAGCCATCATAACTACAAGATGCATTGTCTTCTACATTCCAAGATGTAAAGTTAATCTCAATTGGGTTACCATCTGAAGATTTAAATGTAACGGAATAGTTTTCATTATCACCATAAGATCCTCCTGTATTTCCAGAGTCAAAAAAGTTACCTGAATTAGTAGTAATAGTTTGCCCATTAGAGAAATTATTATTTAAAAAATAATTAGTTTGTGCTAAACTATTAAGGCTAATGAAAAAGAATATAAATGGTAACAACAACCATTTACTTTTAGATTTAGGGATCATAAAGTAATTAATTTAGGGTATTAAAAAACTTAAAGTATTTTAATATTTATGCTAATATATGAAAATATTTTAAGTTCGTAAAAAAAGTAATACTAGTTTTTTATATTATTTTTTAGCTTTTTCAACCAATTCTATCTTTTCGAGAGAAGTTTTTGTTGTAAAAATACCATAATTAATAGTGACACTTTTTCTTTCAATTTTATCAATAGTACCTATAGAATTAGAATCTATAATTCGAACTCGGTCGTTAATTTGGTAAATGTATAAAGACTTTTCTTTAGCTATTTTAGCTTCCTCTATTTTCTTTTCTTTTCTAACTTCTACTACCTTTTGTAAAACCTCTTTTTCTACTTTTTTAATAATTTCTTGCTGTTTTTTTTCTTCAACTTTAGCTTTTTGTTTTTGAGCTTTGGTTTTAAGTTCTAAAGGTTTTTTCTTTATCTGCTTAACTTTTAAATCTGCAACCCATTTATTAAAATTAGTATTTAACTCCTTTTTGTTATTGGTTTGAAAGTATTTATTAAGCAGTTCATTTGTTTTTCTACCTAATGAAAGCATTTTTTGGTTTTGGTCATACAATTCTTGAAAACCAGATAATTTATCTTGCATACGTTGCTCTTTTTCTTGCAAATTATCTATATGCTTTTGACCTTTTGAATGTTGGTTCTCTAAATTATCAGAGTTTTTTTGCAGTCTATTACGTTCCTTTTGTAATTTAGAAATCGTTTTATCTAAGCGTATTTTTTCTGTTTCTACACGTTTTTTTGCTTTGTTGATAATACTAAACGGAATTCCGTTTTTCTGTGCAACTTCAAAAGTAAAAGAGCTACCTGCTTGTCCAATAAAAAGTTTGTACAAAGGCTCTAAACTGCGTTCGTCAAATTGCATGTTTGCATTGGTAACGTTTTCTAATTCGTTTGCTAACACTTTTAAATTAGAGTAGTGGGTTGTTATAATTCCGAATGCTTTTTTATGATAAAACTCTTCTAAGAAAATTTCTGCCAAAGCACCACCTAATTCAGGGTCAGATCCTGTACCGAATTCATCAATTAAAAACAAAGTACTCTCATTACATCTACGTAAAAAATTACGCATATTTTTCAATCTATAACTATAAGTACTTAATTGATTTTCAATAGATTGGTTATCTCCGATATCTGTTAAAATAGCATCGAAAATATAAGTTTGACTGCGTTCATCTACAGGGATTAAGATTCCACTTTGTATCATTACTTGTAGTAAACCAATTGTTTTAAGCGTAATACTTTTTCCACCAGCATTAGGACCAGAAATAACAATAATTTGTTGTTTCTCATTCAATTCTATAGATTGAGCAACTGTATTTAAGTTTTGCTCTTTATTTTTTTTCCATAAAATGGGATGATACGCATTTTTAAATAATATTTTCTTTTCATTTGATATTTTTGGTAAAATAGCATTCATTTCTTGTGCATATTTTGCCTTAGCACCAACAATATCAGTATGAATTAAAAAAGCAATATATTCTTCAATTAAAAAAACAGAAGGACGAATTGTAGCTGATAAATCACGTAAAATTTTTACAATCTCCTGTTTTTCATCATAAATTAAGTTTTGATATTCTCTTGAATAAGAAAGTGTTGCTTGTGGAGCAATATAAACGATGTTTCCAGACTTTGAAGCGCCTAGTAAACTACCAGCAACTTTTTTTCTATGCATTGCAGAAACGGCTAAAACACGTTGATTGTCTACAACAGTTTCTTTAATATCATCTAAATAACCAGAAGCAATAGATTTAGATAAAGCACTAGAAAAACTAGCCCCAATTTTTCCTCTAACGTTATTTATATCTTTTCTTATTTGTTTTAAGGTTTCTGATGCATTGTTTTTTACTTCTCCAGAAATGTCAATAACCTTTTTTATTTCATCATCGACAAAAGTGGTGAATTCTATTTCTTGTGAAAGCTCAAAAAATGTAGGAAACTGAATTTTGAATTTTTTAAAAAACTTAATTAGTTCGTTAACAGTAAGAGAAGTAGTTGCTATTTTTAAAAAAGCGTCTGTTTCTATAAAACTATTTTCTATAGCTAAGCGTTTTACACTTTCTATAATATTATCAAAATTATGATTTGGAACTCTATTTTCGCTTTCGAAAGAAGATACATATTCATTAACTAAATATAACTCTTTAAACAACGTTTTTTTATTGCTAATTGGTTCAATTTCGAGCACCTGTTCTTTCCCTAAACCAGAGATACAATATTCTGCAACATGTTTTAAAACTGTTGTAAATTCGAGATCTTGTAATGTTTTTTTTGATATACTTTTGTTCAATGTACTATCTTTGAGATTCATGCAAAAATAACAAAGAATGCAAAGAAACCTTTCAGAATCTTGGAAAAATATTTTACAGCAGGAATTTGATAAACCCTATTTTAAAGATTTAACCAATTTTGTGGTTTCTGAATATGCAAATCAGGAGTGTTTTCCAAAAGAAGACGAAATTTTTGCTGCGTTTAATTTTTGTTTTCTCGATGATTTAAAAGTGGTTATTATTGGTCAAGATCCTTATCATGACAAAAACCAAGCAAATGGATTGTGTTTTTCTGTAAAAGACGGAATAAAACATCCTCCTTCTTTAAAAAATATTTTTAAAGAGATTGCGACTGATTTAAATCAAGAAATTCCAGAAAGTGGAAACTTAGAAAAATGGGCAGAACAAGGCGTTTTATTGTTAAATGCAACATTGACAGTAAGAGCACATGAAGCTGGAAGTCATCAGAAAAAAGGTTGGGAAACTTTTACAGACGAAGTGATTAAACAGATTTCTAAAGAAAAAGAAAATGTTGTTTTTTTACTTTGGGGTAAATTTGCTGAAAGTAAAACGAAATTGATTGATGTTGAAAAACATACAATTCTTACAGCTCCACATCCATCACCATTAGGAGCTTGGAGAGGTTGGTTTGGAAGTAAACATTTTTCTAAAACGAATGCGTTTTTACAAAAATCACAAAAAGCTACGATAAAATGGTAGGTAAAACTGTTTGATTGTAATAGGGTAATAAAATTGCTTCTATGATTTCTTCTGTGGTGTCTGGATATGCGACCTCAATAAAAGAATTTGAATGAATCCATTTTGCAATTTCAAGAATTCTCCTTCTATTTAATTTTTTGATGACAGAAACGCCCATTTCTTTTAAAGCTAATGCATTACATTGTTGTTCATATTGGTTTTTCATTGGTATAACCATCAGTTTTTTCTTAAGATACAAAGCTTCAGAAGGTGTTTCAAAACCTGCACCACAAAGAACACCTGCAGAAGAACTCATACTTTTTATAAAATCGAATTCATTAATTGGGTAGATTATAATGTTTTTTTTAAAGATTAAACGGTTAACTTCTTTAGAAAATATATGCCATTTTACAATAGGTATTTTAGATAATATTTTTACAATTTTATCAACTTTATAAGAAGGTAGATAAACAGTAATATGGCCTTTGTTACTTATTTTTGTAGTTCTAATCTTCTTCCTAATAATTGGTGTAAAAGTTGCTGAACTATAAGGTTTAAAGTGAAAACCAAAACGTACATTAGAAGGTGCGTAGTATTTTAAAATATATTTTTCAAACTTATATTTTCCATATTTAGGAGAGGCAGCATCTAAAACAGCATTTTGGTGACTTAAAGAAATAATATTTACTTTGTTTAATTTTGCTGCCCAAGCTGAAATTGGTTCAAAATCGTTTATAATTAAGTCATAATCTTTTATTGGTAGCTTCTTTATTTCTTTGTAAAAACGGCGTAATTTCATCTTCTTAAAACTTTGCAAAAAGTCAATGCCTCCTTTTTTACCAAATGTAAAATTTAAACCTTTTAAATTGTATTTGACATAGAAACCTAATTCTAAATTATTTTCATTTCCGCTAATTAAAATATCTAATTCACCTTTTTCTTGAAGAATAGGTATAATTTCTTTAGCTCTTGTTAAATGACCATTTCCAGTACCTTGAATCGCATATAGTATTTTCATAAATATTATTTTAGTGGTTTTTGAATATCAAACTCCTTTAATAACTCTTCAAATAGAAAATTACTTTTTCCTTCTTTGTTTAAAATCTTTAATTCTTTTTTGCTTAACTTTTTTTCATTTTTTTTGGCTATTTCATCATTTGCATATTCATACAAATTCCACTTTTGATCTGTATATTCTAATGCTGTTAAATTCTCTACCCAATCTCCAGAATTTAAATACATCGTTTTTCCTTTTGGAGTTGTAATTTCTTTTATTTCTGGTTGATGAATATGTCCACAGATTACATAGTTATAATCATTTTCAATAGCAATATCCGAAGCCGTTTTTTCAAAATTATTAATAAACTTAACGGCGCTTTTTACACTGTTTTTTATCTTTTTAGAAAGGGATAATTTACCATAACCTAAAAGATTGCTTAACCAGTTTATGCAAGTGTTTATAAGGATTAAAACATCGTATCCTTTTCCACCTAATTTTGCCAGCCATTTAGAATGTTGCATGGTTACATCAAAAACATCTCCGTGAAATATCCATGCTTTTTTATCATCAATATTTAAAATGAGTTTGTTTAAAATTTTAAAGTTTCCTAATTGGAAACCTTTAAACTTCCGTAACATTTCATCATGATTTCCTGTGATGTAATAAACTTCAGTTCCTTTAGATAATAGTGTGGTAATATGCTTAATTACACTCATATGAGACTTAGGAAAGTAATGTTTGTTAAATTGCCAAATGTCAATAATGTCGCCATTTAAAATCAATACTTTTGGTTGAATTGTTTTTAAGTAATTTAATAACTCAGTAGCTCTACAGCCATAAGTACCTAAATGTACATCTGAAATTACGACATAATCTAACGTACGTTTTTTTTGTTTTTTCATTTAAAAAAAAAGATTAGTAAAGAGGTTTATTCTTTCCTTATTAATACTTGTGTTATTAATAATTTTTATAAGAATGATAATTTTTGAGGAAACAGTAGACAAAAGTATTTGTATTAAAGTTTCTCAAACATACAAGTCTAATGTTTTGTTTGGGTAAAATAATTATGAAAAAAAGGTAAGGTGAGTTTTATGAAATTGTTTACTTAAAGTTAGTTTAATGTTTTGCTTTTCAGTAAATTAAAGCATAAAAAAAATCCGCTAAAAAGCGGATTCATTGAATTTGAAATTAAGAATCAAGTAGGTTTTAAGAAAAATCTATCTGATTTAATGTTGTTTGAATAGTTGTTGTATTATCTGCTAACCCACAAGAGCTAGAAGTGCTTCTACAAGAAGAAAAACAAAGGATTCCTAAAATACAAACTGCAATAAATACTACTTTTTTCATTGATAATGGTTTTATAGGCTAAATGTACATATTTTTTATGAACTCACCTGAATTTTTCTTCTCTTCGATAACGTTAAACTGCACCATTTTATTTTGTATGCGAGTAACTAAATTTTTTGTGATTGGTTTGCCATCATTCCATTCTGTAATTTTTAACCATTGCTGAATGTCTTCTAATTGTTGCTCGTATCTTTTTGCTAGAATTTCATCAATAGTATTAATTTTTTTGAAGTCTTTTGTTTGATAATTTATAATATCTAAAACTTTTTTTACTTCGTCAAAATTATTTTCTAAAACTTCATTTCTAACAGCAACCACAAAACAAGGCCATGGAGTAGGGCAGTCATCAACTCTTCTAAAAGTACCATTATCTACCAATGGTTTTGTAGTAAAATGTTCCCACATAAAATAATCTGCTTCACCATTTGTAAGTGCATCAATTCCGCCTTGTAAATTACCAATTACTTTAAACTTTAACTTTGAAACATCCCAACCTTGGTTGTGTGCATTTACAATTGCCATTAAGTGAGATCCAGAACCGAATCTACTAATCGCAATTGTTGCATGCTCTAAGTCTTCAATATTTTTAAAAGTTGATTTTGCACCTACATGAATTCCCCAAATTAAAGGAGATTTTACAAATGTTTGTACAATTTTAGATGGATTTCCTGCAGCAATATCTTTAATAATACCTTCTGTTAAAACAATAGCAATATCTACTTCGCCACTTCTTAAGGCTTTACACATTTGACCGGTTCCACCAGGGAAATCTTGCCAACGTAGGTTGATATTTTGCTTACTATATTCTTTGTTTTTTAAGGTTAAATACCAAGGATAATTAAAGTGTTCTGGAACTCCACCAACTTTTAAGTTAGTCATTTATTCAACTAATTTTTCAAGTGCATATTCTATTAACTCTGCCACAACTTTTCCTGGGTTTTCACTAAAAGTACCATCGGCTCTATTTGCAATAATTGCATTGATAGAACATGAATTATGACCTAATAATTTTGACAACCCATAAATAGCAGATGTTTCCATTTCTAAATTGGTAATTCTGTGTTCATTAAATTTGAAACTATCAATTTTATGGTTTAAATCATTGTCTTGTATCGCTAAACGTAAAATTCTTCCTTGAGGACCGTAAAAACCACCTGCAGTGGCAGTTATCCCCTGAAAAGTTTTGTCAGATTTTAATTTATTTTCTAACTCTTTACTATTCTCAATTATAATTGGATATGATTTTTTAGCACTCCAATTGGTGTGTTTTACAAATGCATCTTCAATATCAGGATTCGAAATTGTATCAATCTGGTAGGAGTGAAGCATTCCATTTAAATCTAAACCATGAGAACCAATAACAAAAGAATCTACAGGAATATCTGCTTGTAATGAACCCGAAGTTCCGATTCTAACAATATTTAAAGAAGTCAGCTTCTCTTTTGGTTTTCTTGTTTCTAAATCGATGTTTACAAGTGCATCTAATTCATTAACAACAATATCAATATTATCTGGCCCAATACCAGTAGAAATTACTGAAAATCGTTTGTTTTTATAAGTTCCTGTTGTGGTTTTAAATTCACGTTTTTGAGTTGTAAACTCTATAGAATCAAAGTGTTTCGAAATTTTATCAACTCTATCTTGATCGCCAACAAATATTATATTTTTAGCAATATGCTCTGGTCTTAAATTTAGATGATAAACACTTCCATCAGGATTTAAGATAAGTTCGGATTGTTTTATAGACATTTTTATGATGTAATTTGTAATAGTTTTTCGGATTGATTATTGAATAAAAAACTATATTTTTTTGCTCCACCAAGATACGAATTTTCATCACGAAGTTCACTATAAAAATTCATTTGGTTTTCTAATACTTTTTTGCCTTTTCGAGATAATTTTACAGGATTAAAAGAAGTAAATAACTTTTGTAATTGTTCTATTTGGTGTTCGTATTGGATATCTCCAAAACCATAGGTAGTTTGGTTTTTTAATAATTTATGAACTAATTCATCTTTAGATGAAAGTTGGTGTGTATTTGCAGTTTCTAAAATTGTATTTTCAATTGAATTTAAGCCATTTTTAATGGAAGGAAATCTTAATAAATGTGCTTCTATAGCTGCTGCTAAATATTGAAATGGTGACATTGGGTTAAACTTATAAACAGCTTCTAACCTTAATGGACTATCAGAACAATATAATTCCCAAATATAGTCTGCGTACTCAATATCATCTTGTGTTAAATCTACTCTATTTTTGTAATGTTGATGAATTTGATTCTCAGTAAGTTCAGACAAACCTTTTAGTTTTTTTGAACCTTTTATTTTTCCACTACAAACTAAAGAAATATGATATCCTTTTCTGTATTTTTTTAACCAACTAATAACAGCAATCATGTTAATTTGACAAAATAAATCGTGCTCAAACCACAACACTATTTCTTTGGTTTCTTTTTTATTACAGAGGTTTCTGTATTCTTTAAGTGTGTAATTAATAAACTTTTTTTTACTAATATTATAGGAAGATTTTAAAAAAGAAAATCTGTTTTTCCAGAAGGTTTCACTACCAACATCTGTTGTTGTTTTTCCTTCACACAACATTTCTCTCCAGGTAATAAAATCTCCTGAAAAATGAAGTTTTTTTAGATAGTTTGTAGTACTATCTCCATTGGTTATATGTAGAATAGAAGAACTCATAATTAAAAAAGAACGTTATTAATGATTTTTTATTGTAGTGTTGATTAATTTTTAACCGCCTACACGTTTCACCTTGAAACCTTTATCTTTTAACATTGTCATTATTCGGTCTCTAAAATCTCCTTGAATAATGATTTTATCGTCTTTAAAACTTCCTCCAACAGAAAGTTTTGTTTTTATTTCTTTTGCCAACATTTTAAAGTCTGATGTTGCACCAGTATAACCTTCTAAAATAGTAATTGGTTTTCCTTTTCGCTTTTCGTATTTGCAAATAATTGGGTCGTCTTGTAACCAAATATTCGACTTTTCTTTTACAGGTTCAGCAGTTTCTTCGTGCTCAGGAAAAAGGTTTTTTAGTTGATCTTTAAAATCCATTCTGTTCAGTTTGCAGTATTCAGTTCTCAGTTTTCAGTGAGTAACTAACTGTAAATTTTAATTATTTATTATTCTATTTGTTGGCAATTAAGTCTAGCCCTGATTGAAACGGCATCCTTTTTTTATTTTTCTTAAAAAAAGATATAGTGAAAAGCAGGAAATAGCTACTTATAAAAATAGTTTGCAGTAGCAGTATTCAGTCAGTTTTGTACTGTAAACTGCGCCTGCTAACTGATTACTATTTTTTCAATCCTAATTCTCTTAAACGTTGATCTAGAAATTCTCCTGCAGTAATATCATCAAACTGTTTTGGGTTTTCAGCATCAATACAATTTTCTAAAACATCTAGTTTCATATCTGATATTGGATGCATAAAAAACGGAATTGAATAACGAGAAGTTCCCCACATTTCTTTTGGCGGATTTACAACTCTATGAATGGTAGATTTTAGTTTGTTATTACTGTGGCGAGATAACATATCACCAACATTTATCATAATTTCATCTGGTTCTGCCATGGCATCAATCCAATCTCCTTTATGATTTTGTACTTGTAATCCTTTTCCTTGTGCGCCCATTAATAAAGTAATTAAATTAATGTCTCCATGAGCAGCTGCTCTTTCTGCACCTTTAGGTTCTGTTTCTATTGGTGGATAATGAATTGGGCGTAAAATACTATTCCCGTTTTTAATATAATTATCAAAATACGTTTCTTCTAAACCTAAGTGTAATGCTAAAGAACGCAATACGTATTTAGCTGTTTTCTCTAACATTTGATACGTTTCTTTACCAACTTCATTAAACTTAGCTAATTCGTTTACAGTAACGTTTTCTGGATACTCTTTTGCGTATTTAGAATCACTGTCTACATATTGTCCGAAATGCCAAAATTCTTTTAAATCGCCTTCTTTTTTACCTTTGGCAGATTCTTTACCAAAAGAAACATAACCACGTTGACCACCAATTCCAGGAATCTCGTATTTCTCTTTTGTTTCAACTGGTAAATCAAAAAAGTTTTTTATTTCGGTATATAAACTTTCTACTAATTTATCATCTAAAAAATGACCTTTTAAAGCTACAAAACCAATATTTTCGTAGGCATGACCAATTTCATCAATAAATTGTTGCTTTTTGCTTTTATCTGAAGATAAGAAATCTGCTAAATTTACACTAGGTATTTTATTCATACTATTATTTTTTATAAAAAACGGATGATAAAGTTACTAAAAATTCAATAAACCTGAATTTTTATTTCTTTTTAAAAGGAATTAAGTAGGTAAGTGTATAGTTAAATCCAAAACCGGTTCCGGTTTCAAATATTCTATTAAACCCTGGAGAATACAATGTTTTAAAATTATCTGGTTCTTTTACACTCATCATAACTTTGTAAGAACCACTAAATGTGATAAAGAAATTTTTAAATGTTTCTACTTTTAAACCAAAAACTAATTCTGACCAATGTGCACTTAAATCGGATGTTGTTAAAGGAGTCGTAATGCTATTTGCAGGGAAATATTGCGAATTAACATTAGGAGTGTAGCTATTTAAAGTTTGCTCAAAAAGACTAAAACCATAACGATATCCTATAAAGATTTCGTTGTTCATATCTAGCCAGTTTTGGTAAGCATTATAATTGAAACCAAGTCTTATATAATTTCCTTTTGAGGTTGAGTTTGTATAATCTTCTTCGCTAGTTTCTTCTTCATAACCAACTTCTGCAGCGATATATAGATTTTTTTTAATTCTATAATCTCCTACAATTTCTAAACCACTATAAGTACCACTAAATTGTGATTTTATAGGTTTGCTAATATCTATACCTAACCTTAATCCGTAATTCGTCTTATAAGTAATAGAATCTGTTTTAGAATCTATAAGTGTGTCCTTTTTTTGTTCTTGTGAGAATCCATCAACAAAAACAAAAAGTAAACAAATGCTAATGATATATTTGTACATGTGCTTCATCTTGATTTTCTATTGTTGTTAATGTCTCTGGAGTAAAACTTTTAATCCAAGTATTATCTGATGAAAAAGTAACCTCATTAAAAACTACTTTGTAACCGCAAGATCTAGAAACGTATTCTTCTACAGGAGTGTAGGTTATTGTAAACTGATTTATAACACCCTCTTTTGAAAAATTATAGACAGTTTCTGTTGTAAGACTATTTAATGGTATGGTAATCGTATTTATAGTCTGATTTTCATAAATAAAGTCTGTTTTTCCTTCTGCCCAAACAGATAATTCTGTAACATTCTTTAAAGTTTCTTTATTTGAATCATCATAAAAGTTTATAACTAAACTTTCAGTTACAGGGTTTTTTAAACAAAAATCATCTTTTTCACAAGACGTATTTATGAGTAAAAGGATACCTAAAAGAAACATTATTTTTCTCATATTACTCTTCAACTTCTACAATTATATTAATAGCTTCTGCTAATTTAAAATCTAATTCAGTAACACCATAAGCATCGTGTGTTTTTAGTGTGATGTCTAAAGTATTATAATTATTTGTCCATTCTGGATGATGATTTAAAGCCTCGCATTCAAAAGCAATTCTATTCATTGCAGACATACAATCTTTAAAATTGTCGAATTCAAAATCAGTATGTAAAGCATCATCATAATACTCCCAATCAATAAGGTTTTCTAATCGAGTTTCAATTTCTTTATCTGAGAGTTTTTTCATTTTTGAAAAGTTAATGATTTTCAATCGGTTTAATGTTTATTTGTTAAATCGTTTATGCGTTCAGTTGTGAGTTGCGTAAAGAGTTTAACATATTTGTAATTTTTTCTAATTTTTGTCTTGCTAAAATATAATCATTTTCAGAAATATAACTTAATTCTGTATAAATTAATAGTTCTTTAACTCTTCTCAAACAAAACAACAGTCTCAATATGAGAAGTATGAGGAAATTGATCTACCAAACTAATTTTTTTCATTTGATAACCAGCTTCTCTTAACAATTCTGTATCTCTTGCCTGCGTTGCAGGATTACAAGAAACATAGACCATTCTGTCTGCGTTTAAATTGATTATTTTTTGCAATGTTTTTGGTGCTATTCCTGCTCTAGCAGGATCTAAAATGATGGTTTTTATTTTATCTTGATATTCAGGATGTGCAATTAAGAACTTACCAACATCTGCAGCATAAAACTGTAAACCTTCTATATTATTTCTTTTTGCATTTTTTTCTGCATCTTCAATTGCCGAAGCAACAATATCTACACCAACAATTTTTGCGTTTTCACTTTTAGAAGCTACAATCTGACCAATAGTCCCTGTTCCACAGAATAAATCCATAACAACCGTATTGTCTACTTTAGATTTGTCTTCTAAAACATATTCTACAACCTTATTGTATAGCTTTTCTGCACATTTTGGGTTTGTTTGAAAAAAGCTTTTCATACTAATTTCAAAATTTAAACCTAACAACTCTTCTACAACTTTATCTTTTCCATACACTAAATCGATAGTTCCAGAAGTAGCAATTGTTCTATCGCCAGTTTCATCGTTAATGGTATGCAATAAACCTGCTAAACGTTCTCCAAAAATGTCTTTTAGAAAAGAAGCGAATTTCTGTAAATCGAAATTTTCTAATTCGGGTGATGTTGTTACTAAGTTGCATAATAACTCATCTGTTTTAAAAGATTTTCTAACAACAAAATATCTGAAGAAACCTGTCTTTTTTGGTCCATGCCAAGGTTCTAAACCTGTTTCAATACAATATTGTCTAATATCTTTTAGACTGTCTTCCATTTGCTTGTCAAACAAACCAGAATCTTTCTCTAAATTATCTCCCATCCACCAAACTCCACGTCTTTTAAAACCTAAAGTGAATTCGTCTTTATCGCGTTTTGTAACTCTATCATACCCAATAGCAGAAAAACCATATTCCATTTTATTTCTATAGTGAAATACATTTGGCGAGGTTACAAACTCATCAAAAAGATCTTCAATATTTTCTACTTTTCCTATTTTTTTGAATAGTGTAAGCGTACTTTCTTTTTTATATTGATGTTGTAATTCTATAGGTAGCTGAATGTAAGGCGCTCCAGGAATGTCTTGAAACGGAACTTCAACTTCATCTTCAGAAGGTTCTAAAACATCTATTAATTTAGCTTCCGCATAGTTTTTACTCGATTTATTAATTTGTGCTTTTACCAATTGACCTGGTAAAGTATTTGGAACAAAAATGACAAAACTACCTTCTTCAGATTTTATTCTTGCAATTCCTTTTCCTCCAAAAGCGTAATCCTCAATTCTTAATTCTAAAACTTGATTCTTCTTTACAAATTTATTTCGTTCTCTACGTGGCATTTTTAATTGTTTAGGAGTTGCAAAATTAAGTAAAATATGGTTTGATGAAACAAAAAAGACCACTCATTTGAGTAGTCTTTTTTATAAAGTAACAATTCTATTTATTGTCCTGCTTCTTTTTCTGCTTGTTTTACCATTTCTTCATTTGCTACAATCGCAAATTCTACACGTCTATTTTTACTTCTTCCTTCTTCTGTTTCGTTAGAAGCAATAGGATCATTTACACCTAAACCTTTGGTTTCAATTCTTGCAATATCAATTCCTTTAGCTCCTAAATAACTTTTTACAGAACTAGCTCTTTTAGCAGAAAGTGCTTGGTTGTATTCAACTTTACCAGTGCTATCTGTATAACCATAAATAACAATATTAGTGTTTTTATAATTACTAAGAACAGGAACCAATTTGTCTAAATTAGTTTTTGCAGTTGCAGATAAAGTAGATTTATTTGTGTTAAAACGAACGGCATTTTCACCTAAAGTCAACATAATACCCTCACCAACTCTTTCTACTTGAGCTCCAGGTAATGCTTCTTCAATTTCTCTTGCTTGCTTATCCATTTTGTTACCAATAACACCACCAGTAACACCACCAATTACACCTCCTAAAATAGCACCTAATTCAGAATTTTTACCATTTCCGACATTATTACCAATTACAGCGCCCAAAATTGCACCTGCTGCTGTACCAATAGTAGCACCTTTTTGAGTATTACTTGCGTTTTTAACAGCTTCACAAGATATAATGCTTGTAGATAAAAGTAATATTGATAAACTATAAATTATTGTTTTTTTCATTGTATATTTTTTTATGATTATTTTCTTTGAAATGAGTACGTAATGTTTTTTGTTTCTCCTGCAACGTTAATTCTGTCAACTAAATCGAAACTTGTTTCTGTAATGTTATTTATGCTTAAAACAAAACCATTAGTAACTTCTTTAGCTTTATAATTATTGATAAACTTAAAAACAAAATTTCCATCTTTATTAATGTACCAAGTAATTGGTGAACTAAAATCTTTACAAGTAGTATCTGGATTGTTAATTTTCATTTCACCTTTATTGTTGTTAGAAATAAAGCTCCAATTACTTCCAATAAGACATTTAGAATCCCCTAAATTAAAAGAAGTGACTTTCAAATAATCTGATCCTGGGAAACTTACAGAAGTAATTGTAAAATTTCCTTTTAACATTCTTTCTGTTTTGTTGTCTAATTTTGTATTAACTATCGATGTGGATTTACATCCAATCATAGCAGTTAAAAATAAGAGAATACATAAGGTTTTTTTCATAATATATTAAATTGTTTTATATGTAAAGTTACGAAAACTATAACGTGATATTTTATTATAGTTCCATTTTTTAGACACAAAAAGTAACTAAAGGGTCACTATTATTTGTGGAATTATTTTTGTCGTAAAAGATTGCATCTGATAACTAAAAATGTATATAATATTTCATTTATCTTTAAAAGTGAAAATAAATTGAACCTTTTCATTTTAGAAACGTCTATGTAGTGTAATTGATTATGAAAAACACCAATAACTTATCAGATGTAACTTTGATTGAAAAATATCAAAAAGGAGATACAAAGGCATTTAAAATTATGTAATCTGGCTTTTTTTATTGTAAAAGATGCGGATGTTGCTAAAGACATCGCGCAAGAAAGTTGGATCATCATTATTCATAAATTAGAAACTTTACAAGAGACAAGTAAATTTAAAAGTTGGGCAATTAGTATTGTAAACAGAAGAGCAATAGATTGGATAAGAACTAATAACAGAGAACGAATTAAATTAGAAAAAAGTTTTAATGAAAGTGAAAAAGAAGATTCATTTTCTAAGGTTGACGATACTACTGCTATTAAAAAAGTGCTTTTAGAAGCTATTGAAAAACTATCCGTAGAACATCAAATGGTGCTTCGTTTGTTTTATAAGGAAAGTTATAGTTTAAAAGAAATTAGTGATTTGCTACAGATTTCAATCGGAACCACAAAATCAAGATTATTTCACGCAAGAGAAAAATTAAAAACAAAATTAAAACATTCACGTCATGAAAGATAATATAGAAGAAATAGACCAATTAATTAAAGAAACGTTAACCCAAGAAGAATCTAAATTTTACGATGGTTTAGAAGAACAAGATTTGTTTGCAAGTGTAAAAGGATTGTTTAATGGCAAACTAAAATGGATGATAAGCCTCTTATTCTTTGTCAACTTTATCATATTAGGTTTTTTAATTTATTCAATGATGCAGTTTTTTGAAGCAACAACAACTTTCGAATTGATAAAATGGGCAGCTGCAAGTTTTTTATGCATATTAATGATGTCTATGTTAAAACTTTTTTCTTGGATGCAAATGAACAAGAATGCCTTACTTAGAGAAATAAAGAGATTAGAATTATTGATGATTTCTTCTCAAAAAAAGTAAGTAAAGAAAGTTTGTTTTTTAGTGATTTTGGTTCTCGATGAAAAGTTAAACCTAGAATAGAAATGCTTCTTTGTTGTGAAGAAATTAAAACGAAAAAAAAAGAGTTTCTCCTTATTACGGAAAAAACTCTTTTGCACTGTAGGGGGAATGGGGGTAACTACTCGATACTCATAATGTATTCAGAAATAGCTTTTAAATTTTCTACTTTCATTGGTTTCGTAATGCTAAGGTTTGCTTGCATAATTGCTGTCTGACCAGGCTTTGTGTCTACAATAGGTTTGCTTTTTCCTTGTAAAAAAGTGACAATATTACCTTCTTCAATTTTGTATTTTGCAGCGATATCTTTTAAAGCAGGACCTATTACTTTTACTTGTTCTTTATGACAAGTATTGCAGGTATTGCTATTAAAAAGTTTTTTTCCTTTTTCAATAGCAGTAAGTGTTATTTTATTTGAAGTCTTTTTATCCTTCTTTTCAGTACAACTGAAAAGAGTTAAGGAAACCAAAGCAATACCAAGTATAATTTTTTTCAAGATGATGGTTAGGTTGAAAAATCCAAGTCCAAATTTAAAAGAATAATTATTTTATTAACATGATAAAAGTCACATTAATTAATTTCACTACTTTTGTAAAACTTCGGGGATGATTTCTTTCCCACGCTGAATTTTCGAATCTTTCGAAAGGATAAAGGTAGAACAGGAATGGTTATTTAATTATAAACATTTAAAACAAAAACAATGGCTGTTTTAGGCAAACTGACTTCGCAAGAAGCAATCGAATTAGAGAACAAATATGGCGCACATAATTATCATCCACTTCCAGTGGTTTTGAGTAAAGGTGAAGGCGTGTATGTTTGGGATGCTGAAGGAAAAAGATATTATGATTTCTTGTCAGCATATTCTGCTGTAAATCAAGGGCATTGTCATCCGAAAATTGTGGATGCAATGGTAAATCAAGCAAAAACGTTAACATTAACTTCTCGCGCATTTTACAATGACGTGTTAGGTAAATATGAAAAATTTGCTACAGAGCTTTTTGGGTTCGATAAATTATTACCAATGAATACTGGTGCAGAAGCTGTAGAAACGGCATTGAAACTAGCAAGAAAATGGGCGTATGAAGTAAAAGGAATTGATGAAAATAAAGCAGAGATAATTGTTTGTGAAAACAACTTTCATGGAAGAACAACTACTATTATTTCTTTTTCTAATGATCCTGTTGCTAGAAAAAACTTTGGTCCTTATACAAAAGGATTTATTAAAATTGAATATGATAATCTACAAGCTTTACAAGAGGCTTTAGAAAGTAATAAAAACATTGCTGCATTTTTAGTAGAACCTATTCAAGGTGAAGCTGGAGTTTATGTTCCTTCTGAAGGATATTTAGCCGCTGCAAAAGAATTATGTGTAAAACACAATGTATTGTTTATTGCTGATGAAGTACAAACAGGAATTGCAAGAACAGGACGATTATTAGCCACTTGTGGAAATTGCTCTTGTACAGAGAAAAATTGTTCTGGAACTCCTGAGGTAAAAGCAGATATTTTAATTCTTGGTAAAGCATTGAGTGGTGGAGCATATCCTGTTTCTGCTGTTTTGGCAAATGATAGTATTATGAATGTGATTCAACCAGGAAATCATGGTTCTACGTTTGGTGGAAACCCAATTGCTGCTGCTGTTGCTATTGCTGCTTTAGAAGTGGTTGCTGACGAAAAATTAGCAGAAAATGCAGATTATTTAGGGAATATCTTTAGAACGGAATTAGCTGCTTTTGCAAATGAAAATGAGTTAGTAAAATCTGTAAGAGGTAAAGGGTTGTTAAATGCTGTTTTAATTAACGATACAGAAGATAGTTCTACTGCTTGGGATATTTGTATGAAACTTCGTGATAACGGATTATTAGCAAAACCTACACATGGAAACATTATTCGTTTTGCGCCACCTTTGGTCATGAATGAAGCTCAATTAATGGATTGTATTTCAATTATTAAGAACACAATTTCTGAGTTTAAGAAATAGATATTTATAGTTACTATTTAAGCCACAAAATCACAAATATAAACTTGTGATTTCGTGGCTTCTTTTTTTTGTTTATTTTTGATGAGAACTAAACGACTATAGTAACATTATGATAAATAATCCTATTACACAATTAGAGCAGCTAACGTTAACTGGTGCTTCAAAAAACTTTTTAAAAGAAACTGCTAGATGGGCAAAATTCTTAGCTATTATAGGTTTTATTTTAATCGGATTGATGTTGGTTTTTGCCGCTTTTTCTACCACAATTTTTGATATGGCTGCGAAAATGCAACCAGGAATTCCAGATAATTTAGGGTTAATAATGGCAATTACGTATTTAGTTTTAGCAATTATCTACTTTTTTCCTGTGTATTATTTACTACAGTTTTCTAACAAAATGAAAAAAGCAATTTCTACAAAAAATGATGAAACATTAGCAAACGCTTTTGAGATGTTAAAATCACATTATAAGTTTATTGGTGTGTTTACCGTTATAACATTGTCTTTATATGTTTTGTTATTTATTGTTTCTTTAATGGGAGCTTTATAAAATATTGAATCTAATTGATAAAAATAGAGCACTCTATTTTCTATCTGTTATAAAAGTAAAATAAAAAAGGGAAGCATTCAGCTTCCCTTTTTTTATGATTTAAAGAACTTTAATCTTTTTTCTTCTTACCAAATAATCCACCTAAAACATCTTTTACTTTATCGGTAACTTTATCTTTTGCATCTCCTTGTTTGGTAGAATCTTTCTTTGTTGTTCCGATTCCTATAAGATCTTTTATTTTGTCTTTTCCTTGGTTTATCAAGCTGTTTTTTTGTTTTTCTACTAAATCTTTTATTAAAGTAGCAGTAGCATCTTTCATGTTTGATGAAAAACTAGGACTTCCAAAACTACCGGTTAAACTTCCTTTTACAGGAATACTCTTTACTGAAGCAGCATCTGAAGGCGTTAATTTTGCAATTAAATTGGTAACATCTGTACCTAAATATTTTACAGGAACATCAAAAACAATATCATAATTCATCGAATTATCAAAACTATGGTTTCCTGATACTAATACACCAATATCCTTATATTTTAATGGAATCGGTTTTACGTTTACTTGTCCGTTTTCAAAGGATAGTATTGCATTAATTCCATCTAAATTTAATTTATCTAAACTGATAAAATCAACCTTATCTCCTAATAAAGAAAGTACTTTAGAGTTACTACTGTTTAATTGTGGATTTAATAATTTTCCAAATAAATCACCAGTAATGGTTTTTAAATTAGGAGTCATATCATCATTCAAATTACCAGAAACTTTAATGGTAGAATTTATTTTACCTTCAATTGTTTTTGCAATAGGAGCAATCGATTTTAACATGTCTAAAGTTCCAAAAGAATCACTAATATTTAATTGTTTTAAATCTAAATCCATGTTGAATTTAGAAGTCGTTCCTTTTGTAGAAACAGTTCCATTAAAACCAATATTTCCACCAAATACATCCGTTTTTAAGTTTTTAAGATCAACAGTTTCATCATGAATATAAAGGTCTCCAGAAACGTTAGCAAGGTTGATGTTATCATACACCACTTTTTTAGCATTTGCTGAAAATTTTACATCTAAAAAAGCAGGGATTTTTAACGTAGAAGAAGGTGCTTTATTGGTATTTGTGCTTTTATCAGCAGCAATAAAATCTGCCACAATAAGGTTGTTAGAATTTAGGTTGAAATTTCCTTTTAAGACTTCATCTTTAAAAATAAACGCATAAAAATTATCAAGGTTTCCTTTTATAGAAAGATCAGAAGTACCTGTTTTTGCTTCAAATTCATTTAACTTTATGGTATTTGAATTAAAAGAAACCGAAGTTTTGTTGATAAAAAACGGATTCGCAACATCTGTTCCTTCATATTTAAAATCGCTAACCGTAATTTTTCCTGAGTTTTTTATGTTTTCATATTTCCCTTTTTCAACAGAATTCATATCAAAATTGGTGGCAACATCAGCATGTAAAATACCCGCCAATTCTTTTTCTAAAGGCGCAGGATACACTTTACCAATGTTCGCTAAATTAAGAGTTCCTTTTGCTGTGATATCTATTTTTGGATTGGTCGTAATATTTTTAACGCTTCCATTTGCAGAAAATACATCTTCATCAATTTTAAAATTCAGTTTATTAATAGCAATATAGGTGTCTTTAATAAGACCTGTTTTGTTTACTATTTTAGAATCGATGTTTATATTCTGAACAGCTTTTGGTAAATCTGCATATTTAAAGAAGGCGTTTTTAGAAGAAATGTTAATGTCAAAAGCAGGAATTGTTTTATTAGACAAAGTTCCTTTTACAAGACCATTTACTTCAAAATTTCCTTCCGTTTTTATGGTGTTTAAATTACCTGCATATTGTTTAGGCAACAAAGCCAAGGCATTTTTAAAAGAAGAAGTTGGCGTTTTAAAACGAAGATCATATAATTGATTTTCATCAACTAATTGAATAAAACCATCAAACTCTAAAGGCAATTGATTAATGTAACCCGTATTTTCTTTAAAGGTGTATTTGCTGTTTTTTAAATCGATTCCAAGAACAGCATCTAGAGAAATTTTTACTTTACTGATGTAATTCGTTTTGTCTAAATCGAAAGATAAAAAACCAGTAGTTTTTGTGTCTAAATTAAAAATATCTTCTGCAAAATTTCCTTTTCCAGTATGGTTTATGTTCTCTAAACTTAGTTTTGTGTTGTTACTTCTGTCTATGTAGTTAAAATTGATATTGGCAAACTCATAATCTTCAATATTTAAAGAGAATGAACTGTCTGAAGTAGTCGTTGTCGTTTCTTCATTGGCGATGGCAATATCAAAATTTCCATCTCCTTTTTTATTGAAAATGATATTTATATTTCCATCATTAGAAGCAATACTTTTAATGGCAATTGTTTCATCCGATTTTTTAAAAAGCTCCGTAATTTTCATTGCTAAACTCAGTTCTTTTGCATTGAATAAAGTATCACCCACAAAAGGAGCTTTGTTGGCAACAGCGATATCATTTACAGTTAAACTAACTAAAGGGAAATTCTTTAAAAGGCTAAGGTTTGCGTCCTTAAAAGTTACATTCGCATTAATGTTATTATTAATGGTTTTAGCAACCATTTCTACAATTTTATCCTTAAAAAAATAAGGAATAGAAATTAGCGCAATCATTAAAATCAATACAATTGAAACTCCCCATTTAAGGACTTTTTTCCCTAAAGATTTTTTCTTCTTTTCAATATTCTCCATCTTTCTTTCCTTGATTTTTTATCGATTGCAAAAATACACTATAGCAATTAGTTACTATGTTTATAGAACGTTAAATATAAAGTGTCTGCTAAAAAAAAATAGGATATATCTTAAAAAGAAGTATCCTATTTATATGTTTGTTTTTTGTTACTTATTGACCAAAAATTTCATCGACCCTTTGCTCCATTAGAGCTGGATCTTGAATTGCATCCCAACCAATTTTGTATAAAATCCATACAATTGTTAAAATGAAAATGGTGTTTATAATAATTCCTATAATTCCCATTATTTTTCCAGTAGAAGCATTTCCTACGCTATTATAATTTTCAGGATTCTCATTAAACTCTTTCGTTGCTTTGTTACCTAGAACAACTGCGATTATTCCTAAAGGCAATCCAATAACTCCGTAACAAATACAGGTTACTAATGATAAAATTCCGAGTACTAATGCCGTTTTTCCGTTTGGTAATTCTTGTCTTTCCATTTTCTTTTTTTATTAAATAGTAAATATTGGTTTCATTTTAATGTAATAACTAACAATAATTATTAAGACGTTTATAATAGCGAATGTTACTATTATTTTGCGGCTGTTTTTCAGTTTCAATTTTCTATTGATCAATAAAAAAAAACCAAATAATAGCAAGGTGTAAATTGCAGGATACATTTTATATGCAAGCAAAAATTCACCACGAATTAAAAGCATAAAAGCTCTTTGAATTCCACAACCTAAACAATCGACTCCAAAGAGCGATTTGTTTAAACAAGGTAATAAAAAATCGTCTGTTAGTAAAAACATGCGCGTTATTTAAACATGTCCATTCCTGGTATGTTTGGCATACCGCTTTTAGCAGCAACAGCCATTTCTGCTTCATTAATTTTTGTTGCTTTTTCTATCGCTTTATTTAAAGCAAGAATTAAGTAGTCTTCTAATTCTTCAGCATCAGAAAGTAGTGCGTTATCAATAGAAATCGCTTTAATTTCTCTATTTGCAGTTAGTGTTATTTTTAGTTTTCCATCAGCAGCAACTTCATCAACCAAAACCGAGTTTAATCTAGTTTTTGTTTCTTCTACTCTTTTCTGCGCATCTTTAATGCTGTCCATCATTCCAGATAAGTCTCCAAACATAGTTTTTTGTATTTTATAATTTACTACAAATTTAGTGCTTTATAAGGAATTGAAATCACCTAAAAATGAGAAAAATAGTTATTCTTTTCTTTGTTTAAGTCTTACATTTGCAACCGCTTGTAAAAATGAGACCATGAAAAGTACGGATGCAAAAATTCCTGTAGCAATTAAAGAAGCTACAAAATTAGAGAAACACGGAGATGTAAGAGTAGATGATTATTTTTGGATGCGTTTGTCTGATGAACAAAAAAATGCAGCAGAAAAGGATGCGCATGCTCAAAAAGTAGTTAGCTATTTAGAAGAAGAGAATGCTTATTATGAAGAGGTTACAAAGCTAACCAAACCATTTGAAGGAGAATTGTTCGAGGAAATGAAAGGTAGAATTAAAGAAGATGATTCTTCTGTGCCTTATAAAGACAATGGTTATTTTTATATTACAAGCTATAAGATTGGGAATCAATATCCTATATATAGCCGTAAAAAAGAAAACTTAGAAGCAAAAGAAGAAGTGCTTTTTGATGTAAACGAAATGGCAAAAGATTTCGATTACTATCAATTAGGAGGATTAAATATTTCTAATGATAATAAACTCGTGGTTTTTGCAACAGATACTGTAAGTAGAAGACAGTATTTTTTACGAATTAAAAACCTTGAAACTGGCGAAATTTATAAAGATATTATAGACAATACATCAGGTGGTTCTGTTTGGGCAAATGATAATAAAACTATTTTTTATACCAAAAAAGATCCTGTAACTTTACGTAGTTCTAGTGTGTATAGACATGTTTTAGGTACACCAACCTCTGAAGATGTAGAAGTGTATCATGAAAAAGACGATACCTTTGGTACCTATGTAACAAAATCTAAATCAGATAAATATATTATCATCGGTTCTTACAATACGATTTCTACAGAATCTCAATATTTAGATGCTGATACTCCAACGGGCGAATTTACAATGATTCAGCCAAGAGAAAGAGATTTAGAATACAATGTATCACATTTTGGAGAGCATTTTTACTTGTTAACCAATAAAGACAATGCCATCAATTTTAAGTTGATGAAAACGCCAATTGCTAAAACAAGTAAAGAAAATTGGGTAGATGTAATACCCCATAGAGAGGATACCTTATTAGAAGATTTTTCGATTTTTAAAGACTATTTAGTATTAGAAGAACGAACTAATGGTTTAAATAAAATAAGAATAAAACGTTGGGACAATAAAGAGGATTATTATTTGCCTTTTAACGAAGAAACCTATTCGGTAGGCGTATATGCAAACCCAGATTTTGATACCGATATTATTCGTTATTCCTACAATTCTTTTACTACACCAAGTTCGGTGATCGATTTTAATATGAACGATCAATCAAAAGAGGTTAAAAAAGAGCAAGAGGTTTTAGGAGGTAAATTTGATAAAGAAAATTATATAGGAAAACGTGTTTGGGCAACAACTAGAGACGGCAAAAAAGTAGCAATTTCTTTGGTGTACCATAAAGATACAGAGCTTACTAGTAACACACCTGTATTACAATATGCGTATGGTTCTTACGGATATACCATACCAGATAGTTTTTCTACCACACGTTTAAGTTTGTTAGACAGAGGTTTTGTATATGCTTTAGCACATATTCGTGGAAGCGAGTATTTAGGTAGAGAATGGTATGATGATGGTAAAATGTTGCACAAGAAAAATACCTTTAACGACTTTGTAGATTGTTCTCAATATTTAATTGATAACAACTACACATCACCAAAACATTTATATGCAATGGGTGGTTCTGCAGGAGGTTTGTTAATGGGCGCAATTGTAAATATGAACCCAGAATTGTATAACGGAATTATAGCTTCTGTACCTTTTGTTGATGTTGTTTCTACCATGTTAGATGATAGTATTCCTTTAACAACAGGTGAATATGACGAATGGGGAAACCCAAATGACAAGGAATATTACGATTATATAAAATCGTATTCACCTTATGATCAAGTGGTACCTAAAGACTACCCGAATATTTTGGTAACTACTGGTTTTCATGATTCACAAGTACAATATTGGGAGCCTGCAAAATGGGTTGCCAAACTACGTGACTTAAAAACGGATACTAATTTATTGATGCTAGATACCAATATGGATGCTGGCCATGGAGGCGCTTCTGGTCGTTTTGATGCCTTAAAAGAAACCGCTAAAATGTACACCTTCTTTTTAGCTTTAGAGGATAAAATAGGCGCTGTAAAAATTAAGTCTTAAAAACAGTTTACATATTTAAGTATTAAACGTACTTTTGCGTTTGAAATCAAAGAAAAAATAAGTGTCATTGCAAGCGTAACGAAGGCGTTTTTTATATTAATAACAGCCATTTTAGTATCGTTTACTTGTAATGACATTTACTTTGAGAATCGTTTTAGAATGACTAGAAATAACGGAATTACAAATTCAATATTAGATTTAGTAGGTGAAACTCCGCTAATAAAACTCCATCAGATTACTAAAAATCTACCGGGTAATTATTACGCAAAGTTTGAAGCTTTTAATCCAGGACATTCATCAAAAGATAGAATTGCTATACATATTGTAGAGGATGCAGAAAAAAAAGGCATTCTTAAAAAAGGAGCTACTATTGTAGAAACTACTTCTGGTAATACAGGTTTTAGTTTGGCTATGATTAGTATTGTTAAAGGATACAAATGTATTTTAGCAGTGAGCGATAAATCTTCCAGAGATAAAATAGATTTACTAAAATCAATGGGGGCAGAGGTGCATGTATGTCCTGCAAACGTGCCGCCAGAAGATCCTAGATCTTATTACGAAGTTGCGAAAACTATCCACAGAAAAACAAAAAACTCAGTTTACATCAATCAGTATTTTAATGAGCTTAATATAGAAGCACATTATAGAACTACAGGCCCTGAAATTTGGGAACAAACAGCTGGTGAAATTACGCATTTAGTTGTGGCAAGTGGTACAGGAGGTACTATTTCTGGTACAGGGAAATACTTAAAAGAGCAAAACCCAAACGTTAAAGTTTTAGGAGTAGATGCGATTGGTTCTGTGTTAAAAAAATATCATGAAACCAAAGAGCTCGATTTAAATGAGGTAAGTCCTTATAAAATTGAAGGATTGGGTAAAAACTTAATTCCTACAGCTACCGATTTTGATGTTATTGATATCTATGAAAAAGTATCTGATAAAGATGCTGCCTTAGAAGCAAGAAATATTGTTAAAAAAGAAGGGATGTTTCCTGGCTATACAAGTGGCGCTGTAATGCAAGCTGCCAAACAATATGCTGCGAAAAATATGTTTACAGAAGATAGTTTTGTCGTCTTAATTTTCCCAGATCATGGGTCTCGTTATATGAATAAAATTTATAGCGATGAATGGATGAAAGAAAACGATTTCTTATAAGTAGAATTCAATCGTTCACAATTTGATAAACTGCAAAAAAAGCGGTTACTTTGCAGTTCGAAGAAAAACAAAAAAAAGAGAACATGGCGATAGATTTATTTGAAAGAATAGAAGCTGATAAAGGACCTTTAGGTAAATGGGCAAAACAAGCTGAAGGCTATTATGTTTTTCCTAAACTAGAAGGACCTATTTCTAATAGAATGTCTTTTAATGGTAAAAAAGTAGTTACTTGGAGTATCAATGATTATTTAGGTTTAGCAAATCATCCAGAAGTTTTAAAAGTAGATGGTGCTGCGGCTTCAGAACATGGTATGGCATACCCAATGGGTGCTAGAATGATGTCTGGTCATACAGCGTTTCATGAACAACTAGAGAAAGAATGTGCAGAGTTTGTTGAAAAAGATGCTGCTTATTTAGTGAATTTCGGATATCAAGGAATGGTATCTGCAATTGATGCTTTGGTTACTAAAAATGATATTATTGTGTACGATATGGATACGCATGCATGTATTATAGACGGTGTTCGTCTGCATGCTGGTAAACGTTTTGTGTACAAGCATAATGACATGGAGAGCTTTGAGAAAAACATTAAGCGTGCTCAAAGAATGGCAGAAAAAACTGGAGGAGGAATTTTAGTAATTTCTGAAGGAGTTTTTGGAATGCGTGGAGAGCAAGGTCGTTTAAAAGAAATTGTAGCTTTTAAAAAAGAATATAACTTTAGACTTTTAGTAGATGATGCTCATGGATTTGGAACGCTTGGAAAAGACGGAAAAGGAACAGGAGTAGAGCAAGGGGTACAAGACGAAATAGATGTTTATTTTGCAACGTTTGCAAAATCTATGGCAGGTATTGGAGCTTTCTTTGCAGGTAATAAAGAAGTAATACAGTATTTACAATACAACATGCGTTCTCAAATGTTTGCAAAGTCGTTGCCAATGGCAATGGTAAAAGGAGCATTAAAACGTTTAGATATGTTGCGTACAATGCCAGAATTAAAAGAAACTTTGTGGAGAAACACAAATGCTTTACAATCTGGTTTACGTACTGCTGGTTTCGATTTAGGAACAACACAAACATGTATTACACCGGTGTTTTTAAAAGGAGATATTCCAGAAGCAATGGCAATGGTAAATGATTTACGTGAAAACCACGGAATCTTTTGTTCTATTGTAGTGTATCCTGTAATACCTAAAGGATTAATCATTTTAAGATTGATACCAACTACCACACATACACAAGAAGATATAGATGAAACAATTACTGCTTTTTCTGCAATTAGAGAATTGTTAGAAAACGGTACTTACAAAAAGGTTGCAGCTTCAATGATGTAATTCAATTTGATAAAATATTTTTTTAAAACCTCACAGCAATGTGAGGTTTTTTTTGTGCTCTTGTAATTACATTATCCTGTCATTGCGAGTTTACGAAGCAATCTCATGAAGCGAACTGTCATTCCGAGCGAGTTTACGACGAGGAATCTCGTTATTAAGAAACTAGAATCAAAGAGATTTCTCAATCGTTCCTATGGTCACTCATTTCGAAATGACATTTTGGTGGATTTCATATTTACTGTCATTTCGAGGCTACTTGAAAGCAAAATGCATTTTGATTGAAAGTAACTAGTGTAGCTATGGACGTGGCAATCTTATGAAGAGTATGGGCAACGATAGACAGATTGTTTTAGCTAAAAGCTTCGAAATGACTTTAATTATCATCAGATTGGTATTCCTACAAATACCTTTTACAAAAAGTTTATAAATTTTTATTTAACCTGATGTGAGTCATTGTGTTATGTGGTTTTTATGTGTTCTTTTATGTAAAAATAAAATGATGTTTTTAACGGTTGTTTTACTTCTTTTTTTTGCCCTTGTATTGTACCTATTATTTATGCCAATGCAACTTTTTATAGATACAAGTACACAACAATATTATGCAGAAATAAAAGGCCTTACTAAAGTTAGTATAGAACCTCATAAAGAAGATGTCTTGCGAATAAAGCTTCGCGTTATTTTTTTTACCTTTTATGTGTATCCCTTTAAAAGTAAACCGATAAAAAAAAAGGGAGTAGTTGTAAAAGAAAAGGCAAAAAAGAAACCTAATAAAGTTGCTTTTAGGAAGGTTTTGAAGCTATTACAAACCTTTACCATAAAACAGTTTCGGTTACAATTAGATACTGGAGATTGTATTTTAAATGCCAAGTTGTATCCAGTAGTTGCATTTTTAAATTTTTATACAAAAGGGAATGCAAACATCAATTTTCAAAATATAAATGCGTTGACTTTAGAAATAGAAAATCGACCATACGATATTATAAAATTATTTATAAACCATTAAAAATAAAATATTATGGAATTACATTTCGAAGAATTATTAGAAAAAATTACAGATTTTATGAAATCTGAAGCAAACACCAATACTGTAATAGGTGAGCAGTTTGATTTAGGAGAATTTAAATGTGTACCTGTTATTAAAGTAGGTATGGGATTTGGTTCTGGTGGAGGAGAAGGAACAGATCCAAAAACAAAAGGAAAAGGGCAAGGTATAGGAGCAGGCGCTGGAGTTGGTATAGAACCTATTGGTTTTTTAGTTACAAAGGGTGATCAAATTTCTTTTGTTGAAGCTGGAAAAACTCACGGGTTGGCGGCAGCATTTGAAAAAATACCAGATTTAATTGAAAAAGTTGTTCAAAATAAAAAGGAGCAAACTGTTTAAAAGCTAGTTTGTGAGTGCTTTTTAAAAACTGAATATGAATTTCTCACATTCAGTTTTTTTATGGAAAAGAATTTCTAAGAACTATTTTAAGACTTTTTTTATAACTCTAAACCGCTACATGATTCATTATAAATTCGTTTAAAAGTGTTTTTAGTTGTTGAAGAAAAATGTCATAATAATTAGAATTTTTTAACATCAGTATACTCATTATTAAGAACTAAAATCACTGAGATTTCTCAATCGCTCCTATGGTCACTCATTTCGAAATGACATTTTGGTAGATTTCATATTTACTGTCATTCCGAGCTAGTTTGCGACGAGGAATCTCATGGTTAAGAACGATTAAAAAACAAATCACACCTTGTACATCATTAGACTATTTTAATAAAATAGTAGCAGAAAATAAAACATGTTTTTTTACATGTAAAAGTGTTTTTTTTTTTTTTTAGCTGTAATTATTAGGTAATGAGTTTTTTATGATGTATATGGTTCAGTAATTATATCAACAAAATGATGATAACCTGTTAAAATATTTCTTCCAAAACTATACGAAGAAGTTTTAAAATCTGACACCTATAGAAAAGGGGAGGGAGCAAAAGTTGCTAAAGATATTGATGGATCTCTTTATGATAAAAAACTTACAGGAATGGCAGGAGTAAGTAATATTGGAAGTGATAGAAACTGGACAGGTAATGTTTTTTTACAAGCCAATTGGTATGGATTTGGAAGACTAGCTTGGAATCCCAATTTAAAAGCCAAAGAGATTGCTGATGAATGGTTAAAATCAACTTTTTCTAATGATGATAACTTTGTAAAACCTATTCAGAAAATGATGTTAGACTCTAGAGAAGCTGTTGTAAATTATATGACACCTCTAGGATTACATCATATCATGGCTACAGGTCATCATTATGGACCTGGACCTTGGGTTGCTAATCTTTCTAGACCAGAATGGAATCCTGTTTATTATCACAAAGCAGATGCTTTTGGTTTCGATAGAACACCTTCTGGTAGTAATGCTACCTCACAATATGCTTTAGAAGTTGCAGAAATGTATAATGACCTTGCAACTTGTCCGGAAGAATATTTACTATGGTTTCATCATGTTTCATGGAATTATAAACTTAAAAATGGAAAGACTCTTTGGAATGGAATGGCCTTAAAATATCAAGAAGGAGTAGATCAAGTGGCACATATGGTTGATACTTGGCAAAGAATGGAGACTTATGTAGATGCGCAACGTTTTAAGGAAATAAATATGTTGTTAAACATTCAATTTAAAGAAGCCAAATGGTGGCGTGATGCGTGTCTTCTTTATTTTCAACAATTTTCTAAAATGCCTTTACCTAAAGATGTAGAAAAACCAACTAAAACCTTAGACTATTATAAGAGTTTAAAGTTTCCTTTTGCGCCAGGTAATTAATCAGATAGAAAAAATAGGTAGTAGCTAATTCTGAAGAATGCACATTGTATTTGAAAGAAAATCTTATGGCAACTGAAAGCAGATTTTTGAATATTTAATAGATGAAATTTCTTTAAATTATTCTTTCTAGTAGCCAATCATGCTACTTACATTTTTAAGAAATTTATCACATTTATCTAATAAATGGCCATAAAAAAACCTCATCATTTTAAAATGATGAGGTTTATATATTTTGTACTTAAGTTTTCTAACTTTCTCTACGTTTTCTTCCGAAACCACCAGATGATCTTCTTTCTCCAGAACCACCACCAGAACTTCTGTCTGCTCTATCAGGTCTATCAGAAGAAGGACGTCTGTCAGATCTTCCTCTACTAGAAGAATCTCCGCCTCTTGGAGAAGAAGAACCGCCTTCTCTACGTCTTCCAAATCCACCACCTTCTTTTTTACCAAATGGTTTTCTACCACCACCGCCACCTCTTCGGCCGCCACCGCCACCAGAACGTTCTTTCTTCGTAATCTCAATGTTTACTGAGCGTCCGTCAAAATCAGGTTGGTTGCTTGCAAAAGCTTCTAATGTTTTGTCTTCGTAATCTTTATCTAGTTCAAAGAAAGAAAAAGTATCTAAAATATCAATAGATCCAATTTCTACTTTATCACCAATATTCTGTTCGTTAATTAAACCAATTAACTTACCAGGATTTAAATTGTCTTTTCTACCAATATTGATAAAGAAACGAGTCATGTTTTCATTAACCGTTCTAGCTCTAGAGTTTTCTCTAGAAGATAAATCGTTTAAATCTTTAGAGTTTTCATAATACTTTAACATCGTATTAAATTCTAAAGAAACAAACTTTTTGATGATATCTTCTCTATCTAAGTCTTCTAGTTTTTCGTAAATACTTGGTAAAAACTCCTCCATTTCAGATTCGTTTATTTCAGTATTATGAACTTTATCAATTAAATTCATTAATTGATTTTTAACGATTTCTTTTCCAGAAGGAACTTTACCTTCTACAAATTTCTTTTGAATGATTTTTTCGATCTGGCGTAATTTACCTTTCTCTTTTCCATTCGCTAAAACTATAGAGATACCTTTGTTACCAGCTCTACCAGTTCTACCACTTCTGTGTGTGTAGTTTTCTATTTGATCTGGTAATTTATGGTTTATAACGTGTGTTAATTCAGTAACATCTAATCCACGAGCAGCAACATCTGTAGCTACTAATATTTGAATTGTTTTCTTTCTAAATTTACCCATTACAGAATCTCTCTGTTGTTGAGATAAATCTCCATGTAAAGAATCTGCACTGTAACCATCCTTAATTAAGTTATCTGCAACTTCTTGAGTCTCTCTACGAGTTCTACAAAAGATAATTGCATAAATATCAGGATTTAAATCTGCGATTCTTTTTAATGCTGGGTAACGAGTTCTTTCTGTTACAGAATAATACTCATGACTTACATTTTCTGAACCTGCATTTTTTTGACCAGAAGTAATTTCTATTGGGTTGGTCATATAGTTTCTAGCAATAGACTCTACTTCTCTAGGAAAAGTTGCTGAAAACAATAATGTTTGTTTAGTATCTGGAGTTGCTTCTAAGACTTTATCTAATTCGTCTTTAAAACCCATGTTTAACATTTCATCAGCTTCATCTAAGACTAACCATTGAACGTTTCCTAATTTTAAAGCTCTTCTTTTAATTAAATCTACTGTTCTACCAGGAGTTCCAACAACAATTTGAGATCCTTTTTTTAAAGATCTAATTTGGTCTTCCATACTAGAACCTCCATAAACTGTAGTTACCTTAATTTTAGGTAAATATTTACAAAAGTCTTTAATGTTATTACCAATTTGAACTGCAAGTTCTCTAGTTGGCGATAAAATAATTGCTTGTACATTACCACTATTATCATCTAAAAGTTCTAATATTGGTAAACTAAAAGCAGCAGTTTTACCTGTACCTGTTTGTGCAAATGCTTTTAAATCGTCTGTTGAAGAGATAATTTGAGGAATTGCTTTTTCTTGAATAACAGTTGGCTTTTCATATCCTAAATCTGTTAATGCTTTGTTGATAGGTTCTTTTAAACCTAATTCTAAAAATGTTGACATACTGTGTTTTTTTGTAGATTCACAGAACGCCCACCTGCAAACCCGATTATAAATTGGACTTGATTTTTAATGAGTTAGACTCAAATTAAAAATCCTGCAAATATACAGTATTATTCTAAAGTATGGTGAGTAAATGTTATTTACTTAAATTTTTTAATTCTGAAGATAGTTTTTTAGAAGTAATAGAAGCAAAACCATTTGTTATAATTCCTTTTTTATTGATCAATATAGATCTAGGCATCTTACTAGTTAAGAAATTATTAGCCTCACTTTTTGGGGTGATAAAAAACTGGGTTTTAATATCTAATTTATGAATTCTATCAGTACTATTTCCATCAATTTTTATTTGAAGAAACTGAATGTCTGGAAATTTTTGTGATAAATAATTTATTCTAGAGGCTATATAAGTAGGACTTACATATTCTGGATTCCAAAAGAATAAAAAAGAATCCTTATTTTTAGTAAGATCTTTTATAGAGTGAATTCCGTTGTTTAAGTCATTAATAATAAAGTCTGTTATTTTCTGACCTTTATGCAACGCTTTACTGTCTAATAAAAGTTGTCTTACATGGTCTTTATCTTTTTTACTTGTGCTAGTATCAAAATACGCATTAAAAGCATCTTTATTGGCAGCACAACTAGATTTTTTAAAGAAATGCCCAATAACAGTTTGTTTTAGAAAAGCATTTTTTGAAGCTTCAGATTTTATGTTATTATCTATCGTTTTTAATAAATCTATTGTAAAATCTGATGAATATTCATTGGTCATTGGTTTATGACCTAAAGAATACGTTGTGTTGTACAAGAAGTTTCTAACATATATAGAATAAGGTGGGTAATACATTAGAGAATCATTACTTGTGCTAACCATTTTTCTATGATTGTAGAAAGAAGGATCAACGTTATGAAAATCTGTTTTATTACTATATTTTACATGTGCTATAGGGTACCTTTCTACCCTTGCATAAATGGGGAAGGTGAGTGCTACTTTTAAAACATGATTAAAGCCATCCGTTTCATCTGGATGATTTAAAATATATTCTTGATAGGTTTGTTTTTTTAAGGAAATTAGAGAATCTATTTTTACATGAAACTCATTAGGTTCTAATTTATTTAACAGATAAAACATTTTATTGTCTTTTTCTTCTTCTAAAAAACAATCAATTAAAATATTATTTCTTTCAGCTCCTTTTCCTGCAAAAACGATTGATTCATCAAAATCCCAGGTATTTAAACGTAACATTAAACTGTCTTGTGGTTCTAAATAGATGTATTGGTTTTCATCACCATGCTTAAAATAATACAAACCTTCATTGGCATTATTTAGTTTTCCTATAAACTTATTGTCTTTTCCTAAATACATGGTATCTATGACTTTATCCATAGAATATAAAACAACAAAATTAGATTTTGGATTTATAATTTTACCTCCAAAATAAGTAGCTGTACTTTTAGAAGTAGCATCGCAGCTTACAAAGGTTGTAACTGCAAATAATATAATAAAATAAAATAAATATTTAAGCATACATTTTGGGAATCATTACTTTTATTACAAATTTAGGGATTCATGTGAGCTCTTGTTGTTAATTCATTGTTAAAAAAGTTCTTAAAAAAGGCATAAAAAAAGGAAATAATATTTATTAAAATGCATTGAATATCAAGGGGGAAAGATAAATCAAATTTGTACTTTTGCAGAAATTTTAAAAAAATAGAGTATGTTATCAGTTTCTAACTTATCTGTACAATTCGGAAAACGAATTTTGTTCGATGATGTAAATACCAAATTTCAATCAGGAAATTGTTATGGAATTATTGGCGCAAATGGAGCAGGAAAATCCACTTTCTTAAAGATTATTTCTGGTGTTCAAGAACCAACTTCTGGTCAGGTTCATTTAGAGAAAGGAAAAAGAATGTCTGTTTTAACGCAAGATCATTATGCTTTTGATGAATTTCCGGTTTTAGAAACAGTGGTTATGGGTAACACAGAGCTGTTTAAAATTAAAAAGCAAATAGATGATTTATATGCTGATTATACTGATGAAAACGCAGAAAAGATTGGTGAGCTTCAAATAATTTTTGAAGAAATGAATGGTTGGAATGCAGATTCTGATGCAGCAGCAATGTTATCTAACTTAGGGATCTCTGAAGATTTACATTATACATTAATGAAAGATTTAGATGGTAAACAAAAAGTACGTGTATTAATTGCACAAGCACTTTTTGGAAACCCTGATGTTTTAATAATGGATGAGCCTACCAATGATTTAGATTTTGAAACAATTGCTTGGTTAGAAAACTTTATTGCAAACTTTGACAACTGTGTAATTGTGGTTTCGCATGATAGACACTTTTTAGATGCAGTTTGTACACATATTTCTGATATTGATTATAGTAAAATAAACCATTATTCTGGTAATTATACTTTTTGGTATGAATCTAGTCAGTTAGCAACAAGACAGAGAGCACAACAGAATAAAAAAGCAGAAGAGAAAAAGAAGGAATTAGAAGAATTTATCCGTCGTTTTTCTGCAAATATGGCAAAATCAAAGCAAGCAACTTCTCGTAAGAAAATGATCGAGAAATTAAATGTTGATGAAATTAGACCATCAAGTAGACGTTATCCTGCTATTATTTATAAAAGCGATAGAGAAGCTGGTGATCAAATTTTAAATGTAGAAGAATTATCAAAAGAATTTGAAGGAGAAAAATTATTTGATAAAGTGCATATCAATTTAAATAAAGGAGATAAAATTGCTGTAATCTCTAAAAACTCTAGAGCAGTTACTGCTTTTTATCAAATTATTACCGGTAATGAAAAAGCTGATTCTGGTAAATTTGATTGGGGAGTTACAACAACACAGTCTTACTTACCTTTAGATAACTCTTCTTTTTTCCAAGACGGAGAATTAAATTTAGTTGATTGGTTAAGACAATACGCACAAACTGAAGAAGAACGTGAAGAAGTTTTCTTAAGAGGGTTTTTAGGAAAAATGATTTTCTCTGGAGAAGAAGCTTTAAAGAAAAGTAATGTACTTTCTGGAGGAGAAAAAGTACGTTGTATGTTATCTAGAATGATGATGAAAAGAGCGAATATCTTAATTTTAGATGAGCCAACAAATCACTTAGATTTAGAATCGATACAAGCATTAAATAACTCATTAATTAACTTTACAGGAACTGTTTTGTTTACGACTCATGATCATGAGTTTGCACAAACGGTTGCTAACAGAGTAATTGAGTTAACACCAAAAGGAGTAATTGATAGACATACTTCTTTTGATGATTATTTATCAGATCCAAAAATTAAAGAATTAAGAGACAAAATGTATTCTTAATAATTTATATTATTCATAAAAAAAAAGGAAGCTATTTAGCTTCCTTTTTTTTGTTTTAATGATGTGTGTTTTTACAATGTCTTCCATGACTATTGTTGTGTTTATTTCCATGATGACTAGAACCATGACCACGCCCACGACCGTTTTTCTTTTTAATTAACTTTTTATAAATAACTTGTTTTTTAGATTTAATTTTTAAGAAATATCTACCAGATCTTAACCAATCAAAATTAAATGTATTCACTCCTTTTTCTAAGCGATGTTTAAAAACGAGCGCTCCGTACTTATTAAAAACAAACAGTCTTCCTTTTAAATTAACTTCAATATTTGCAATATCTCTGGTAGGATTAGGATAAACAGATGCTATTAAATCATCAATAGGTGTAACAATAGGTTCTGGTATTTGGGTTTGATATGTATTGGTAATTACTGGCGGATTAAAGTCGAAATAAATATTTGCGGTATTATCTATAACATCACCAATGGCAAAACTACTTTTGGGTTTAATTTTATAATAAATCCAACCATGACTCCCTGGTTCGTTAGAAGTACTGTCTGCTAAATGAATGTTTTCAAAAATAAAATCTATTTTATTGTTGTCTGTAATTGAGATTCTATAAGTATGACTTGCAGTTATTGGTTGAAAAGTATCCCAATCTAAATCTGAATCTAATTCGTTATTCACAACAATATTTATTGCTGATGCAGTACCCGTATTTTGAAAACGAATTCTATAGTTTAAATAATTTGGCACTTCATTTTCATCGATGAAGTTTCCTTCTAAAGCAATAATATCATTTGGGTCATAAGAACCAATTGTAGTATCTTCATAATTAATAGTATTGTCTGTTGGGTTTGCATCTCCTGTAGTTGGGTTTATTGTGCAATTATAAGATAACACATCTCCATTGTTAACGGGGTTTATGAGATCTGTTGGTCTATTAATTTCGAAAATAACATCAATATATTTTTTCTCAAAAGGGTTTAAGTTTGAATAATTCCAACTTAATGAGTTGGTGGTTTGATTTATTAAGGTTTCTGAAGAATTGATAAATATTTCTTTAGAATCATCAAAAGTTAAATTAATATCTCCGCTTAAAATAGTGGACCCTAAATTTTCGTAAAAAACTCTAACGGTAGTTTGAAATCCTGGTCTAGATTCTGTTAGTGGTAAAATACTTACTTTAACATCATTAACTACGGAATTTGCTGTGATACAAAAATCTACATTTTGAGTTGTTCCAGAACCTGTAAAGTTTACATTTTGAGAGGTTGGTGTTACTGAAAAGAAACTAGGTAAATTTGGGGAGATATCTACGGTGTTATTAGCTTCTTGAGTATACATTAAATATTGACCATTGTTATTGGTAAATGTAACATTAGAAGTATTCGTACTTATATTCGTTAGCTTTGTATTGATAGATTTGGTATCTGAAGGATCGCATCCATCAGCATTAAAATCGAAAGAAACGGTACCAGTTATTGTATTAGAATTTGTTGGTATGAATGAGCAAGTATCTGAATAATAAGATTGTACATCTTTATTAATAAAAGTAGAATTCGCATACGTAATATCATCAACACAAATTAAGTTTAGGTTGGGGTTATTATTAGCATTAAATCTACTTGATAACATTGATGTGTTATTTCCATTTTTTAAGTTTAAACTAGTTAACTGGTTGTTATTAGCATATAAAGTGTGTAAACTTGTTTGTCTAGATACATCTAAGTCAGTAATAGCATTACTACCACAAGCTAATGTATTTAGTAATGTATTGTTGGTTAAATCTAAGCTTACCAGTTGTGTACTAGCACAATTTAAAGTTGTTAAAGCAGTATTATTTAATACATCTAATCCATTTGTAAAAGGGTTATTTCTACAATCAAAATGTGTTAAACCAGAATTATTAGAAATATCTAAATTTGGTATTTGATTTACAAAACACTTAAGAGTTGTTAATGTATTCGTATTAGGTAATGAAAGCGTATTGATATAATTATTATCACAAACTAAACTGATTAGCGCTGTATAAGGAGAAGCATCTAATGTAGTTAATTGATTTCTACTACAGTTTAAAGATGTTATGGTATTAGTATTAGGTAAAAGTAAGTTACTTAGATTATTACTTGCTAAATTTAGATTTGTTAGTGATGTATAAGTAGATAAATCAAGTAATGATAAGTAGTTTCCAGAAGAATTAAGTGAACTTAGAGCACTTGATGTTGGTAAAATTAAGGATGTAATTCCATTTGAGAACCCCATATAATTTATATTGTTGGAACAATTTAGATACGTTAATTGTGTTAATGCAGAAACATCCAATGTGGTTAAATCATTTTCAATACAAGTTAAAGACGTTAGATTTACAAAAGCTTCAATACCAGTAAAATCATAAATTCCTTCTTGGACAAATATTCCTCCACCAATACCAAAAGGATCATTTGGATCTGGCATAAAATGTTCTTCTCTGTGATGATAGGAAACATCAAGAGTTGTTATAGCTGCTGCTTCTGTTATAGATATTTCATAATCGAAGTTAGTATCTATTCTTGGAGAATAGTTTAGTAATGCTTGTTTAAATTCATTGTCAGGAATAGTAACATTTTGTGAACTTGAAATTGAAGCAAACAATACTGCTAAAATTATTAATAGATGTTTTAGTACTAATGTTTTCATAGTAAATGGTTTTAGTTTTTAACAAAAGTATTGCTAACACTAATAAAAACTATCAGGATAAACACCCTTAATTATTTAGTAAAACACTAAAAAAGAGGAAGCTTTTGGCTTCCTCTTTTTTTATAATAAGTAAAACTAGTATGTTTTATTTCTTCTGTAAAGGACTTATAATCTTCACATCAGAAAAAGAAATAGCGCCTCTAATAACACCATCAATAGTCTTTTTTAAAGCTTCTATTAATTGCATTTTTAATTGCGATTTATGATAAATCAAACTCACTTCTCTTGCAGGAGGAGGGTTTGTAAATTCGCGTAAATGGCTTTTATCAACATCATTTAAATCTAAGGTATGTAAATAAGGTAATAACGTCATTCCTAAACCTTCTTTAGAAAGTTTAATTAAGGTATCAAAACTTCCGCTTTCTAACTGAAATCCTTTTTTATTATCAATTTTATGAGTTGTGCATAAATTAATTACACTGTCTTTAAAACAATGCCCATCTTCTAATAACAAAATATCTCCCATTTCTAATTCATCCGCAGTTATTTTTGTGTTCTTAAAAAGTCTATGATTTTGTGGTACTAAGCCTACAAAAGGTTCGTAATACAAAGGTCTTTCTATAATAGTTTCGTTTTCTAAAGGAGTAGCAGCAAGAGCAGCATCAATATGACCGTCAGATAATTTTCTTATAATTTCTTCAGTCGTTAATTCTTCTATAATCAACTTTACTTTTGGGTATTTTTTAGTGAAGTTTTGTAGAAACATCGGTAATAAAGTAGGCATAACTGTTGGTATTATTCCTAATTTAAATTCACCTCCTATATATCCTTTTTGTTGGTGTACAATATCTAAAATTCGATTGCTTTCATCAACAATAACTTTAGCCTGTTCAACAATCTTTTTTCCTACTTCGGTCAATTCAATTGGTTTTTTAGAACGATTGAATATTTTAATACTTAACTCCTCTTCTAATTTTTGTATTTGCATACTCAGAGTAGGTTGAGTTACATAACTATGCTCTGCAGCAACCGTGAAATTTTGATATTCTGCAACAGATAAAACATATTTTAATTGAGTAATTGTCATGTCGTATAAAATTTTTTGATAAAGATATTAAAACTATCAATAATAATTATAGGTTATCGTGTTTAATTTCTTATAAATTTGAAGTATCAAATAAAACAAGCAAAAATGAATAAAACGATATTAGGATTAGACAAACAAGAAACGGCTAATTTAGTTACTGAATTAAACGGATTACTAGCAAATTTTCAAATTTATTATCAAAATTTAAGAGGTTTACATTGGAATATTAAAGGTAAGAATTTTTTTGAATTACACGTAAAGTTTGAAGAATTTTATACAGATTCTCAAATTAAGATTGATGAAATTGCAGAACGTATTTTAACCTTACAAGGAAAGCCATTACATACATTTACAGATTATTTAGAAAAAGCAACTGTAGTAATTGGTAAAGATATTTCTAATGATGTAGAAGGAGTCGTTTTGGTGGTGAATTCACTTTCAGAATTATTAAAAAACGAACGTTTAATTTTAGAATTATCTGATAAAGCAGCAGATGAAGGTACAAACTCAATGATGAGTGATTTTATAGCTGAACAAGAAAAAACAATTTGGATGTTAAACTCTTGGTTGGGTAAATAAAATTAATGTCTGTTCGAGCGCAGTCGAGAACTATTAAGTTTTCTATTGCGCTCAAAGAGATAAAAATCAGTTTTTATTTTAATAAGTATGTTATTCCAACTTCAAAACCTAGAAACGTATATCCGTTATTTGGTGTTTTAAAATCAAGATTAGAAACGTGTCCAATATTGCTGCCAATATATAGAGCTGTTTTTTTAGTAGTTTTATAAGACAATCCTAAAGATCCATTTTCTATAAAAGTAAATCCTTTTGCCAACCGTTCTGTCCTAGTTTCTATTTTTGCCACCCCTAAACCTGCTGTAATTCGAACATCTAAATTTTTAAAAATCTCTCTTTTTAACGCAAATCCTAATTCAAAAGCATATAAACGGATCGTTTTAGGTGTTGTAAATTCAGTTCTTTTGTTTTTATAATCTTCTTCAGAAGGCAAAACAAAGTGAATGTTTGTCAACTGATGTTTAATAATTTGAATTTGAGGTTGAACAATTAATTCAATTCCCCAATTTTTCCAAGTTCCTAAATCATAAAAAGCTTGTAACTTATAAATGTATGTTGCATAGGTGTAATCTAAATCATCAAACAAAATATTGTCTTCATTCGCATAATTATAAAGAAATCCAATTTTTTTAATGTTTAGGATTCCTTTTTTTGTCTCTTGAGCAGACAAAAAAGATACAGTAAAAATAAAGGAAATAGTTAAAAATATATTTCTCATGTTGACTAGTTTTCCTGAGGAAAACTTATGAATTAATTGTTAATATCATATAAGAATTTACCCACAACTTCACCACCATTATAAACCTTTTCAACAATATAAATAGCTGAAAAAACAATGATGCTTAAATTAATCATTAATTTTTCTTTTTTTGATAAAGCTTGGTATTTCGCAATAGCTTTATCAACAAAAAAATCATTTTCTTGGGTTTTCATATTATAGTTTTTTTATATTAACTTTTTCTAAATAAACATTTTTGCTACTTTTTCAGCCTTTCTACTTTCTGAATAATCGTAAAAACCTTCACCAGATTTTATACCAAGTTTTCCTGCCATTACCATATTTACTAACAACGGACAAGGAGCGTATTTTGGGTTTTTAAATCCGTCATGTAAAACATTTAGAATTGACAAACACACATCTAAACCAATAAAGTCTGCTAATTGCAAAGGTCCCATTGGATGCGCCATACCTAACTTCATAACCGTGTCAATTTCTTCAACACCAGCAACATTATTATACAGCGTTTCAATAGATTCGTTAATCATTGGCATTAAAATTCTGTTTGCCACAAAACCAGGGTAATCATTTACTTCAACCGGAATTTTATGCACCTTTTTAGAAAGTCCAACAATTGTTTCCATCACTTCATCAGAAGTATTATAGCCTCTAATAATCTCTACCAATTTCATAATCGGAACAGGATTCATAAAATGCATTCCAATTACTTTTTCGGGTCTGTTTGTTGCAGCCGCAATTTGAGTAATAGAAATAGAAGAAGTATTGGTTGCTAGAATTGTATGTTCAGCACAAACTTCATCCAACTCTTTAAAAATTTTAGTTTTTAAAACAGAATTTTCAGTGGCAGCTTCAACAACCAAATCAGCATTTTTAACACCTTCTTTAATAGAAGTAAATGTGCTAATATTTTGCAACGTTTGAGTTTTATCAGCTTCAGAAATTTTTTCTTTAGACACCATTCTGTCTAAATTTTTAGCAATAGTTGCCATTCCTTTTTCTAAAGAAGCTTCAGAGATATCGATTAAACGAACCTTATAATTAAATTGTGCAAATGTGTGAGCAATACCATTTCCCATGGTTCCTGCTCCAATTACTGCTATGTTTTTCATACTAAAAGCCCATCCTAACCTTCCCGAAGGGAAGGAATTTTTACTCGGGCGAATAAAAAATTTGTGATTAAAAAGTTTTACTAAATTCCAAAAACGGTAATTCTTATAGTTTGTTTATAATTAACTTCTATCCTTAAGAGTGTTTCCTTCCCTTTGGGAAGGATTAAGGATGGGCTTTTAAAAACAATCAATAATCATTTGGGCTACTCTTAATGCTTCTGTAGCTTGGTTTAATGTAACTACAGGAGTAGTCTTATTATTAATAGCATCTGCAAAAGTTTCCAACTCATCTAAAATAGCATTGTTGTTTTCTACTTCAGGATTTTCAAAATAGATTTGTTTTTTAACACCTTCTGCATTTTGTAAAATCATTGCAAATTCATCTGGGTTTTTAGGAACATCTTTCATTCTTACAACTTCAGATTCTTTACTTAAAAAGTTAACAGAAATATAAGCATCCTTTTGAAAAAATCTTGTTTTACGCATGTTCTTCATTGAAATTCTGCTTGCCGTTAAATTAGCAACACAACCGTTTTCAAATTCAATTCTTGCGTTTGCAATATCTGGAGTGTCAGAAATAACAGCAACTCCACTAGCATGAACATTTTTAACTTCAGATTTTACAACAGAAAGAATAATATCAATATCATGAATCATTAAATCTAACACCACAGGAACATCCGTTCCTCTAGGATTAAACTCAGCTAATCGGTGACATTCTATAAACATTGGGCTTTCAATCTTATCTTTTACTGCTGTAAATGCAGGATTAAAACGCTCTACATGACCAACCTGACCTAAAATGTGGTATTGGCTTGCCAATGTTTTTATTGCTTCTGCTTCAGAAACTGTTTTTGTAATTGGTTTTTCAATAAAAATATGTCTTCCTTTTTCAATAGACTTTTTCGCACAATCAAAATGTGATAATGTAGGAGTTACAATATCAACAACTTCAACAGCTTCAATTAAAGCTTCTATGGTTTCAAAAGAAGTGTAACCAAATTCTTTGGCAACATTTTTAGCGTTTTCTTTAGAAGGATCATAAAACCCTACTAATTCATATTTATCAGATTGTTGTAACAAACGTAAATGAATTTTCCCTAAGTGACCAGCACCTAATACTCCAACTTTAAGCATATAATATATTTATAAGTCTTTGAGAACAAGGCGAAATAATCTTTTTTTGAGTCGAGATTATTTCTCCGTAAAGACTTTGAATTAGTGTATTCCGATTTTTAAAAATCAGCCAAAAACAAAGATACAATTTTATGCCTATTTATATGGATTAATTACTATTTTACACTCCAGAAATTTGTTAAAATTGAGAGATACATCTAAACACCAAGGACTTAGAAACCAACTTGCTAACGTATTAAACGCAAAAGGTATTGTTGATGAAAACGTACTGAATGCAGTACGTAAAATTCCACGCCATTTATTTATTGACAGTAGTTTTGAGTCACACGCTTATCAAGACAAAGCTTTTCCTATTGCTGCAGAGCAAACCATTTCTATGCCATATACAGTTGCCTTTCAGTCGCAAACTTTAGAAGTTAAGTCAGGTGAAAAGGTTTTAGAAATTGGTACAGGTTCAGGGTATCAAACAGCGGTTTTGTTAGAGTTAAAGGCAGAAGTGTATTCGATTGAAAGACAACGTGAGTTGTTTAAAAAAACATCTCTTTTTCTTCCAAAGTTAGGTTATAATCCTAAGAAATTTATTTTTGGTGATGGTTATAAAGGTTTGCCAGAACAAGCACCTTTTGATAAAATTATTGTGACTGCTGGTGCGCCCTATGTACCAAAACCATTATTAAGTCAATTAAAAGTAGGAGGTAGATTATTGATTCCTGTTGGTGATAAAACACAAATAATGACGTTGTTTATTCGTAAATCTGCAAAAGAATTCGAAAAACACGAATTAGGAGATTTTGCTTTTGTACCAATGTTAGAAGAGAGAAATTGATATTAGGTTCAAAGGTTCAAAGGTTCAAAGTTGCAAAGGTACAAAGGTGAAGAGTTTCAATGTTTTCATTTTTGCTAAAAACTAAAAACTAAAAACTAAAAACTAAAAACCAAAATTTCCTAGTGTTCTTTTTTGACGTTTCCTATAGAACCATTTTTAGTAGGAGTGAGCTCATAGATAAAATTAGGTTGTAATTTTTCTATTTCTCGATGAGAAACAAATAAGATTGTTGTAGTACTTTCTGCTACAATTTTATTAATTAAATTCACAATAATTGTAGTTCCTTTATGGTCTAGGTTGATAAGAGGTTCGTCTAAAATTAACAAAGGCGGATGTTTAATCATGGCTCTCGCAATTAAAACCAATCTTTCTTCTGCAGTCGTTAAGTTGTTAAATGGAGTGTTTCTTTTATTTTCTAAATTTAATAACATCAACCATTCATCAGCTAATTTAATTTGTAGCGTAGATGGTGTTTTGTATAAACCAACACTATCAAAAAAACCAGAGAGCACCATGTCAATTACGGAAAATCTCCTTTTAAACAACTCTAATAGGCTAGGACTAAAATAGCCTATTTTCTCTTTTATTTCCCAAACACTTTCTCCAGAACCTTTTTTCTTGCCAAATAAATAAATTTCTTGTCGAAATGCTTTTACGTTATTTCCATAAATCATCGATAAAATTGTGGTCTTTCCAGACCCATTGGGTCCTGTTAAAAGCCAAAATTCATTTTTATTGATGGTCCAATTTATGTTGTTTAAAATGTTTTTATCATCATAATCGACGCATACATTTTGGAATGATATTAACTGTTCTGGTATATTCTTATAAAAAGTGATTGGTTTAGGAATCTCTCCTTTAAAGATAAAGTTAGTTTCTTCAAAAGGATATTTATCTAAAGGAATAGTTGTGGTAATTTCATTATTTTCAATTTCTAAAACATGCGTAATTATTGGCAATATTTCATCTTTTCGATTGAAAATTTGAATTAAAACAATATCTGAAGATAATGCAATAAGACTTTCTTTTAAATTAGAAACAGCTAAAGTATCTAAGCTTTCAAAAGGACTGTCTAAAATTAAAAAAGCTGGTTTTTGTTGCAGTAGGTAATTGAGTAATGCTTTTTTTTGCTCACCACTAGACAACGTTCTAATACTTCTGTTTTCTTTAATCGTTAGCGTTTGAATGCTGTGTCTGGCCTCTTCTTCTATATAATTATCTAAAACAGTATTTGAAAATAAAAGACCTTTTTTGTTTTCCAAATTAGGTAAACAATGAAGGCCTTTTAAAATGTTTGCTACTAATTTACTGTTAGCAGAAATATTTCTATTATTAATAGTGAAGTGGAGTTGCTTCATGTTTTTTATATTCGTATTGATACGGTATTTGTAATTAATAGTAAAAGCTATTCAATTGCACGATACCAGTTTTGTGTACGATATAAAAAGGCAATATAACCTCTTACATTCAGCTTGTTCTTATTGTCTTCGTCTAACCAAATTTTACAATCATATTCTTTTCCTTTTTGAGGATCTAAAATTGTACCATTTTTATATTCGTCACCTTTCTTTTTCATCCCTTCAACAATTACCATCCCTAAGATCAATTTATCTTTTTTATCTCCTTCACATTTATCACAAACAGCATCTTGACGATCTTTGTTTAATACTTTAAGAACCTTACCATAAATTTCACCGTTTTCTTCATAAAGGTTAACGATAGATTTAGTTTCACCAGTTTCATCATCAACTGTTTTCCAATTACCTAAAATTGATTGTGCATTTATTGTTACTGCAAACATTAATAGTGCTAAAGTAAAAATTGATTTTTTCATAATTTTTTATTGTTTTGTATTCGTATTGATAATGTGTTTATAAAAAATTGTAATATTGGTTATTGAACTCTTTCCCAATAAATAGTTTTACCAAAAAGAGGAATACCTGCATACCCTCTTACTTTTAACTTATTCGGTTTTACTAATTTTATATAAACATTAAAATAATTTCCTTTTCTAGGGTCTAAGCCATAACCACCAGACCATTTATTATTGCTTTTTTGCTCTAATTTATACAAAATATGCATACCTAATGCTGGTTTGTCTTTTTTACTTCCTGTGCATAAAGTACAAAGAGCAACTTTCTTTTTAGGGTCAGTAATGTCAATTATTTTTGCAAAAACTTTTTCGTTTTTTTCATAGATTTCAACAACAGAATCTATTTCTCCGGTTTTTTCATCTCTTGAGTTCCATTTTCCAACAACTGTTTGAGCATTCATAAAAACTGTAATTAACAATATTAATATAGTAGTAATTTTTGTTTTCATATTAATCGTACTGAGCATTAAAATTATTTTCCCATTTACCTTGTACTCTTAGAACTTGTTCAATAACATCTCTAACACAACCTTCACCACCTTTTTTGTAAGAAATATATTTAGAAATTCCTTGTATTTCTGGAGCAGCATCATTTGGGCAAGAAGGTAAACCTACTAATTTCATTACTGGATAATCAGGAATATCATCTCCCATATACAACACATTTTCAGGTTTTAAATTATACTTTTCTACCAATTCTTTGTATTGTTTAATCTTATCATGAGCGCCTAAATAAATATCCTTTATTCCTAAATTTGCCAATCGAGTTCTTACTCCTTCATTTTTTCCGCCAGAAATAATACAAACATTAAGGCCTTTGTCTACTGCCGTTTTTAAAGCGTAACCATCCTTAATATTCATATGTCTAACCAACTCACCATCTGGCATAATAGTTACCATTCCGTTTGTAAGAACTCCATCTACATCAAAAATTAAAGTGTTTATTTTAGGTAATAACTGTTTGTAACTAATTTCCATTCTGGATTGATTTTGTAATGATTTTATAGATTTTTTGTTGCTCGTTATTTAGCAAATCTAAATGATTTTTTATTGTTCTTTTATCGTTTCTAATTGCAGGTCCTGTTTGTGCTTTTTCTGGTGATAAAGTTTCAATTTTTAAAGCTGTTTCTTTAATTAAAGGTTGCAGAATTTCAAAGGGCACATGATATTCATTGCAAACATCGTTCCCAATTTTATACATATGATTTGTAAAGTTATTTACAAACACAGCGGCAACATGCAATGCTTTACGTTGTTCCGAATTTACAGCGTATATTTTTTTACCAATTAATTTCGCTAATTCTTCAAGTAATAAGTAATTACTTTCATTATCAGCTTCTAAACAAAAGGGAACTTCATTAAAATCGACTTTTTTATCTTTAGAAAAAGTTTGTAGCATATAAAAAACACCTTTGTTTGTTGCGTTTTTTAATTCATTGATAGAGCAAGATCCAGATGTATGCACAACAAAAGGGTTTTTAATTTTTGATGAAACTTCGGCAATTGCATCATCAGAAACTGCAATAATTGTAATGTCTGCTTTCGGAATATGTTCTAACTTCCTAGAACTGATTTGTGTAAACACAATAGTATCAACACTTAAAAAAGTATTGTATAAATGTGTGGCAACATTTCCTTTCCCGACGAGTAAAACTGATATCATAAAACGAAGATATTGAAATTATAGATAATATATAGATTTGATTTTCTTAATTTGGCAGATGTAAAAAAGTTTATTTGTGAAAAAGTTTATTTGTTTGTTGGTTGTGGCTTTGTCTCTTTCTTCTTGTGAGAAAAAACAAATTTCTATTTTGCCTTTTGAAGTAACTAAAGATGTTTCTTGTGGTGATTTGTATGATGGCGGTTATAAAAGAAGTTTTGGTGTTGATGTTATTTTGATTGGTAAGAAAATGAATGACACAACAATTTATTATCAAATTGATATTCCTCCAATAAACCCTGAAGAAATTATTTTTTATAATTCTAATGAAAACATTTTAACTGTAATTGATACTTTAGATAGGGTGACTAAGTATGACAAATATTTAGAAAAGGATGCTTTAGAATTAAGTGATTCAATTTATGAATTGGTTTGGCAAGATATAAATCTGCAGAAAAACGATGTTTGTGATGAAGGAAATGTAAGTTGGAGGAATTTTATCTTAGGGTTAAAAAAATCTGAAACAATAAATTATAGAAATACTATTGATACAACAAAATATAAAATTTTGGATGTAGAAAAAGAATCTCAATATTTAATAGACCAATTTGATGTGGTTAATTTAATTACAAAAGACACTTTTAATTGTTCAGTGTATAAACAGAATAAAAAATATTATTTTTCATCAACTTTTACATTAATAGAATATGAATAAAAAACTAGGAATAAACACAACTTGTGTTCACGTTGGCGAAGTAAAGGATGAACAGTTTAAAGGAGCAGTTTCTCCAATATATACTTCAACTTCCTATGCGTTTGATGGTGTAGATGTAAAACGTTATCCACGTTATTTTAATACGCCAAATCAAGAAATGTTGCACAAGAAAATTGCGGCTTTAGAAAAAACGGAAGATGCATTGATTTTTGGTTCTGGAATGGCAGCTATTTCGGCAGCTTTATTTGCTTTTTTACAAAAAGGAGATCATGTTGTGGTACAGCAAGTTATTTATGGAGGAACGTATAATTTTATTGTTTCTGAATTTGAAAAATTCGGGATTGAATATTCTTTTACAGAATCTGATAAAGTGGAAGATTTTAGGTCTTTAATTAAAGAAAATACCAAAGTTTTATATATAGAAACGCCTTCGAATCCGTTATTAGGAATTACAGATATGAAAGCTATTTCTGGGTTGGCTAAAGAACACGGAATTCTAACGATGATTGACAACACGTTTGCGTCACCCATCAATCAGAATCCAGTAGATTTCGGAATTGATATTATGTTACATTCTGCAACGAAATATATGGGAGGTCATTCAGATATTTCTGCAGGAGCAATAGCTGCATCCAAAGAACATATTGAACAAATTTGGAAAACTGCTATCAATTTTGGAGGTAATTTAAGCGATCAAACAGTTTGGTTATTAGAAAGAAGTCTAAAAACATTAAACTTACGTGTAAAAGAGCAGACGAAAAATGCGCAAGAAATGGCGAATTATTTAGATAGAAACGAGAATATAGATACAGTATATTATCCTGGTCTAACAAATCATCCAGGTTTTGAAATTGCGGCAAAACAAATGCTAGGTTTTGGTGCAATGTTGTCTTTTGAGTTATCAGAAGGAATTGATGCTATGGAATTTCAGAATAATTTAAAACTGATAAAACCATCAATGAGTTTAGCCGGATTAGAAAGTACTACAGTAAGTCCTGTACAAACAACGCATGCCTTATTAAGTGAAGAAGAGCGTTTGGCAAGAGGAATTAAAGATGGATTAATTCGTTTTTCTGTAGGTATAGAAGAAACGAAAGATTTAATTGCCGATATAGAACAAGCCATAAAAAAAGGCAAAGAGTTAGACTCTTTGCTTTTATAGTATAAAATTATACGAAAACTTACATGTGACTTAATTGATGATGTTCATCAATTAATGGACCACCTTCTATTATCTGATCTGAAGCTTCATTTGCAAATTTTTCGAAGTTTAAGTGGAAGAAATGTGCTAAATGAATTGCTTTGCCAATGTAAGCTCCTTTTTGTAACCAAGTGTTCATTGGATCTAATATTTCAATTGGTACATTAGGACAGTATTTTGGCATAAATAAACCAAAGATTGGATGTTGTTCGAATTCAACATTGTCTAAACTACCTTTTAATATTTCAGAAATCATTGTTCTCGTATATTTTAATTTTATTCTAGAACCTACGCCATATGGTCCACCAGACCAACCTGTATTAATTAGCCAAACATTAACGCCTGCATCGGTCATTTTAGAACTTAGCATTTCTGCATATTTTGTTGGATGTAATGGCATAAAAGGTTCGCCAAAACAAGCAGAAAATGATGGTACAGGTTCTGTAATACCAGCCTCAGTACCCGCTACTTTTGCAGTATAACCAGATATAAAGTGGTACGCAGCTTGCCCAGGAGTTAATTTAGATATTGGAGGTAAAACACCAAAAGCATCACAAGTTAAAAAGAAAATGTTTTTAGGGTTGTCTGCAAAAGAAGGTTTTGCAATGTTATCTATGTGATAAATTGGGTAACTAACACGTGTGTTTTGTGTAATTGTTCCATCCATAAAATCGATATCACCATCTTCGTTAAAAACTACATTTTCTAATAAAGCACCTGGCTTAATCGCTCTAAAAATATCGGGTTCTTTTTCTTCTGATAAATCGATGACTTTTGCATAACAGCCACCTTCAAAATTAAAAATGTTGTTTTCTGCGGTCCAACCATGTTCATCATCACCAATTAATTTTCTTGAAGGATCTGCAGATAAAGTTGTTTTTCCTGTACCTGATAATCCAAAGAAAATGGCAGTATCTCCATCTTCACCAACATTTGCAGAACAATGCATTGGTAAAACATTTTTTTCAATTGGTAAAATTAAATTTAAAGCAGAAAATACTCCTTTTTTTATTTCACCTGTATACCCAGAACCACCTACTAAAACTGTTTTTTTTGTAAAGTTGATAATAGAAAAATTTCCTTGACGAATACCATAGGCTTTTGGATCGTCACAAACATAACCAGGAGCACATAAAACCAACCAATCTTCCTCAAAATTTTCTAACTCTTCATCTGAAGGTCTTAAGAACATGTTAAAGACAAAAGAAATAGACCAAGGTAACTCTGCTATTGTTCTAATATCTGTTCTATAAACCGGGTCTGCACATACATAACCATCTCTTATATACAGTTCTTTATTAGATAAATAGTCTACAATATTATTTTGTAGTTTATCGAAATTTTCAGATGAAACGGGTTTGTTTGTTTTTCCCCACCAAACTTTATTTTCCGTATAATCATCTTTTACAATAAACCTATCTTGTGGAGATCTCCCCGTAAATTTACCTGTATTAATAGCTAAAGTTCCGTTATTGGTTTCTCTACCCATTCCTTTTTCTAAGGTAATTTGCTGTAACTCTTCTGGGGATTGATTCCAATGAGAAGTTACATTTTTAATACCGTAAATTCCTAAATCTGATTTTTTTGGAATAATTGCACACTCTGTCATAATCGAATTTTTTAAAAATTATTTATTTAAAATCGCCAAATTATTGGCACTAATATTAAAATTCACAATAATATTAAATTAGGAACGCTACGTTTTTAGGTTCCTGATTATTTTAGAACCTCTAGAATTTATAATCATTCTATTTGCAATGGTTCTAATAGATTTAAAAAATGTTGTTGATGTTGAGGGATTACAAAGAAATATACCCGTTATTGAGTTTGTAGCTATTGCATTTGGGGAGTGTTTACTCCCAATAAATAAATGAATAGTAACTGTAAGAATAATGATCATTAAAATCATAATCTTTCCCTTTTAGAGTAAAAAATATTTGTTTTTGTGAAGTAAATTTAAAGCCTTTTTTAATTGATAAAAATGATTAAGATCAGCTAATTTTTACAATCTTTTTCGTATTTTAAAAAACAATAATAAATTGATTTAGAAGCTTTCTATATAATCTTTTTAAAAAGGTTATTTTTGACTTTAAGAACAAAGATTAAAAGTTGTTTTTATTTTTTAAAATACCAATGCTAATTTGTAAGTTTAGGAGTTAGTTATTGACTTTATTTTAAGTGAAAAGCAAGAAAGTAAAAAACATAAGAATTATATGAAATTAGATATTTTAGCATTTGGAGCTCATCCTGATGATGTAGAATTAGGTTGTGGAGGAACTATTGCAAAAGAAATTTCTTTAGGTAAAAAAGTTGGTATTGTAGATTTAACCAGAGGTGAATTAGGAACACGAGGTTCTGCAGCCATAAGAGATCAGGAAGCAGCAAATTCAGCTAAGATTTTAGGAGTTTCTGTTCGTGAAAACTTACGTTTTGCAGATGGGTTTTTTATCAACGACAAGCAACATCAATTAGAAATTGTAAAAATGATACGAAAGTATCAACCAGAAATAGTTTTATGTAATGCTATTGATGATAGACATATTGATCATCCAAAAGGAAGTAATTTGGTTTCTGACGCTTGTTTTTTAAGTGGATTATTAAAAATAGAAACTGAAACAGGAGGAGAGCAACAAGAAAAATGGAGACCAAAATTGGTGTATCATTACATTCAATGGAAAAATATTGAACCAGATTTTGTAGTTAATGTTACTGGTTTTATGGATGTTAAAAAGAAATCGGTATTAGCATATACTTCTCAGTTCTATGACCCGACTAGTAATGAGCCCGAAACACTGATTACAAGTAAGAATTTTACAGAAAGTATTGATTATAGAGCAAAAGATTTAGGTAGGCTGATTGGAGTAGATTATGCAGAAGGTTTTACCTCAGAACGTTACGTAGCGGTTGAAAAATTAAGTGAATTAATTTAAAGATTTATTTTTGTATATTGAAAATAAGAATTATATTTGCAGCCGCAATTATATGGTGGTTGTAGCTCAGTTGGTTAGAGTATCGGTTTGTGGTACCGAGTGTCGCGGGTTCGAGTCCCGTCTTCCACCCAAAAAACAAAGCTTCTTAGAAATAAGAAGCTTTTTTTGTTTCTATACTTTTTTTTAAGATTAAAAAGGGAAGAGTAGTTTATCTTGAGCGCAGTCGAAAGAAGTCTCGTCTTCCATCCAAAAATAGAATCCTTCTCATTAGAGAAGGATTCTATTTTTGTACTAGACGTTTTTAATAAGAATTTAGAACTTCTAAAACTTCATTTCGTTTTCTTACAGAAACAGGAACATTAGAATTGTCCGTAAGAATTAAGTAGCCACCATCAGATTTTATAAACTCTTTAATGTATTTTGTGTTTACTAAATGACTCTGATGTACTCTTAAAAAATTGACTTCCTTTAACATATCTGCATAATGTTTCAGTGTTTTAGAAACTAATATTTTAGACTTGTCTTTAAAGTGAAAAGTAGTATAATTATTATCGGATTTACAACGAATAATATCATCAATATTAACAACAATTATTTTTTCTGAAGTATGTAAAGAAATTTTACTAGGCTTGTTGTTTGGAGCTGTTACAGCTTCTTGTAATACATTTAATTGTTGCTTATCTGGTTGAATTTGACTTTGTGCTTTTTCTATTGAAATGGCTAAATCTTCGTCAGAATAAGGTTTTAGAATATAATCTATCGCAGCAAATTTAAAAGCTTTTATAGCAAAAGCATCACTTGCAGTTACAAAGATAATTTTCGATCTTAAATCAGGGAAAATTTCTAAAATATCAAATCCTGTTCCATCGCCTAACATAATATCTAGAAACAGAATGTCAGGTTGATTTTTTCGTAATAATTTTGCAGCTTCAACAACAGATTTTGCTTTTCCTGTAATTTTAATTTCTGGATGATTGTTAACAATGTCATTTTCTAACATTTCTAATGCAATAGGCATGTCATCTACTAAAACAGCTGTTAATTCTTTCATATTATTTTTCTTCTTCTAATTCAAATATTGTAATTTCTGGTCTTACATTAAACCGAACCTGGAATAAATTACCAAGCGCTCTATTTATGTAAAGTGTTCTGCCGTCATGTAAATCAAATTCGCCAGAAGAATACCTTTTATTTTTTACAGGAAGAATAGGAGGGTTTAAAAACGGAGGTTTTACTTGTCCTCCATGCGTATGTCCAGACAAAATCCAACCTTTATAATTATTCCAAACATTTAAATCACAAACATCAGGATTGTGGCATAAAACTAAATTTGCTTTTTTAGCATCGTATTTATTCATGATCTTTACGGGATTAAAATTTGATCCCCAATAATCATCAATACCTAATATGTTTAAACCACTAAAACTTACTTCTTCATTTCTAAGAATTGTAACATTCGCTTTGTCTAAAATTGATGAAATTCTATCAGCCACATCTGGTTCTAGCCAATCAACACCGTAATCATGGTTACCTAAAACACCAGCAGTTCCTAATTTTCCATTTACAGCATATTTAAATACTTTTTCTAGTTGATCAAATTGTTCTGGAGTTTCATAAGAAACAAAATCTCCTGTATAAACAACAAAATCGGGATTGTAAAGACGTGCTTTTTTAAAGGAGTCTATAATATATTCATAGTCAAATTTATTTCCAACATGTACATCACTAATTTGCATCAGCGTTTTACCAATTAAGTCTTTTGGTAAATTTTTGATAGGCATTTTTACTTTTACAAACTCCAACCAAAAAGGTTCTATTTGCCAAGAATAAAATCCGCCTACAAGACTTGCTCCGATTCCTGTAATTAAAGTGTTTTTTATAAATTTTCTTCTTTCCATACTCTCTTAATAATCTGTTTTTAAAGGAATTTTGAAACTAATTATTGTTCCAGAAATTTCTTTTTCATTTTTTATTTCTTCAATAGAAAATGAGTTGTGTTTTGATATATGCTGAATTCGCTCTTTCGTTACTGCTAACGCAACTGAATGATGATTCGTTTTTACTTTTTCTTTTTTAGATTGATGATATCCAATGCCATTATCTTCAATCACAAAATGTAAGAAATTGTTCTTTACTTCAAATAAAATTTTAATTCTTGGGTCTTTTGTGTTTGGTTGAAAAGCATGTTTTATACAGTTTTCTACAAAAGGTTGTAATAACATTGGTGGAATTAAAATCTCTTCTGAATCTATATTATTTAGTAATGTTTCAATGCTAAATTCAAAATATTTAGAATTCATTTTTTGTTCTAATTCTAAATAGTTTTTTAAAGTTTCAATTTCATCTTTTAAGCTAATTTTTTCTAAACGTGAATTGTTTAAAACACTTCTTAAAAGTATTGAAAACTGAGAAATAATCTTATTTAATTCTTTTGGTTTTCCTGAATTACCAAGTGCTTTTATTCCGTTTAAAACATTAAAAATAAAATGCGGATTCATTTGTAATTGCAACGCTTTCTGCTCTAAAGTTAGCAAGTGATTTGCTGTTTTTAAAGCATTTACTTTTTGTTGATTTTTCTTATTCAGTTTTCTAATATACAAATCGATAAAACCTGCTAATAAGAGGCATAATAAAACGCCACTTAAAATAAGAAACCACATTTTTTTATAAATAGGTGTTTCAATAAAAAAATGAAAAGCCACCTTTTTACTAAGTGTTTTTCCATTTTTAGATTGAACGATAAAAGTGTATTTACCAGCTTTAAGGTTTGCAAAATCTACGTTGTTTTGATGAGTCCAAGGAGTAAAACCCTTTTTTAGTTGATAACGATATTGAATGTTTTTAGCATTCTTTAAATCGACTGATTTAAATGTAAAAGAAATATTATTCTCATCTGGTTTTAATTCTAAATTATTAACATTTAAAGAACCAATTTTTTTATAATTGATAGATATATTCTCAATATAAACTGCAGTATTAACTGTTTCTTCAATTGAAGTGTATTTATACAAACCTTTGTTTGAACTTGCAATCCAAATAGAATTTTGAGTGTCTTTAAAAACAGTATTTATTTCACTTGAAATAGCTGAATTATACTTGTTTATTTTTCTTTGGAAAGTGAAATTCGGTAAATTGTAAATGTGAATTCCATCTCCATTTGTTGTTATCCAAAGTTCTTTATCAATAGTGTTGATAGAAGTAATATCTTCTAAAACATCAATGTTAGACACAATTTTATTGTTCTTGTAAAATTGTATTTTATTTTTAAGTTGAATTGCTAATTGGTTATTGATTACTAATAAAGATTCAATATTTGTATCTATAATTTTCTGAACTTTTGAAGGATCAATTAGTTTGTCTAATTTCCATAAACCATTGTTACTCGCAATATAGATGGCGTTTTCAAATTGAATAACATCATTAATTATAGAAAAATCAATTTTCGATTGTATTTTTAAAGGTGTTATATTATGATCAATGAATTGATAGATTCCTTCATTTGTTCCAAGGAGAATTTTATCATTTAAAGAAACAATTTTATTTACTTTTTCTTTTCCTAAATATAAAGTTGAATCATTTCTTCTTAAAAAAAGACCAGAAGTATGAGCAACTAATAATTGATTGTTTTTAGAAAATAAAATGGTTGCTTCAGACTGACTATGAATCGTATGGTTTTTAAAATTAACACCATCAAATTGTACCAAACCTTTGTCTGTTGCCAACCATAAATAGCCAATTTTATCTTGAATAATATCATTTATTGAGATACTAGATAATCCATCCGAAGTTGTGAAATTTTGAAGATTATTCTCTTGAGAATTTACATCAACAGAGATCATCCAAAATAATAGAAATAATATTTTAAAAAATGTATCCATCTTTACAAACTTAACTAATTAAAACGTCATTACACCATTTTTAATTTAGTGTAATAACGTTTATCACAATTTCCATTCCAATTTACTTCATCGCATACAAACGCTTGTTGCTGGTATCTGGCTCAATGTGTTTTAAATTTCCATAAGGCTTAATTAAAGGTTTTAATACACACAAGGCAGATGTTCTACCTCTAATTACTAATGTGCTGTTTTTTACGTTCCAATTCCATCTAAATTTTTCTAAAGGAATATTATATTTATTAATCTCTACCATTAATTCTTCATGTTGTTCAATCCAATCCATTACTTCTTCTTGCGATGTAAATATTGGCATTTCATCATCTGTATTGTGGTAACCAAACTCCCATTTAATAGGAATACTAAACTGAGTTGTATAAGCTTCACCAACATATCTTTCTTCTTCATTATTTAAAGCGTCATACCAATCTATATCTTTTTCTTCTGGATATTTCTTTGCAATTTCTTTGGATAAATCCATTTTCCCAGGAGAATGTGCTGTTGGATAAAACACGTAATAAGGTTGTGCTAAATAAAGGCTCGAAAACTTTCCGCCAAAAACCGTGTGATATGGAGATGCGATAACTTTTGGTAAGTTTTTAGCTGAAAATGCATCTTTTAATGTTTTTAAAAGCGCTTTGTTTTCTACCAATCCAGAAGCATGAAAAACAATTTTAGTGTTATTGTTTACTACATTTTTAAGTGATGGTAAAGTACCTTGTGAAATGCTTCTTCTTAAAGTTTCTGTCGTTATTTTTTCTCCTCTAACAACCGTTTCTAAGTTCATTCCTTT